>JBBWWC010000323.1:0-6928 GCA_050256555.1 Planctomycetota bacterium | reverse complement strand
CTGGACGCATGGGACGTCCAAAGAGCATTGCCGTGCCCATTCTTTCAGAATCACGATCCAGAGGTGCCCAGTGATGCCATTGAGAACCCGGAACTTCACGCAACAAACGTTTTCGCATCGACGAGACCGCCTGCGATGAAGTCGGAGAGGCGAGCACCGTCAACTTGCCAGATTTACCAGCAGTCCGGAGCATCTTTGCCGCAGCTTCCCAGCTCGCAGCAGTACCATGGTCGCCTTCGCGATGGGTCGGCTCAGAACTACGTCCCGGATCATAAAGCCCCAGTACGCTGGCCTGCATCTGTGAGGTAGCCGAACCACTCTGATACGAATGATCACCATTCCCATCGACTCGGATGGGGCGCCCATCGTAACTGGTAACCAGAACTCCTTCGGCGACTTCCTGTTGCTCCCAGCAGGAAGCATAGGTGACCGGAACACCAGGGGTTCGTCCCTCCGGACGACTGGTGTGCGGAAGGATCTGTTCTTGCGGCCAACGACAGCCGGCAAGGCCTCCCGCCAGCGCCACAGAAGCTCCCATCACCTTGAGGAAATGGCGACGTGAAGTGGAATTGAACAACTCAGGTGCATGGTTAGGAAACTCTTTCTCGACCAGTGTGCGAAACTCAGGAGAATCGGCATACTCGTCAAGACTGCGCCAGAGTGCATGGCCCTGCTTGGAGCCTGTTTTATTTTTTATCGATGACATGTGGAACAGTTCGTCAGGAGGGTCATCCGTACAGTCGGCTCACCGGCTTCGTCGTACAACCCCAGGTTCTTCAAGATCTCAACCCCTTGCGCCGCCTTTTCCTCTTCCGTTCTCTCAAGCCCCCAGTCCAGATCCGTCACCTTGTCGACTGGTCGAACTCGAGTTACTGGATCTCTATGACAATCCAAACACCACCCCATACTCAGGCGTTCCACTTGGTGAACTTCTTCCATACGATCGACACGCCCATGACATTCGACACACGAAACACCTCTGGTGACATGCGCACTGTGATTGAAATAGACATGGTCAGGTAGGTCGTGAACCTTCACCCATTCGACGGGAAGTCCGGTTCGGAAAGAATCCCGAACCGGTTTCAACTTGGTACTGGTCGGCGCAATCTTTTCGTGGCAGTTAAGGCAAGTTTGAGTCGGTGGAATCGCTGCGAACGCAGCGCTCTCTACTGAGGTATGGCAATAGCGGCAATCAAGCCCGAGCTCGCCAACATGCAATGCATGGCTATAAGGTACAGGTTGTTCCGGCATGTAACCGGCATTGAGTGTCTTCGGCGAAAAACCGAAGTAAATCATCAGAACGACATAAAGCCCTGAGACAGCGGCTCCTGCTCCGAGTAGTTTTAGTAACTGGTCCATCCAGGGACGAAAGATCGGATCGCGATTCATCGTTTCCAAGTTCCTTCCAACCCATGATCATCTGCACATCTTGGCGTGGGAACAAGGAAGCAGAAAGAAGCGTCAAAACGGGCTAACCAAAGACTCCAGCAAACACAGAGTCTTGGCACGACCTCACCCGACAAAAACTTCGATCTGCGACCGATCCCGGAAGCTTCCCAGGGACCGCATGTTGTCACCATTCTCGCCAAACATATGAGAGGCTAGCAATGACTCGGAAACAGGCAAACGAACTTGCACGAATTTACGTGGGTTTTTCAGATTCTCTGAGAATTGGCGGTTGTTGAAAATCAGTACAAGAAGAACTCAAATTGACTGGAGGGACACGCCCAGGCTCTTCAACTCGACCGAAATGGCCCTTTTCCGGCCGATTCGTATGACTCAACCCCGTGCCCTGAAAGTCCAGCAAAGCAAGGAAGCAGCCAGACTCAACATCAGTGCCCCGACCGTCTGATGAGAGGTGGCGACCAAGGTCTCCAGAACTCCACTGGAAGCGCTCGGGAGCGCCCCTTGTAGGGCTGCTCCAGTGACCGCCAACGCAGCAAAACCGAGAGCGATCTGCAACGAGGCCCCTATCACCAGCGAAATGCCGATGCGTGAACGAGTCTGGAGCATCGCCGGAAGACCACCGCGCACCCCGATCAGGACGATCAACACCAGAATCAAAAACGCCACGAGGATGTGAAAAATCAGCCAATCGCGTGAGAAATGCCTCGAAAGAGCTCCCAGCACCAGTTGACTCAACAATAGAAGTATCAGAATAAGACTCGACCAGCGATCGATCGGGTCCGCTGCGCCCTTTGGTTCTCGCTGCCAGCTGGAAGCTGTTAGCGTCACAATCACCGCCAGCAAGGCCAAAATCATCTGGCCATGAACCCCGTGGGCCACTCCCAATCCAAGACTCAGCTCGGTGACTCGTACCCCACCAGCAATCCCCTGAACAATCACCAGCAAGATCGCAACAAAACCAAGAACTGTTAAATGTCGACGACCCGCACAGCGCCAAAGATAGATCGCCAGTGCACCGGTCACGAGCCCAACCAGGGCACCAAAAAGCCGATGGGCATGCTCGTAGTAGATTCCACCAGTCATACGGGAAAGGGGTAACAAAAACATATTCTGGCCAAAGGAATCGGGCCAGTCAGGAACCGCCAGTCCGGAATTGGTACTGGTCACCAGTCCACCGATTCCGACCAGAACCAGGGTTGCCAAAAACGAGGTTCCCGACATCAGCTCAAGACCTTGTTGACGGGTCGAAGTTCCCGGCCCACGACTCATCGCCCCCAAAACGCCGAGTCCGATACAGATAAAAACGAAAAAGAGAAAAGAACCGCCAAGAGATAACCAGAGATCAGAAGACAGTGGCTCTCCGTCAGGAACCACGAAAGCTCCGAGAACTAATAGATCCAGAATCGCTGCTACAAAACCACACAAGACTCCCGCTCGAATCCGATCTAAATGTCGTGAAGCGGCGATCCTTCCACCCAGAACCAGAATCCCGATCAGCGCAAAAAAGAGCAAAGACGAGGGGGCTTCGATAAACGGGAGTCGAGCGATGTAGCCCGCCGTCCACATTGTTACAGCAGTGGCGAAACCTACCGGAATCACGGCGCTATACAGTCCTGCTACCCTTTGATCAAAGAATTCACCTGTCGCCGTTTCGGACATTTTTCCCCGAATCGAGGGAAGATCTCCCTGCTCGCCTGATCAAATCCACTGCGTCTCGCTGACCAGTCACTGTATGACTCACGGGACCGCAGATTCATCTCAGATCTTCTGTTGCACGGAAGCAAGTAATTCGTCAGCTCCGTGAAGAATTCGGTACAAAAGGCCTACATCGAGGCTAAATGTCGCCATCCCAGCTTCCAGCTATCGGAAATCCTTACAAATTCAAAAAACCACCCGTCGCAAAGAACCAGCCCTAAATAGCTAGAATTCAGCTCTAATAGCATTAAAAGTTGCATCTCGAATCTTCACTGCAGGTTCGTTCTATGGGACAATGAGTACTATAGGTTGTTGAAGATGAAAAGCCCGCCAGCCTTGTTCACAGGATCGATAGCGGCTCTTCTTGAGTAAGTTTTTGTGTGTCTTTGGGGAAAGTCTGAATAACTAATCATCATCGATCGATAGAGCATAGTCCTGACGAAAAAATCACTCTGGTTTAACGTTCAGTTCGATAAGTGATATCGAAGAGAGGAAACGATAACGTGCATCCATTTATACGGATCATTACGTGTGTTTTGATTTTGACTTCTGGAGCTCTATATGCCCAACCAGATGTCATCGTCGGCGACCTGCCAACCATCAACACATACGGAACCAATACGGTCGATGGTGAGGCTATTTACGCATTTTCCGTCGCCACAACTTCGTGCAATATCGGAACAGCCGATCTCGACTGGCAAGCAAACAACAATCGCCACCCGGTCATCGCTCAGGACTTGTTCCGACTCCATGAAGGCCGCTTCTCACAGATTGGCAACTCCTGGCTCAAGCACGGCTTCTGCGCCCTGCAGATCACCGGCCTTTGCCCTGGCTGTAACCCTCCCGGTGGGTGCCTGGATCACCTCACCCCCGGCTGTGCAGATCCCTACTCTGCCGGCCTCAATGGTAACCAGAGCAACCTCGGTCCCCGTTCGGATGTAAATGCGACCACCGGCTTCTTCCCCTTCCCCTACAATGCGCCACCGATCCCACCCGGTCAGAACAACATCGCACGTCGCCTGCAGGTCAAAGAAACCGACCTACTGTCGGCCAACTTCCCCGGTGCGTTATACTTCGTCGCTGGCCAGTACGTGGCTCTCGACGATGCAACTGCGGAAAACCAGGCCAATAACCAGTCTTACCGTCAGGTGACTGTTTCCCAAACAGGAAACCATAACCTGAGTTTCGCCGGCTCTACTCAAATGCAACAGCCGGCAATACAGGCGTGGCAAGATTTCCAGCCGACCGTAACCCTGATCGATCTCTTAGTCCCCGAAGACGGACTCTTCATCGCTGGATACGATGTCATCGACAACGGCAATGGCACCTGGAACTACGAGTATGCGATTCAAAACGTCTACTCGGATCGCAGCGCCAAGTCCTTCACTGTGCCTTACCCAGCTGGTGCTTCCATCATCAGTCATGGATTCCATGACAACACATGGCATAGCGGTGAGCCCACTTCAGATGCGGACTGGACTGCCACCCTGAATCCGGGCGTCGGCATCACTTGGTCGACTGACGATTTCAGCGAAAACCAGAACGCCAATGCATTACGTTGGGCGATGCTGATGAACTTCTACTTCACCTGCGATGCACCGCCAGCCGACAACACTGCGACCATGGAACTATTCAAGCCCGGTAATGTTGGAACTCCCAACTCGTTGAGCTTGACCGTTGCTGCTCCTTCCGGAAACTTCCTGCCTGCCGTGCAGAATCTGAGCTGCACCATCGGAGCCACCACAAATCCGTCTGTCGATCTCTCCTGGACCAACGGAGATTCTTACACGGCGATCACGGTTCGTCGTGATGGCGCGGTACTCGCGGTTCTTGGTGGTACCGACACCAGTTACTCCGATACGACTGCGAGTTACGGCCCCAGTACTTACACGGTACAAGCAGAGCAAGCTGCGGTTCCTGCGGCGGCGATCGCCTGTGATGTCATCATTACGCCGCTGCCGCAAAGTGGCTTCAGTTGCGCCCAGCCAGATCCGGAATCGAATGCCGTGCAATTGTCCTGGATCAACGGGATGGTCTACGACTCCATCACTGTGACACGTAATGGCACGCAGATCGCAAGTCTCAGTGGAACAGATACAGAGTACCTAGACACTAACGCATCCATCAGCACTCACCTCTATGAGTTGAATGCCACGGTCAGTGGATTTGATACCGGTATTGAGAGCTGCAATATCACGGTGCTTCCTCCTCCACCACTGGGCTTCACTTTCACTGCCCCAGATGCAGATGCTGGATATGACCCCACCACTGGCGCAGGAGATTTCAATGTTGTGCTCTCGGGTATCGAGAGCAGCACCAACAATAATTTCCCCAACGCAGTCACTGGCTACTCACTGGCAATGGTCTTTGATGCCGCTCTTATGACGGCAGTTGGGATCGATGAGAGTGTAGTCCCTGCGGCCCTCGACTTCTTTGATGGTCAGTTTGGCGCAGGGTTTATCACAGTAGGTGCCGTCGTTGACTTTAACGGCAACACTTCACTATCTCTGCAAGACAGTACCCCTCTGACCGAGGTCGCTTTCTCCACCAACCCAGGCGGCTTGATCAATCAAAACGATCCGATTGTAACGCCGCTAACATGGCAAAATGGAGTTGTTGGCGGCTCGCTTCCCGTCGACAATCTGGTCGTTGTCGGAAGCGCACCAATGCCCCCGGGCTTTTCCAATGGTCAGGTGACCTTGACCCCAGGCGCAGGTGTGACGTTTGTCCGTGGCGACATCAATGACGATACTCAAATCAACATCGCAGATGCCGTTACAGGACTGGCCTACCTCTTCAGTGGTGGCGCAGCTCCCTGTATCGACGCCATCGACACCAATGACGATGGTCAGGCGAATGTTGCTGACGGTGTCTACCTGCTGGCATTCCTCTTCTCCGCTGGGCAGGCTCCTCCTGGGCCCAACCCGGACTGTGGATCGGATCCGACCAGTGATTCGCTTGAATGCGAGACCTTCACAAGCTGCCCCTGATCGATAAATCAGTGCAGCAAACTCAACGGGGCGCGAGAGCTAACAGCTCTCGCGCCCCGTTTTTTATCACCACCGCTTTTTTTATCACCACCGTTTTTCATCACCACCGCTGCTATTGTGTCACCAACAGCAGTCTTGAATCAGCCACTCTGACCAACCCATCGACATCGTCATTCTCTTCGTAGGTTTTATTATCGAGACTAAACTTTCGTCTCTAACCAACGGCGACGAAGTATCACCACAACAAACAGCAAACTGCGAACGACCCAATCAAGGACCGTGGCCACCCATACTCCATAGAGCCCAAGATCAGGAAATCCCAGATACCCATGACCCAGAATCCAGGCGAAAGGAACACGGAGTCCCCAGGAGCCGATCGCAGTGATCCACATCACAGGAATATTCGCTCCCGCGCCACGCAAACTACCGGTCAACGATTCCGCGACCATCAAGAATGGAACTTCGAGGGCTCCAATCATCAGGCAGCCCGCGGCGATCTGTGCGGTGGATTCCTGAATCATAAACAACCCGGTCAGACTCCTGGCAAAGAACAAGAAAGTCACCATCACGGGTAAGATGAGCAGCACTCCAAGAAATGAAGCGCGCCAGGCACTCTGCTGGGCCTGTTCCTTCTGGCCAGCGCCAAGCAATCGACCAGAAACGCTGGCTGCTGCTGCCTGGAAACCCACCGCTGGTAAAAACGCCATCGACTGGATCGCTATGGCGATCCGATGTGCTGCCATCGATGTCGGATCCAGTCCAAAAATGGCGAATTGATAAACGATGAATCCAGAATGGAAAAGTAACGCCGCTGCCAGTGCTTGTATGCTGAGTCG
>JBBWWC010000322.1:0-6400 GCA_050256555.1 Planctomycetota bacterium | reverse complement strand
TCTACTTCTCTTGTCGCTGGTGGCTCCTGCCAGCGCTGGAGAGCCAATTGAAACCGCCTTTGTCAACTCTGGCATCTCAGTTGTTGGCGGTGAACTCGGATCTGTTGCTGATCTCCTCAATCCTTTTCTCGATACTACAATTCTCGGTGGCGGAATCCGTAACCTGCTCGAGATCAGACTCCTCGATGATCCAGCGATGCAAAATGATCCCGTCATCGAGGTGGCTTCTTTTCCAGGAATCGATGTCGATGCGAATCCGGACAATGACTTTGACGGTGACAATCTCTACCAGGTAGACCCTCTCGGACTCAACGCTGAGGGAGATCCCATCACCGTCTTTACTCCAGGATCAATCACAGCAGGACAGCTCATCGCCGGACCTGCAGATCTCGATCTGGGTGGCGGTCTGGTCATCCCAGGCGCAGTGCTCGAGGGCACCATAGCCACCGGCGGAACCAGCATGGAGACACCGGCCATCTCGGCCGCAATTCCGGTCGCCATCTTTGATGCGATTCCGGCTCCAGCTCCTTTTGATGGATTTCCCTTTAACTACGACACCATGACTCAGGTTCTTGGATTTCTGGGTGTTAATCCTGACGTTGATCTCGATGGTGATACCGTGCCCGATGCTTTCTCGGTCGATTTCGTCCTGACCTTTGTTTCATGCCAGATCATCTACCCTGCTACCAGTCCGCTATTTCAACGAGGAGACATCAACCTGGATGCCGCCATGGATCTCGGTGATCCCGTGACTTTGCTGGGCTATCTATTCATCGGAGGAGCCGAACCCGGCTGCCTCGATGGTTGTGATACCAACGACGACAGTTCTATAGATATCGGAGACGCTGTGTTGATTCTCAGCCATCTGTTCACCGGAGGCTCTCCCCCTGTCGCCCCGTTCGAGACCTGTGGCCCCGATCCGACCGACGACGCCCTGGGTTGCGAAACGCCGCCGGCAGGTTGCTAGCTCGGCACCGGAAGTGATCTCACGGTCTTCGTCGATGACGATTACGGAGCACCCGCTGAATCACGTTATCGAGCGACTGCAAGAACGCAGATCGATCTCGTTGGTCGAATGGTGCCGGCCCCGAGGTCGGCAATCCGAGATCACGTAGATGAGTTGAAAGATCCCGACGAGCCAGAGCTTCGCCGACCGATTCTTCATCATGAATCCGTCCCCGTGGATTGACCACCGTTGCTCCGGCAGCCACGCATCGAGAAGCCAGTGGAATATCACCCGTCACCACCACGCATTCATCGTCACAGTTTTCCGCAATCCAATCGTCAGCAGCATCAAATAGCTCAGGGACCACTTCGAGGCGAAAATCTTTTCCCTGTGGAATCCTCATCGAACGATTCGCCACGAAGATAATCGCAAGACCTAATCGACGTGCTACTCGTGCGACTTCATCCTTTACCGGACACCCATCGGCATCTACGACGAGACGAGGTAAAGTTTCAGATGCATCTGGAGAGTTCAAATCATCTTCCTTGTTCCGATCTTCAAGATCATCAGTTCAGGGCTTTTCTGAACCACTGTCTTCTTTCGCATCTTCCACGACTGTATCCGCTACCGTTTCATCTTTTGTTTCTTCATTCGAATCGACAGAAGAAGTTCGCTTTCTTGCAATTTCAATCAAGCGATCGGCGAGCGCCTCGACATCCGAAGTCGGAAGATCGCAAACCTGATCGACACAGAGAAACGCTTCTGCGGTTTCTTTGACTTGACGGTTCAAGAGTAGCGGAATCACTTTCTCCGCCTTCAATCCCGCTTCACCTGCTGGCCTGAGGGCTACCACACAGAACGGAATGGGAGACTGACAGGCAGCCTTCAGTAACGCTTGCGTATCTTTCTGTGAAGGATCTCCCGACACCACCACTGCAGGAATCGCTCGCGAGAGCGCCTGAACGGCCAGCAACAGCTCCGCCGATCCGGTCGGATAGGGACCGATGGAACGAAGCCCAGCAGCGATGATGTGCTCGCCATACGATTGATATTCACCGTTACCGGTCAACTCATACAAACGCAGCAGATTACGAGCCATCGTCGCATTACCCGACGGGATCGCTCCATCAAAGAACTCCTGCCGTCTGCCGCGAAGAACTTCCGCACCCGCGGGAGCTTCATACAATCCTTGGTCTGGATTCAGTGGACCAAAATCACGTAAGATCAGTTCCCAGGAGCGAATCGCTTCGGCAACAAACTCAACCTCGAATGTCGCCTCATAAAGATCGAGGCAACACTTCATCCACAGTGCCGCATCTTGAAGGGTTGCTGGATTCCCGGCGATTTCACCGTCTCGTCGGCGAAGAAAACCATCCTTCGTGACCAGCGCCCCCTCCAGGGAAGAATAAGCACGGACTGCCGCTTCGCGAAAAATCGGCTCTTCCAGTAAAGCCGCCCCCCGAGCCAGAGCCGAGATCGCCAGAGCATTCCAACCAAGGACAACCTTCGGATCTCGCTTGGGAGCAACACGCCCTTGACGATGTTTCTCCATCCGGGTGACACCGTCGGAAAACCATTGCCGGGCCTCTGTTAGATCTACACCTAGTGACTTGGCGGCAACTTCCAGTGACATGGCCCGACGAGGAACACTGTCTTCTCCACCCTCAAAGTTTCCGGGAGATTCGATTCCCAGTACCTTGCAAACAAGAGCGGCCTGTTCTTCTCCCAGCAATTCCGCAACCTGCTCCGGGGTCCATACGTAATATGAGCCCTCAACTCCACCGGAGTCGGCATCCCAGGATCCCGCAAAAGAACCATCATCGAGCTGGAACTGACGCAGCATTGCTTCAAGAGTCTCGCGGCCGATTTGATAAAGTGCGCTGCTTGCCGTCATCCTTCCCACTTCGAAATAGCTCTCCGCCAGAGAGCCCTGGTTGTAGAGCATCTTCTCGAAGTGTGGTACTTGCCAGTCCGCATCCACACTGTATCGATGGAAACCTCCACCGACCTGATCGTAGATACCGCCCTCTGCCATCGCATACAAAACAGAAGTTCCTTGATCGATGGCAGACTGATCACCACGGAGCGAACCTTCGCCAACCAGGTACTGCAACAATCTCGGTGCAGGGAAACGAGGTTCTTTGCCGAATCCAGCCGGATCAGCTGTGTAACTGCTCGCAGCACCTTCAAGTCCACCATCGAGATAGTTCTCCGGTTTGATTCCTTCAAATACTCGAGCCGCTCTCTCATCGAGATGTTTGGTCAAACCTGCAGCATTCTCGACGACCTTCTCGCGCTCTTCTCGCCAGACTCGATCGATCGAAGCCAGAACATCGATAAAACCGGGTCTGTTAAAGCGCGCACGCGGTGGAAAGTACGTACCACCATAAAAGGGACTCAGATCCGGCATCAGGAAAACGGAAAGAGGCCAACCACCGCCACCGGTCATCGCCCGAACCGCATCCATGTAAACATCATCGACATGAGGAAGATCTTCGCGGTCAACTTTGATGGAGATGTAATTCTCATTGAGGAATGCAGCGATCGTGTCATCGGAAAATGATTCGCGCCGCATTACATGGCACCAGTGACAAGACGAATACCCGATGGACAGAAAAATCGGCCGATCGAGGCTTCGTGCTTTTTCAAAAGCATCTTCACCCCAGGAGTACCACTCTACCGGGTTTTCCGAATGTTCTCGAAGATAGGCACTAGGACTGTCGGCCAGCCGCCAACCGCCAAGTTGGGGCTCGCCAGATTCTTGTGCACGCCCTGGAACCCCGGCGCACAAGAGAGTACAGGTACAGATAAGCCATCGATTCATTTTGTTCCTCCGTCAGTCGCTATCCTATGTCTTTTGGCTTCATGGTGGGAGAGTACAGAAATGAAAATGACCATCCAGAAAGGACAAAAAAAGGGACGATGCTTAACATAAGCACCGTCCCTATGAAGCAACCTTACCTTGTCGGTAAAACTAAGCTTCGACCTTCTCATTGGCCCACTTCGCGGCAAATAGCGCCGAGAAAAATGAACCGAAGAAACCGGCAAGACCCACGGCTACATAGACACTCGGTTCCACGATCACCATGTTCACAACGTACCAGCTGATGCAGGCAATGATTCCGCCGATGACTCCAGATTGAATGAAGCCTCCTAGATTATTTCCCATTTCCCGTTCTCCCCTCTTTTCCAAGGCCAACCCCCAGAACGCCGGAACTGTAATCCAGTCGGGGCTTTCCTGTCAAATCCAACAGATGTCGCAAGAGCGCCTTTTGTACGCAGATTGGGTTTCTCGGGATCTCCTGGTCCGATTCATGATTTTCTCCGGATCCTATCTTCCTGGAGATTTACCAGGCGGTCGACGCCACAGGGGGGTTGTGCCGAAGAACCCAAAGAACGGAGGTCACCATGACCTACCAACATTTCCCGAAGAGATTTACAGCCCTTCTCTTCACATTGACTGTCCTTTCTTTCATTTCAAGCAGCACGCTTTCTGCACAAGTCCACATGACCAATCTGGGCACAAGATCCTTCGAGATGTCTCTTGAGATGACTCCAACATACGATGGAAACTACGTCACTGTTGGCCCAGTGATCCGATCGGCTAATATTGCAGGAACTGCGGGAATCGACATCTACCTCAACAAGGTTGATGGATCAGGAAATTTGATCTGGTCGCGAGAAATTGCGCAGTTCAGTTCTCAAGGGATCGGCAACAGCTTTCCTTTGTCTGTCGCAGAAACACATGACGCATCCGGTTCTGCCAATGGATATGCGGTTACCGGAATGCTAATGGCACCTGGCAATCAAGAACCAATCTTTGTTGTGACAACTGACATCAATGGAAACCCCGTACGATATAACAGCTATGGTGGAAACCTCCCCATTGCAGGTGTAAATATAAACGTCATGTACGGGCACGGTGCTCAGATTATTCAAAACAATCAGGGGCAACTGGTTGTTTGCGGCTCGGTAGTCCTCAGTGATTTTGTCGGACAAGTTCCATTCATCCTGGTCGTCGAAGAAGACCTCTCTTTAAACTTCTTACGCCTCTATCACGATGTTCGTTACCTGAACAACATCTTTGGATTTGATGTCAAAGGTCACTTTGCCGATATCGAAGTGGCTCCCCAGACCACCAGCGACCAGAGCCCCACTCAAATGCCAGAGGGATATGTAGTCGTAGGCACCACCGCAAAAATGAACGACCCATTCACCGAGATCATCGTGATGCGTACCGACCTGGCCGGACATCCGGTCTCGATCGGACTCTACGGCCCAGAGAATGGAAACTCCCGCGGAACAGCGATTGAAACCACCGCCAATGGCAATCTTGAAGTCGCTGGCCTTGCTTTTACCCCTCCACCTGTCACTGGAGGGCCAGCTAGCCCTCCCTCAACACTGGTCCTCAAGCTTGAATCTTCATTCCTCAACATCCTCGACCAAGATCAGTACCACGGCTTTGTCACTCTCGGGGACATTCGTGAAACGGCCAATGGCGAGTTCCTTCTCAGCGGCCGTGGCGCATTCGATGCCGATGGTGCCATCTTGAGAATCAAAAATAACGGCAACCTGGTCTTTTGTAATGGCTACGGCGGACCAAACGTCGAGTTCTTCTTCGATACTCACGAAATGCCGGATGAAAACCTTTACGCCAGTGGTGTCACCACCACCTGGTGCTTGGGCCCTGCAGATGAATATCTGACCCGTACCAAGGTCGATGGATCCGTTCCTGGCTGTAATGTCTACCCACTGAATATCGATCCTTCGACTCCCAATCACCCTCGGCGTGAAACCTGGGTCGAAGAGATGGATCTCAACGTAGTCACCGAACATGCCTATGAAGAGCTCGGGCCTGACACCAGAACTCGTCTGATCTGCCCAACCCCGATCGTGGTACACCCATGGCCGTGGGACTGGTTCATACGAGCGGACTTCAACCGTGACCTGAGTGTCGACGTTGCAGACGTGGTCTCCAACCTGAGTCACCTTTTCAGTGGTGGTGAGGCATCGGTTCCGGAACAGGCTGCGGACTCGAACAGCGATGGAGCCATCGACATCAGCGATGCGATTCACAGTCTTTCCTACTTGTTCGGCGACGGCCCAGAGCCTCTGGCCCCGTTCGGCCAAGCAGGTCCTGATACATCGCATCAAGCAAACAACATCTTCACGCTTGAGCAGATGATTCCATACGTTCAGAACGATACTGCCAGCCCGACGATTGTCGATCTCGGCCTGTAGTACTCCTGTAAGTCAGGGGACTGATCAACAAAAAGCGGCCTCGTCGAAATCCCGACGAGGCCGCTTTTTTTATCGATCAAAAACAGGATCAGGGGCAGCTCGAAAAAGAATCGCAGTCACCGAGGAGGCCGACCCGAATGCCACAGGAGGGAAAAGGAGCAGCAGGAGCCAGTCCACCCTGAAAAATGTAATCCAGCAGGTAAACCACATCCG
>JBBWWC010000321.1:0-8670 GCA_050256555.1 Planctomycetota bacterium | reverse complement strand
GCCCAGGATCAGCATCGATCACGGCGCAAAATTTCACACCTGGAATCCGAACGCAAAGCTCCAGGCCAATCTTCGAGCCAAAGGAATGTCCGACAACAGCGCCAATCTGAATTTTTTCCTTGGCAAAAAGCTCCTGTAAATCATCGACACATGCAGACACCCCATCTGGTGGCGTCCCACGGCCCGATCGACCGTGATGACGAAGATCCACGGCCAGCACACCCCAATCTGGTTTCCGACGTGCCAGATCGGTAGCAAACCCTGCCCAGTTCGAACCCGAGCCGAGGATTCCATGTAAAAAAACCACCCAGCGCGAAGGTTTTCCAGCACCGTAATATCGAGAAATACAATGCAGTCGTGCGGTCATCTGGGCCTCCCGGTTTCTCTCACCTCGCTAGTTCAGGAGCTAGACCCCTTTTGTGCAACCATTTCGGAATAGAAGAAGACGAGCAACTTGCTGATTTGATCCAAAAACGACATGATGAAAGGAAATCTGTTGCCAGGAGAAATCACCAGCCAGAAAAGAGCACTTTGAGCCCAGGCGAGTCCAGTACTCCACCCGGCTTTCCGGGGAACCAGCCGCCGAAAAAGGAGCGGCCCAAACCAGTGAGCGCGGCTCTCAAACCGTGGCTCGTAGTGGTGCTTGGACTGTTTGCACTGTTATCTCTAAACTCCTCGTATCTCGTCTCTATCACCGTAGCAGAACAATGGACCGGCAATCTTTTGCAGGATTCCTTTTATCAATGGATGTTCCTGGGCCACCTCGGACTGGGGCTGCTCTTTGTACTTCCAATGGTCGTCTTCGGATTCTGGCATCTGCGCAACTCATGGAGCCACCCCAATCGACGTGCAGTAAAAGCGGGGCTAGCACTCTTTTCCGTCAGCCTGGTATTGTTGATCTCCGGAGTCCTTCTGACTCGACTCGAAGGGGTCATCGAGGTTCGCTCGCAATTGTGGCGCTCGGTCTTCTATTTCGCTCACGTAGTGACACCTCTACTGGCGGGCTGGCTCTTTGTTCTCCATCGCCTGGCCGGTCCAAAAATACAATGGGCGACCGGACTACGCTGGACGTTACTGGCGATTGTATTCACCGGGGGAATGCTCATCTGGCATCAAAACTCAGACAGCGAGGGATTGTCCCCTGCCACCGGAGAAAAATACTTTGAACCTTCTCTGGCAAGAACGACGGATGGAAAGTTCATTCCGCACGAACGACTGATGCGTGACAAAACATGTCTCGAATGCCACCCCGATGTACATCAACAATGGAGTCAATCGGCCCATAGATTCAGTTCTTTTAATAATCCAGCCTACCTTGCCAGTGTTCGTAACACTCGAAAAGTCTTGCTAGAACGTGATGGCAATGTACACGCAGCCCGCTTCTGCGCAGGCTGTCACGATCCGGTACCGTTCTTCAGTGGCGCATTTGACGATCCGGATTACGACGATGTGGATGATCCCACATCGCAGGCCGGAATTACCTGCACTGTGTGTCATGCGATCGAATCCATCCCCGGTCCCAGGGGCAATTCTGAGTTCCTCATCGGACAACCCGATCTATACCCCTTCGCTTTGAGTGATTCCCCCTTGCTCACTTTCATAAACCGGCAAATGATCAAAGCCAAACCGGCATTCCACAAACGAACCTACCTGAAGCCCCATCACCAATCTGCGGAATTCTGCGGGTCCTGTCACAAAGTCCACATACCACAAGAACTGAATCAGTACCGCTTCCTGCGCGGCCAGAACCATTATGATTCATGGCTACTCAGTGGAGTTAGTGGTCATGGAGTTGCCTCCTTCTACTACCCTTCCGTGGCAGAAAACAACTGCAACGGTTGCCATATGCCGCTTCTTCCAAGCAATGACTTCGGTGCCAGGGATTTCGACAACTCCGGTATTACTGAAGTCCATGACCATCTCTTCCCCGGTGCCAATACTGCGATGCAATCAATGGTTGGTACATCACAGGACTCCCTCGAAACTCATCGACAATTCCTCGAAGGATCACTAAGGGTCGACATCTTCGGCATTCGTAAAGGCCAGGATATTGATGCACCGCTTGTGGCCCCCATCGGACCAGAGATTCCCATCCTCCAACCAGGAGAAACCATTCTGATAGAAACGGTTCTTCGGACCATAGGAATGGGCCACCACTTCACCCAGGGAACTACTGACTCAAATCAAGTCTGGGTAGAAGTCGAGGTGTTGCTAAATGGGGAAAAAATCGCAAGCAGCGGTGGCCAGACTGACGAAGGTGTTGTGGATCCCTGGTCACACTTCATCAATGCTCTGGTTCTGGACAAAGATGGAAATCGCATCGATCAAAGAAATGTTGAAGACATCTTTGTTCCACTCTATAACCATCAGATCCCCCCAGGAGCTGCCGACACTCTCCACTACCGTCTTCAGATTCCACCCACGGCAACCGGAGAGATCACCGTCAAGATCCGTGCGCTCTATCGGAAATTTGACACCCATTTCTTGCATATCTTCCGAGGCCCGGGCAAAAATGATCTTCCTGTCGTGACACTTGGTGAAGATCAAGTGTCTTTTCCGATAACCTCCGGAACAGGAAGAGCAACAGAAGACCAACACCCGCTCTGGATGCGCTGGAATGACTACGGCATCGGGTTACTGCGCAAAGGCGAAAAAGGCGCCGTCAGAGGAGAGCTCGTTTCTGCCATCTCAGCGTTCGATCAGGTCACAGAACTGGGTCATGCGGATGGTGATATCAATCGAGCGCGTGCATTGATCCGCTCCGGACGGATCGATGACGCTGCCGGAGCACTCTCTACTGCAGCACAACACGACCCACCAGCTGTCCCCTGGACCCTCGACTGGTTCAGCGCTCGGGTCAACCGAGAAAACGGTCACTACGACAACGCCCTGACATCTCTGGACCGATTGGTCAACACACGCTATCCGGAAGCCAGAAGCAGGAAATTCGATTTCTCCAGAGACGTAAGATTGTTAAATGAACTGGGAACGGTCCACTTTGCACTAGCACGACGTTCGGTCGATGCACAGAAACAAGCCAAACTGATAGAGGCCAACGATTGGTTCATGAAGGTACTCCAGGAAGACCCCGAAAATGTCACCGCACACTGGAATCTGGCTCAGATTCAAGACCTACTCGGCGCGACTCAACAAGCAAATATTCATCGTCAATTACACAGTAAGTACAAACCCGATGATTCTGCCCGAGATGCAGCACTCTCAGCACACAGGGCGAAAAACCCGGCCGCCGATCATGCAGCAGCCTCCATCGTGATCTACGACCTACAACGAAAAACAGACACCGAAGAAAATCCAGAAGGTGGTCGATGAAGTCTCAAGACAACGGCCAAGATCCCCAGCCAGAACCAGCAGAAGAACAGCAAAATGACGAAATTATCGCTACCGCATTCCGTCGAAGTCTTCAAATATTTGCCATCATCACTCTTATAGGTGTTGGCATTTACGGACTCAATCGTCCCGATGGAAACCAAAAGGAAATCGAGAAAGAAAATTTAGAACCGGTACTCAGTCGGCAGAATACCAACCAGCTTCCCGATCTACACTTCACCGATATTACCCGCCAAGCAGGGATTGAATTCATTCACGACAGTGGTGCTCGTGGAGAAAAGCTACTTCCAGAAACCATGGGAAGCGGTGCTGTTTTTGCGGATCTGGACGGCGACGGAGATCCCGACCTTCTGCTCGGTAGCGGACGCCCATGGCCATGGACTCAAGAAGCCCCACAGAAATCGACTGTCCGGATGTGGATCAATGACGGACTCTATTCGGGGTCCTTCACCGAAGTGACCGATCTGTGGAATCTTCAGCTCGATGTTTACTGCACCGGTCTCGCAGTGGGAGATGTCGATGCGGATGGAGATCTAGATCTTTTCGTTGCAGCTCTTGGTCAAGATCTCCTTCTACTCAATCAAGAAAACCCAGACGGCACTTCAAGAGCATTCCAAATACAGGACTCATCTTCCGGGGTTTCAGGACCTGAGAATGCATGGTCTACAAGTTCAACGTTTTTTGACGCCGATGGTGACAACGATCTTGATCTATTCATCTGTGAATATGTTCGCTGGTCTCGACAAAAAGATATCGATGTAGACTACCGGCTGACAGGTGTCGGTCGGGCATACGGCCCTCCGACCAATTTCGAGGGGTCGAACTGTCGCCTATTATTGAATGACGGGAGCGGTCATTTCGAAGATGTTTCTGTAGCAGCTGGGCTTCATATCAGCTCTGGAAAGAGCTCCGTTGCAAAATCACTCGCCGTGATCCCTGTCGACATCAATAAAGATGGAGCCATCGATATCCTGGTCGCCAACGACACCACTCAAAATTTCTTGTTCATCAATCAAGGTATGGGAGTCTTCGATGAGCAGGGTGTCGAAACGGGTTTAGCATATGATGCAAATGGCTCAGCTACCGGTGCCATGGGGCTTGATATCACTGACTACAGAAACGACGGCAGCGTCGGAGTCGCCGTAGCCAACTTTTCTGCCGAGATGACGGGGCTCTATAGATCTCAATCAAGAAATGCTGATCAACCCAGCCTCTTTCTCGACGATTCGGTCAACGAAGGAATCGGACCGCCCAGCCGGAAATCACTCTCCTTTGGACTTTTGTTTCTTGATGTCGACCTGGATGGCAGACAGGACCTCATCCAGGTCAATGGACATCTAGAACAAGAAATAGCGCTTGTACAACCTGGCCAAAAATACCGACAGAGCGCTCAGCTGTTCTGGAACCGGGGTCCCGGCAACGGTTGCTTTGAAGAGATACCCAGTGACAAAACTGGCGACCTTGGAACTCCAGCAGTCGGTCGAGCTCTCGCTTCTGCCGACATCGATGGAGATGGTGACCTGGATCTGATCATGACTCAAATCGATGATCGTGCTCGCCTGCTCAGGAATGACCAGAAGACAAAAAACCACTGGATACGTATCGACCCCGGAGCACTTCAGCCCGGTCTCTGGATTGAGATACAGCAAGGGGATCGAATCCAGAGACGGCTCGTCGGCCAGACTCGCTCCTATCTATCCCAATGTGAGAAAATCATCACGTTTGGCCTTGGTCAGGATCAAACACTACCAGTGATACGATTCACTCCTCCGGGTAAAAAAAATCCTCAGGCGATGACTGCACCCGTGATCGATTCCACCATCCCCCTACGGTGGTAAGAGATTCCAAACCGATTTAACCACATTTAGTCCCAAAGAAAATCGCTCCAGCTTCTTCCCGGCAGCTAGATTCAACTCCCAAAATCACCTGTCTTTCAGACCACACATTCCGTCTGTTTCGAGAAACCCAATTCGACCGACTATCAGGTGGTATAGATAGTGTAGAGGGAATTGTATGTATCTGGGATGCCACAAAAAGATCACCTCAAAATATTCTCGGAGATCACGATGAAGAAAACAACTTTGGTCATCATTGGTTACGTATTTTTTTGTAGTGCGTCTGTGCATGGTCAAACATGTTCTCTCAACCTAACCGGCGGAGAGGGATATGCCGAAACCTTGGTCACTACAATAGTTGACGTAACTTCGGATCAATCCATCCACGCTTTCAGCTTCGGGATCTCACATGACGAAACAGTGCTTTCGATCGAAAGCGGAAATAGTATCCGACGTGGGCTAGTACTCTCGATCTTGAATGACAATCTGGGTCCGGGCTTCGAGCACATCTCCATCCATACGGCCGATGGAAATGGAAATCCTGCCGGATTAACCATTGGCTGTGTTACCGACACCGTTGGCCCTGTTGACTTCGACCTGATTCCACCAGCTTCGTCAGCAGTACTGTACGAAATCGATTACCTGATTGACGCCCTAGCACCTGTTGGAACCGTATCGTTAATCGACTTCACCGACAATATCGGTGTCCCGCCTGTCCAGACGGTAATGGTCTTGACGATAGACCCGTCTGCTTTTGGCGAAGAAGTGGTCCCGACAACAACCGGCGCCAGCATTCTTGTCACACAACAAATCTTCATACGTGCCGACATCAATCAGAATGGAACTCTTTCATTGATCGATGGGGTGATCCTTCTTCATCGTTTATTTGACCCGACAGATCCTGGAATCTGCAGCGACGCCGACGACATCGATAATGATGGGCTTCTCACCTTGGCCGATCCGATTGCCTTGTTCACATACCTATTTGCTGGCGGAAATCCCATCCCGGCTCCCAGTGGGATTTGTGGCCCTGATCAGGGAATCGACGACAAACTCGATTGCGAAACATACAACGCCTGCGAATGACCTGATTCTCACGTCACTTTTTCGTAGCAGAACTACTCACACCACTGGTCCCACCATGGATCCGCGCCTTCTTGTTGGATGTCGGAGATCCGCCCTCTACAGCTACAAATCCAGCAACTTGCCAGTCGAGAGGCAACTGCAGAATCACCTGTGAGTCCACTGGAGGATCAAGAACTGGCGTAAAACTGTCGCTTTGATAGCGTGCCCCTTTCGACAATCGAACCCCATCAATCAAACCCGTTATCGAATCCGTGGGTGCCCCGGAACCGTCTGGATCTGCGCCCAGAATCAAGGGTAAATCGTTCGTCGTTCTTTTTCCAGAAGCTGTAATCTCCCCTACCTGCTGACCATCAAGATACACTCGTATTTCTGCTCCATCATAAACACCTGCGACGTGGTGCCACTGACCCGTTTTGATTCGCGCAGAAGTAGCGGTCGCTTCATAATACTTCCCATCAAGGTGAACCATGAACTCAGGCACCCCGTCATTGACGAAAATTCCAAACTCCGATCCATTGGTCTTACACAGAAAGGGAGTCCGTCCATCTACGTCAGAAACATTGATCCACCCCTCCAGGGAAAACGGACCTTGTGGAACCTTGACCAGGTTGGCCGGGACGATCACACAATCACCAGGATTTTTCAATTCCAGATGCCCGCCAGATTCGGTCCTTGGAGAAAGCGCGGATAAATCGACCGGAACAACCAGTCGCCGCGAAGGAACTGCCAACCACTGACCATTTTGATCCTGAAAGCTAACTTCCACATCGATATTCGGGAGTGCTCGTTGCCCGGCCATGATGGCGCTATCGAGATTCACCTGAAGGGAAAGCTCACGGGTCGCTTCCGGCCCAAGAAGTACCTCCCGTACCGGAAAATCAATCTCCCCGCTGGAACAGGACACCTTCAACTGTATTGGGTTCGTTTTGGTTGGATTCCTCAACGTCAGAATCAGTGGTCTCGGTTCGGTCGCAAGATTGACGATATCCAATTCGTTTTGAAACACAGCCACAGGATCTCGTAACAAACGCTCGGTCATAAGTCTCCGTTGTGGAGAAAAATCACGGTGATCAAGAAAGCTGCCGACCGGTACCACCGCCATATCAACTCCTGAAGGGCGGACCGTAACCAGATTCCAGTGGTGAACCCAGCCGGCTCCTGGATATTCATGAGACTTGTGGCCACCGGTCGTGGCCAAGGTGAAATATTCGATCCCGTCTTGATTTCCACCATAATGAAGACGGTGAATATGCCCGGCGAAAACAGCTTCGACATTCCCTGAGGCGACCAGGCGATCATGAACTTCAGCCCAGTTAGCACCAGGATAATTATTAGAAATCCAACGTGGATGATGAAGAAAGACGAAAACCTTATCTAGTTTTGCTGTCTTTTCAAGAACACCATCAAGCCAATCCAACTGCCGTTCGCTAAATTTTTGACAGGAACGATCTGTAAAACTTTTCTTACCAGTTACCGGATCACCTTCATCGCTATAGAGAGTGATGAACGCACAGTCTTTGTGCTCAAACCAGTACCACAAAGGACCAAAGTGTTCTTCATAATTAGATTCGTGTTCGCCCTCAGGTTTTCCTGGTCCACGCCAATAAACATCATGATTCCCTGCGACCGGATACCAGGGACGAGAAAGTCGTCCCATCGTTTGGATAAACTCTGCAGCCTGAATCAACCACATCGGACGTTGATTATAACCGCTGATCAAGTCTCCAACGGTCATGATCAGATCTGGCTCAATCAGATTGATCTCGGAAACGGCCCGTGCCAGAACACGAATCCCCTCCGCCGGTCCCCCGGTACGATCTCCCATGATGGCGAACTGCCACATCGGCTCATCGTCAGGAGCCAGCAGTGGCCGAGCCCCCTCTCGATCAGTCTCCACGGGATCTCCATCGAAAGCGGATATAGAAGCACTTGATGAGCTTGAGATTGAAGAAATGATTAATGCGCTAGAGAATATGTCAAATAATCTAAATCATATTGAACAAGAACTGGATCGATTTCTTGATATTTTTCAACGTATCAAAGCTGAACAAAAAGTTGATGAGATTAAAAAGCGCTTAGAGCAACTGGTAGCTAATCAGGATAATATTGATCAACAAATTCGATCTATCAACAAGCGAACAGATCCCTCTATATTTAAAAGGCTTAGCCAGGAACAAAAAATTAATGAAAAAGAATTTGATAAAATATTAAATGAAATGAATAAATCTGTAAATGATATTAAAAAATTTAGTAGAAAAACTGCCCAAGGGATTGAAAATCTTTCAGAAAGTGAAGATGCTAAATCATCAAAAAAATATCTGCGTGAAACAATAAATAATTTAGATCGCCAACAGCCATATCAAGCTATGGATGCTAGTTATTCAGGCATTCAATCAATGCA
>JBBWWC010000320.1:0-5244 GCA_050256555.1 Planctomycetota bacterium | reverse complement strand
AAATCAAAGGGAAACGGGATCGACCCCCTAGACATCATCGAGCGATACGGCACCGATGCGATGCGTTATGTTCTGTGCGAGATGCAAACAGGAACTCAAGACATACGTCTTCCGGTTCAGGCCATCAGTCCATTCACCGGTAATTCTATAGACCTGGCAACAGCCAAACATGGTCAGAACATCTTCACCTATCTGTGTCCCGAAAGTGGTAAAGAATTTGATGTGCTGGGAACCATGGAAGATGTCCCTGCCGCCAAGTTAATCAGTGAACGATTCGACGTCGGTCGAAACTTCTGCAACAAGCTCTGGAATGCTGCCCGCTTTGCTCTGATGAACCTGGAAGGATACAAATTCGATCCCGATTGCTCGAATCGAC
Organism: Planctomycetota bacterium; assembly: GCA_050256555.1. Classification (GTDB taxonomy): domain Bacteria; phylum Planctomycetota; class UBA8108; order UBA1146; family UBA1146; genus UBA1146. The sequence continues at coordinate 4,868 of JBBWWC010000320.1, read as the reverse complement.
TTCGAACTGAAGATCGCTGGATCCTCTCGCGGCTAACCAGTGCCTGTAATGATGTCGAGGAGCAGTTGAATGGCTACAACCCTTCGGCAGCCATCGGACTGGCCAGGGAGTTTTTCTGGAGTGAGTTGTGTGATTGGTACCTCGAAGCCATCAAACCCCGTCTCAAAGAAGGCGGCGAAGACGCAGCGACGGCTCAGCAAGTCCTGGCCACCTGCCTCGATCAAATTCTGCGGCTGTTACATCCCTTTGTCCCCTTCATTACTGAAGAACTCTGGGGCAGCCTCCGCCAGATTGCTCCTGAAAGAGGCATCCAGGAACCACTCGAAGATTCTGAACTTCTGTGCCTGGCTCGATGGCCAGGGCCGGGAGATCTCTGGCACGATAAAAACCTGGAAACAAACTTTTCTCGTTGCCAGGATTTCATCAGAACCGTCCGAGATTTAAGGGCGAGACATAACGTCCCGCCGCGCCAGGAACTCGAAGTCAGAATTCGAACCAACACTGAAAACGCACAGATCTATCAATCACTGGAAGGACTGATTCTGCATCTCGGTGCACTATCTTCCATCTCTGCTGGCCCAGAAGTTGAACGTACGATTGATAGCGCTGTTTCGATTTCAGGCGATGTAGAGATCTTCGTACCAGGAGTCATCGATCTGGAAAAGGAAAAGGTACGGCTACAGGAACAAGCACAGAAAACAGAAGGGCGCCTGGCTGGCTCACAAAAGAAACTGGCCAACGAAAACTTCGTCAGCCGAGCCGCACCTGAAGTGGTAGAGCGCGAAAAAGCGCTGGTTATCGAACTCCAGCAGCAGCTCGAGACGATTCAGGTCAACATCAAGGCTCTCGAAGAAAACTCCTGAAACAGATCCAGCAATTAAAAAGGACGCCGCCAGTCTTCTCGACCAGCGGCGTCCTTTGTTTCATCTAACCCAGCTTGATCCTACTTCATCAACTTTCGAACCGCCGTTGGAAGACGGAACTGATCCACCGCTTCAGAAGTATCAATCACGTATTCGTAACGAAACACGACATGCTCCACACCTTCGGAGAAAGCAGCATCTCCCTTGGCAGTTTTGCCATCGGCATTACGCATCCCGGTAAGAACTAGCAACTCGAGCTTACGAGGAGTTCTCGTGGCAGGATCCAAATCAATATCAAGAACGCTGCGAGTTTGAGTTCTGTCCGCACGGGACAGATATTCAGAAACGCATCAGCCACCCGAAAGGCAGCCGGAGTTCTGTACTTCGATGAAGTACTGAAGCGCGGTCTTGTCGGAGAGGGTCACCCGCAACTTGTTGTAATCACGATCCGATTCGCGGTCAGCCACTCCGGTCTTCCCACGAGGCTCGTCAGAAGTTTCCGGCTTCGGCTTTTGATCTTCAGAATCTAACCATTCGACTTTTTGTGGACGCTGGGCAGCTTCAGCAAGCAACCGCTCCGGGAAAGTGAAGAGTCGATCGAGCTTTTTCCCGTCAGCGGTCGACTGCAAGACTCTCCAGATCTCTCCATCAAAAAGAGCACCTTTATCGGTGGTTCTGAAAATCTGCGCCTCCGGCATGTGCATCAGAGGGCCCCGGACCAAGCCAGAGTAATCCTCGGAAACTGCCTGATCGACAATCTGATGGTCGTTGGATTTAGCCATTCCACCAGCGATGGTCAGCTGCGTCGAATATCCGACCTTCGCGGCGAGCTTTATGAAGTCTTTAGCAATCGAGCGTACCGCCTTGACCGGATCAGGGGCCGTGTCGGCAATTTCACTTCCGGAAACCACAACTGTGCTGACCAGGCCAATCGCCAGCAAGGTCAAGCATGACCTCTTCAACATGGGTAGATCCCCTCTCTAAAACAAGAATCCATGACAAAACGTAGGAGAAATCGCATCGACAAAGCCTGCAATGGAACGCAAGCCCGAGATCGATCAAACCTCTCTATCAACTGATGCTACCAGAGGAAGCACCGAATCAAAAGCAAAGCCCGTGGAAAGCTAAACTTGCTTCCACGGGCTTTAAAGTCGGATTTATGCGTAAACAGCTCACTTCAGCAGCTTCGTCAGCTTTCGCGACAATCTCATTTCACTAACCGCTGCGGTGGTATCGAGACGGTAGAAACAGTTAAAGGCTACGTGTTGCACCCCCTCCTGGAAGGCGAGCGTCTTTTTCGCAACCCGTCCCTGGTCATCGCGGTAACCTGCCATCAACGTGTAATCGATGCTTTCCGGTAACCGAGTCGCCGAGTTTATCGCGATTTCCAGAACACCATGTGTATTCGTCGCATCGATTCGACTTTCCCGCCGAGAGTAGAACCACTCGGAAGATCTCATACAACCGGAGTTATTCATCTCGATAAACAGATGACGTGATCGTTGAGGCGCCAGTTCCACCTTGAGTACACGACCCGGAACCTTCCAGGTGACCTGGGAGCCTCTTTTCAATGCGCACAACAGCAGGTCAGTGGGAACATTCAGCATGCCTTGAATCGCGCGCCCTTGCCGAGTGCTTTGAATCGCCCTCCAGTGCCCTTCGAAGTCGATGGCTCCCTTGTCTCCTATGATGTAGGAGCTCAGCACTGGAATGTGCATCAGCCGTCCTCGGACATCGACCGCTACTCGCAAGTAGGCTGCAGGAGTGTCCACCCGGTGGTCGGCAGCTTCTGTCAAACCACCCACAGCCCGGATCTCTGCCCGATAGCCACTCTCACTGGCCATCCGGCCAAGGTTTCGGGTAACTTCGACCAGAGCCTTGCGAGGATTTTGCTCATCAGCAAAAAGATCTGAGCCGCCGAAAATCGTCAGAACTAACGCCATTGTGGTTACATTGAAATTATTTGCTGTCATCACATCCTCCAATCTGGCCAAGGAAATCTTGCCCTTACTACATACATCCTGCTTTTTCGGGGAGTCGGTCAGAAGATTTCCAATATTTCCGAAACATGCCAGGAGAAGGCTTCTCCTGGCAATTTGGACCGGAAATCAGAGTGGCGGGCTTACTTCAATAAGCCGCGAGCTTCTCTGGGTAGAGAAAACACTTTCACCTTCGAGTCGGTGTCGATTTTATAATCATAGGTAAAAACGATGTGCTCGACGCCTTCTCCGAAGGCTGCGTCGCCTTTTGCTGTGCGGCCATGTTCATTGCGGCGGCCAATCAAAACTGTCATGACCACGGAATCGGGAAGTTTTGTCTTCTTGTCGAATCCGACTTCAACACTGCAGCGAGCCCGGGTCCTGTCCACACTGGACAGGAACTTGCTAATAGTTCAGCCACTGCCTCCGAGACAGCCGGAGTTCTGTACCTGGTTGAAGTAAGTCACTGCCACTGCCTCATCGAGTTCGACAAGAATCCGATCTCCCTGTGGCTCCTTGAGTTCTTTACTCTTCGGCACAATCGTGGTGGAACCATCAGATCCATCCTCTTTATCCATCTCCTCTGGCTCATCCATGGGATCGACAAAATCGGGATCATTGATATCGATCTTGGTCTCGATCCACTTCGCAGTTCTGGATCGGCTCATCGCTTTGGCCAGTAGCTCTTCAGGGAAGTGGATCAGTCGCTGAAGACGATTGCCCTCCGGTATCGATCCAAGCGGACGCCATTTTCCGCCAACTCTGATCGCTCCTTTTTTCGGATTCCGGTACACCTGCATCTCAGGAACCTGCATCAAATCACCCCGAACAAGCGCCTGATGTTCTTCATAAACCTGATGCATCCAGACTTCATGATCACCCTTGTTCGAAAGACCACCCTTGGCGAGACACGCAAACTGATAACCCTTGGTTCGAGACTGTTCCTGTAAATGCTTCACCACATCACGGAACATCTGCTCCGGGCCGACAACTTTGTCGGCACTTCCGATCTCAGTAATCGACAAAATCGGCGCTATCGAGCCAGCATTGGCAACGGCCTGGAGAGTCTCTCCTCCACCCATGAACAGGATCAGAAACAGAACCGGGACCAAATAACGGACCGCTGGAATACCACTGACCTGTGTCAGGGATCCTCTAAATACCGCCGCAATTGTTCTGCTCATGATGAGACCTCCTCTGCACATATTATCGTAAAGACCCCGGATCCGGCAGTCTCAATCTGAATTCCCGAGAGCCGGCTCCCGCTGCCACGACTCGATTGCAAAAGCGTTCCGTTCGGGCTTATAGTCACACCTTCACCCACAATCGTGGCCCGATCATCTTTTCATGAGGAGAACTACCATGATCCAACGATATTCCAAATACACTTTATTGCTGGTTCTTGTCTGCGCCATGACCGGCTACGGATTCAGCCTGATGGCCCACGAGAACCCGATTTCCACCTCAACAGAGACTACTGAGGGTCGGGTCTTTGAAATGCGAACCTACACCACTGCCGATGGACGTCTCGATGTCCTTCACAAGCGTTTTCGTGAGCACACCAATTACTTATTTGTAAAACACGGCATGACATTGATCGGCTACTGGACTCCCGTTGAAAAACCAGAAACTCTGGTCTACATACTGGCTTACCCGGACATGGAAGCACGTAAGAAATCATGGGATGGTTTTATGAGTGACGAGGCCTGGAAAAAAGCATGGGCAGATTCCAAGAAAGACGGCCCTGTTGTCATCGGAATCGAAACGCAATTTCTCCACCCGACCGATTACTCACCGATTCGCTAGAACGGACCTGGCTCAAATCTTCAAGGGCAGAGTCTTCAGCGCGTCCTGCTACTGTAGACCCGTTTAGGATCTTGTCTTTCAAGACCCAGCAGATCGATCAACGAAAAGCGAGCACGGGCACCATCGGCCAGCGCTCGGGCCTGCCCCAGGTGAGCTTCCAGAAGTCCGTCGACGACACGAAGACGAGCCTCGAAGCGATCTCGCAGTGGTAAATCTGGCA
>JBBWWC010000319.1:0-4097 GCA_050256555.1 Planctomycetota bacterium | reverse complement strand
CCGAACAGGCTGCTGAAAAATTGAGCGCTTCTGGTAAAAGCTCCCGTGACCGGATCCTCGTGATCCCCCCATTACTTGACCTTGAGCGTTTCCAACAGGCTCTTTCCAGCAGCAAAATGGATAAAACAAGCCGATCCTCTGGCAACGAGAAGATCGTCGTCGGTGTAGTGGCGCGAATGCAAAGACATCGTAGATTTCCTGAGCTCATCAAAGCTTTCGTTTCCGCAGCCCGAATCGATCAACGATTGCATCTGGAAATCCTCGGTCGCGGAACTCATCAAGATGAAGTAGCACGATTCCCGGCACGAGATTCAGGACTGTCAGAGCGAATCCATTTCCCCGGATACATCGATCCTGCTGACTACCCCACCCGTCTCGCTTCTTTTGATATGGTCATCTTTTTGGTGCCTGGATCCGATGGGACCTGTCGTGCGGCACGAGAAGCACTGGCCTGTGGGGTTCCTGTTATTTCCAGTCAGCGAGGATTGTTACCGAGTCTGATTCCTGAAACTGGCGGCCTGCTGCTCGCCGATGAAAAGCCCGAAACTCTGACCCGGGCGATCCTCTCCCTCGCTGAAAACAGTTCTTTGCGGCACCAACTGGCTGAGGGGGCCAAAAAACATGCTGAAAGCGTTTTCGACGTAAACCTACATATAGACGGCCTAATGGCTGATCTGAAACCTTTCCTGGCAACCAGCTGAACAAAATCACGATTTCTGATCAGAATCAGTAAAGTTCTACGCCTCACTCAACCGATGAACCCGTTGGGCCCGGATGGACCGAGCCCATGGGCCTGCGGGCCAGTAAAAAAGGCCAAGGTAGGCCACTAACGGGAAAGGTCAGGCAATGAACGTCAATACGAACTTCAATGCTGTGAACGAGAACTGTAGCAATGTCAATTACCCGACGGCTCGCGTCGTCACTGGAATCCTTGGATTCCTTGCTCTTTGCACCATCGCAACCAACTACGCAGTCAATGCCGTGTTCGACATGAACGTGTTCCTGTCGGTGATTGCGACTTCTCTGGTGACTTGTTTTGCGGCTTGCAACACCGAGATGTGGAAGAACGGCTTCCAGGTCTTCAGTGGCAAGGTCGAAAACATTGTTGAGGCCTGCTGCTTCTGGAACGTCGCTGCCCGCGGATTCCTTTACGCTTGCGCCATCTTCAGTGTCGGAGCCTTCTTCTCCGCAACCAACACTGCGACCTTTATTACCGCCCTTGCTCCTGTGTTCTTTCCGTTCTTCATGAGCATCTGTGGTTACTACGTCTGCAAGACGATCTCGAATGCTTGCGCTTACTGCGTAATCAACACTCAGAGCGTCAATGCCTTGAACTGGCAAGAGAATGTCTACAGTGACACAAATGTCACGATAGACAGTAATGCGACGAAAGTTACTTCTGGAGTTACTGTTAACTCCTGAATCGAAACTTCGTGATACTACGATCTGGATTCAAATCGAGGAGAGGTGCCTTTCTGGCACCTCTCCTTTTTTTACATCGATTTCAGAGAGAGCAAAGTATCGTCAACAACCCACATCACAAACATTCGTTAACACCGCTTGTATGAACCCTCGTTGAAAACTATTCTTGGAAATCTATTCGTTTATAAAGTGCCCCACAAAAGTCTGGGGATGAAGATGTTGTCTCGGTAGTACTCGCCTCGAAGAGGACGTAAAGCTCTCTTCGACACTGCCGATACCTATTTAGTATTGGGAGAAATCAATTATGATCCCGCGTTCCCTCACGGTGATTCAGGTCATCCTGACCATCACTGCAATTCTGGTCGTCTCTGTCATTTCCAGCGCCTCGGATCAGGTATTTATAGATACCGCCCAGGTGAAGATCTTCGGTCCTAGAAATGAATCCCATCTGGGAGCTTCATCATCGGGAGCCGGGGACGTGGATGCCGATGGAATCCCCGACATCGTCGCCGGTGCCCCCGGTGCAGAAAACCGATCGGACAACGATGGTGGTAATGCCTACATCCTCCGTGGCTCGGCAAACCCTGATACAGAGATCGATCTTCGATTCCCCCCCATGGATTCAGTGATTGTGGTCCATGGCGGCGCAAATGGTGATCAGCTCGGTTATTCCGTCTCCGGTGCCGGAGACATGAACGGTGATGGAGCCGATGACTTCCTCGTCAGTGCTCCGGGTGCTGGCGGAACTGATCCAGATGATGACGCACCCGATACCGGTCGTGCATATGTCATCTATGGTTCGCCAGATCTTCCTCACACCATCAATGTTTCCAGCCTCGGTAGTGCTGGAATCACAATTATCGGCAGCCAGGAAGATGGACGTTTCGGATCTTCGGTTTCTTCCGCCGGTGACTTCAACAATGACGGATACGCCGACATTCTTATCGGAGCACCTTTCGAAAGCCATAATGATAATGGCGACGCCGGCGCTGCTTATTTGATCCTCGGAGGCCCTTCGTTGTCCTCATGGATGGATCTCAGTGACGGGCACGCCAACGTCGCACGCTTTCAGACCGGTGGTAGTGACCACCGGGTCGGAGCTTCAGTGGCTGATCTTGAGGACTTCAATGGCGACGGTATATCCGACATCGCCATCACCTCTCTTCGTTATGGAGATGACGGAGGATCGGGATCAGGCCGCGCATGGATCATCTATGGTGGTAGTACACCTTCAGGGGTGACAAATCTCAACGGACTAGAAAATGCAGGACTGTCCGGGACGACCATCCGTATACCGGAAGCCAACCATGAACTTGGACAGGCCATCTGCTGTGCAGGCGACGCCGACTCCGATGGCGATACAGAAGTCCTGGTCACTCGTTCACTCCACGATAACGATCCAGAAACGATCGCAACGGTCGGATACCTGGTCCGCGGAAGCCAGGCCCCGGATACGAGCATCAACCTTGGAGAATCACATCCAATGGTGACTCGCTACGAAACCTTCTATGACAACAAAGAAGAGGGTCAATCGGTTCATGGAACTCTCGACGTCACCGGCGACGGTGTCGATGATCACGCCATCTCTGTACCCCGCTCTGTTCTCCTCGAAGAAGAGAAGGGCTCTGCACACAGAGTCAACGGCGGTCAGAATCTTGGTAGTTCTCAAATTCTTGATCTGTTCCAGCACACGGGACGCGGCTTCCTCGGTTTCGAGCAGGACCAACAGGTCGGAGCCTCGGTAGGAGCTGCTGGCGACTTCAACAATGACCGTGGAAACGACATGATGATCGGCGCACCGGGCTCTCAACCGTTCGGACGTAACGAAGCCGGTGCTTTGTATGTCTTCCTCGGACAAAGGCTGCGTTCTCCCAACTCAGTCGAGACCAGCGCCCTTGGTCAAACAGTATCGATCTCCTGGAACAATCGAGCAGTCTACGACAATGTAGTTCTTTACCGAGATGGTCAGGTTCTTACAACTCTCTCCGGTGATACCCAAAGCTACACCGATGAAAATGTTGCCGAAGGCACCCACACCTACATGGTCGACGGAAGCCGACGTGATGTCACTTCGGTTAAAAAAGGTAGCACCATCAGGGTTCTCGATCCTGCTGACATTTCTGACTGCATCTCTCGTGGCAGAGATGTCACCTTTACATGGATGAATCAGGATGTGGCCTACCAGGCGATCGATGTTTACCGCGACGGTAATCTCATCGCTTCCCTACCAGGGGCTGCACAGATGTACGTCGATGAAGATGTCTCTTTCCAGATCGGTCATACATATGAGCTGATCCAGCGCGGAGACCGGACCACGACCCTCGCAAGGTCCTGTACCATCAACGTATTGCAACCGCCCGACAATCCGCAGTGTTCCGCAGCACCGAATGCTACAAACCAGAATATTGCACAACTGAGCTGGTCCAATGGTGACGGCTCGACTCCCTATGATGAGATTCTTGTCTACCGCGATGGCCAGATTCTTCAAACGCTGGCTGGAAATGCAGTGTCGACGACAGACACCATCGATCCAGGTAGGTATGTCTACGAAATCGAAGGACGAACCGATGGAGATCGGGCCATCAGTACTCGTGGCAGCTGTACTGTCACGGATCCGATTGCCCCGACAAATCTGACCTGTTCTTCTGAAACCAATGCTGCAGGAGAGCACCATA
>JBBWWC010000318.1:0-14263 GCA_050256555.1 Planctomycetota bacterium | reverse complement strand
AGAACCAGTTCGGCAAGAAGATTTCCCCAATCCTCACCACCATTGTCACGATCTGCATCCGGATAAAAGAACGCATTCACTCGTGCTTCCGCAACCGTACGAGTGCCGAGCCTTTGAAGTCTTTCACGATCCGAGCGAGGTGCTCTGGTTTGCAATCGCTGCACGACCGAGATTTCGACTTCATCGAGGAGATCTAGAGAATCAACGGCGTCCATCTGTACAGGAACATCCGCCAAGGGAATCGAGCTGTCAAAGATACTCGAATATCCTGCAGTGATGTCTATGACATGACGTAATCCGTCGACGTTCCAACGATCACTGGAAACATCAAAAACACGCGAAAGCCGAGTCGCAGCCTGCACCCCGCCATAGAGCTGAGTACGTTCCTGACCATCGAAATCAGGCGACCTCCAGCTGGTCCAACGCACTCCCGTTCGAGGTACCCAACGAATCCATCGAGAAATCCCGAACGGTAACGTGAACTCGGTACGGACATCCGCACGCCGAGCGTTGAGTTCAGGATCAACCAGACCTTCGGCGGGAAGAAGTCGCAAATCCGAAAGAGTGATGTCTGAATCCCACCGGATCGGTCCCGCAAATTCAGCATCGAGTGCCCGAAAAGAAAACTCAGGTTTTCTTTCAACAACGGAAAGATGATCATCCAGACGGACAGTGCTTAAAGCAGTGGCCGCGTAATCCCCACCGAAGGTCTGGCGAACTGAAAGAAAATTCTCAGGAGCCTTCATCGCACGAGATTCGGCACGGAAAAACTCATCGACAAAACCAGCATCACTCGAGGTCGCCAGTTCCGCATCGACCAGGGTGCCAGCAAATCGGGCATGGAAAAATGCTCGCCCGCGGGAACGGTCGGGATCCGCGATGGCGGCCCCATCACTATCGCTTAACGCCTCATCCTCGATCGCGTAGTACGATCCGTAGCCATAGAGTTCCAGTCGGCCATCCGACTCCGGCGCCCAACGGCGAGGATCTCTTCCAAGCTCATAATCGAGCCCCCAGCCCGTACCCCGATCGGAAAGAGAGTCGATTCGGGGTGTCAGATCGAATTCGTCCTCAAAACGAGCCGGTAGCAGGAAATCTCCATTCCAGGAGGTATCGATGCGAGACCCAAACCGAGAGGAACTGGAGACGCGAATATCACGCAGCGGAAAGGATCGACCCCAGCGACTATCCCAGGTGGTACTGGGCAAGGGGAAGATCGGCAGACCAGCGATCTCAAGACGTGCATCCTCAACATCCAGGAGATAACCACCGGGAAGATCTTCGTCGGCTCTTTGATTGACCTCGGTACGAGCCCGTGCACGACCACGTTCCGCTACCAACGCCCATTCAGGATCGGCAAACTCGTCGGTCGTGAAGACGATTCCTTCACCTTCAAAATCTCGAAAATCTTCGATCCTCAGGTGCTGGGCCTGGACTCCGATCTGCGCCATCGGAAGTCCTTCGATGGCCACATCTGAAACCCCTGAAACCCAGGATTCGGCGATCAATCGAGCTCGCTGAGGATCATCAAAGGGTAGAGCGCGGAGGCTTTCGACCAGTTTCTGGCTAATCTTTAACCGTGCATCTGCCAGGACCATTCGACGTGTATCGACCTCCAGGAAGATCGTTTCGGCGCGAAAGGTTTGTTCGCCCCGGGCAAGTATCACTTCACCCAGAGCTAGAACCCTGGGATGGATCGGCCCCTTGACCGGATCGACTCCCTCCACAAAGACCCCGATGGCATCCGCTCTGAGGCTGAAGCCTTCGCCCTCCATCAAGACATTCCCGAGTACAACCAGAGAGCGTCGCCCATCTTCGGATGAGATATCCGCCTCAAGCCGATCGTAATAAAGAGAGAAATCTTCGTAAGTACCGAAAAGCCCTCGGACACCATCTTGTGCCGAGATCATCGAGGGAACGACGAGGCTCGTTGTGATGATCACGAACCAAAAAACGGAAACTCTGCTATTGTTGAAGTGAAACTTCAAGAAACTCACCCCGCCCTGAATCCTGTTGCGAGACCGACCGATTCTTTCGATCCGACCCCTCAAACACTGGAGAGCATTCCCATGAGACACCGAAGGTATCTGTAACGGAGGCATCCGTTACGCAAGCAAGGTAGACCCTTGCCGTGGATGAGTCAACGTGAGCAAAAATCAAGGTTTCTGGCCACCAGCACGAATCCGGACCTGGAGCAGGAAGTTGACCAGCAAATTCTCGATGGTCGCTTCGTTGTCGGAACTACTTTGCTTCCCAAAATGGGACAGAACATGAACCACCCGTCCTCGCTTGACCGGGAAGGTGACCGCCACTGCGCCCTCGCCGCAAGCCTGTTCCAGATCCTCGCTATCGATCAGGACCTGGACCTTTTTCGACTGAATATCGAGTGCCGGACTTTCCTTGTCGATCTTCCAACGATGCTCGACCAAACGAATATCGGGATCGCCAATCTCTTCCAGCATTCCCTCTTCCCCTGCGCCGACAGCCGTCTTGCCACGCCCCAGGTCGATATCACCGGGATCATCCTCGATCGCCGGATCGTACTCTCCTTCGTCTTCATCGTCGTCTTCGTCTTCGTAGTAACGACGACGAAGAGCGGAAAGATCGACCGGTGGCACAAATACACCTCGGAGCATCGGATGCGCAGTCATTCCACGTTCCGGACGAATGCCTACATCGGCACCTTCCAGAGCGCTTCCTGATCGTACGAAACTACTAAAGCCAATCTCGAGAATCTCGACCAGGCACCAGTCCTCGGTAAAGAGGTAACCGCCCTTTTCAACAAACTTCACCAGCTTCTCGATGGCCGCCTGCTTCATCTTGAACTGAACCGTGTCGTGCGGATCTGGCCCCTCACACCTGTGGAGTCGATTACCAGTATAGCCACCAGCTTTGTGGCCCGGGCTCTGACAGAAAGAATGGATTTGAGTACAGTTGACGAAAATCGCTGCGATCCCGTCCAGCTTGTAGGAAGGCTTTTCCAGCTCTCCCTTTTCGACCACGGTGTGCGGGATACGGATGCGATCCAGGACATGCTCGATGTGATCGAAGTTGGTGTCATTGCCATTGGCAGCGGTCGGGCCTTTGATGACCAGGACTGACCCCGGGGGCATCTCTTCCAGACCGAGGAACTGACGAGCTCGAACCGGATCGAGCGGGCGCGCCAAACCTGTCGTCGGCGCATGATCGTCTGCCTCATCTCGAATCGTCTTCAAACCTTCTTCGCGTGCCTTACCCCACCACCCTTGCCAGTTGATGACACTGCTACCGAGGCGCTGCTTGGTCAAAGCCTCCAGAGCCGAGACGATCGCCAGCTTCAAGGCAGTAGCTGGTTTCTTGCCACCACGTTCCTTGAGATCTTCCCGGACCAGTATCGGCATCAAAACATCGACGGTTCGTCTCACTGGCACTCCGGCAGCGACATCGACCGCCATCAATTGCATGTCCATGGGACAGCTTGCCAGCACACGACGAATGACTCGATTGGCGTACTTGGATTTGCATTTCCGCAGCGCATTGAGAAGATCACGAGCGATCGGTTTGGTCTTGTAACGAACCACGAATTCGCCCATCTCGGTAAAAGCATCTGGGCCCTGGAATCCAGCGATCCCCTGAAGCAGGAACCAGTAGATATCATCGGGCCCCTTGGACAGCGAAGCAGCTGAACTGAGAATTGCTGCGGCCGGTTCGCGACCAGGCATCTTACCCAGAGTCCGTAACACTTCCGCCAGAGCCGCAGCATCTCCCGACATTGCGGCCTGCTGAACCAACTTCTTCAACTCCTTGGTAGTCGGAGGATCATCCGCCGACGAGACCACAAGGGGAACGACAGCCGCTTCATGAACAGAAGCTTGAAGTCCCCAGCCGGAGATCAACAGTGCGAAGAAAACCAGTAGAAGAACTGGGAGCCAGAGTAAGAAAGAGCGAGACATCCGAGACTCCTGATTCATATCTAAAAAAGAGCGACGTGACGCTCTTCACCCATCATCACAGCGAAAACGAGGAGTGCGTGAATCGCTCGCTGACGCTGGTCTGATTATAACCCCGGAAACTGAGCGAGAGTATCGGCTTACTCCTGCGAGGCCTCTAATAACCGACGCACCACGAATGCAATGATCGAGTCGTCTCGGAAAGTCGGGTCCATCTTGTACCAGGCGACCTTCCCCTCACGGTCGATGGCGACCAAAGTGCCACCACCAACAGAGCAGTTATATTCACGATAATTGGGATAATCAGCCTGAAGTTCGACCCCTACTGGGAAAGCCAGATTGAGATCCGCAGCTTCCTTGGCGACTTTTCCAACCTGTCCCGGGAGATCGGATTTCCCTTTTGGAATTGCAACCCAGGCGACCCGTAATCCTTCATGCCAGTGTGCTGTGTAGAGTCGCTGGAGATTCTCCAGGGTGCTGGTGTAACGAGAATTGTTGTACGGAGCAAACAGCAGCAGCATCACGTTGCCCTGCTCTTGCAACGGATCAAGCGAGACATTCGAAACCCAGCCATCGCCCAGGTCCAGAACCGGGGCCGGCTTTCCAGCCAACCGCACGAGGCTCTCATAGACCTTCTCGGTACGACTGATATAAACCTGTCCCACATTGGTGATCTGCTTGGCTTCTTGGCGCTTTTTCAACAGGTCCAGTTCCTCGCGGAAACTCGCCTCTGCGCCGGACAACTCTCCCAGTACGAATGAGATGAAACCGATCGAAAAGTTTACCTCTTCATGATACCGCTGAAAATCCTTGCGACATTTAGCGGTCAACTCAACCGGCTCGCCGTTGAGAACCACCGGCTTGCCTGTCGCAGCCGAATGGATCACATCCTCGATGGTCTTCCACCAGCCCAACGCTTCGACCATCCGTCCAGATTCCATCAAAGCCTTGCCACGAAGGTGCAACACATGGGGTAACAGATCGGAAGAAGTGTGCTTGGCAATAAAATCATCGGCCGTCGTCAGGGCCCCACTATGATCGCGATCACGAATCTGAGCATTAAGAAGTGCGCAGCTGATCACGTCACGTTCCGCAACGGTAGGACACTGATCCAGCACCAATTTATACATCGAGATCGCCTTGTGGTATTCCTGCGAATACCAGAATGTGTCCGCTTTGAGCCGTGCAATCTTGCAATCGACCGGCTCTCCTTCGGCTCTCTGAGCGATCACTTCTTCGAGGAGCCTCAATATCCGCTGAAAATAGTTTTGCCGCATCACTGCGACCCAATTCGAATCCGGATCGGAACCGTTGCGCTCCTTGAACAGGCGAGTCGAATCGATGAAAGAGCGACTCGAGTTCATGATGTACAGCTTACAAAGAACTGGAATCACTTCATAACGCCGAGATCCGGTCGGATACTCTGCCAGATAGCGCTCGCCGCGTGCGAGCGTTTGATCGGTCAAGTCCTGAAGTTCACGGATCGTCATTCCTTTGGGGGCTTGTACATTTTTCGGAAAACGCGCCCCGGCAGCGATGATCTCCTCCGCCAGTTTTTTTTCCGCTGCAATCGCTTCTTGGTCATCCTCAACCAGAGCACCTATTTCGGCTGAAGGAGAAACACCAAGAGCCACGGCTCCTTGACTACCGAGCAGAATGTGAAGCGAGCTCACGGCAGAAAAAAGTAGTACAGCGAATAAGAATCGCGGGATTCCGACCGTCAAAAGTGGATTACGGGAGTCAAAGGAAGAATGGTTGTCCAGCATGGTCGATCCCTCCGGGAATCACTTCTGTCCAGGCCTCAAACAGGTCCGTCATGGATGCTCCGAAACACTCTTCGGAGCTGATAAATACAGGATATCGAAAACGGCCCAGAAACGCCAATCTGTCTCGATATACCTTCAAAGTACCGACTGCGTGCTGGATTTCGGAAAAGAAACCAAACCGAGCAGGACTCAGGGGCGAAGATCCAGAACCCGTTCTTGGGTTCCACTGACAGTAATCTGCCCTCGTGGAGGCGCATCGGGACCCTGCTCATTTTGCTGGAAGGAGACCTCATAAGTACCCGGTGGCAGGCCCCCGATCCGATACTCGCCAGAATCCAGCGCTTTGATCGTTTTGGTCGTCGGCCCCCTGGCAGTAACATTGCCATTGCTGAGTAGATTTCCGGAAGCACTGCGGATCTCGCCGCGGATGGTCGCACCTCGCTCAAGCACCACTCTCAGTCGGGAGCTTCCCTCGATCCTTTTGACCACTGACACCGATTCAGCAGGAATATACTCACCGTGACGGATGGTCACCCGATAAAATCCATCCGAGAGACCCACCAAGGTCCCACGTCCAGTGGCATCCGTCGTGGCACGATCGTCAGAGCTCCGACGTCGATTGCGTTGAGAGGACGACGTGTTATTCCCCTCACCCTCTTCCATTCGATAAGCACGCAAACTAGCCCCCTGGACCGATCCTCCGGCCAGATCGACGACATCGACGATGATACGAGCTCCCGGCTCCAATTCGATAACCACAGTTTCAGCGGCATCTCGTCCAGGAATTGAAGTCTTGAAATTTGCAGAAAGGAATCCCTCAGCAGTGGCGCTGATGTCGTACTCCCCTGCTCTGAGATCCTCGACCCTGAATAACCCTTCGTCATTGGTACGATCGGACTGCCCTCGGCTCCTGGAACCAGAAGTCCTGACGGTAACACGAGCGCGACGAATCGGATCACCAGTCTCTGCGTCGACGACAAAACCACGAAATTCAAAACTCTGATCCATGACAATCTCGATCGGCCCGCGACCTGGATCGATCTCATTAAGACGAGCCCTCATGTAACCGGTCGCGTCGGCACGGACCGAGACCAGCCCCGATGCCAGTTGATCGATTGAAAAGAAACCATCGGCTGCGGTCGAAGCTCTTCGCGATGCGCCGGCAGAATCGGTCACAGAAACCCGTGCCGCTACGATGGGAGCCCCGAACTGATCGATCACCACACCCTCGAGGACTGCTTCCTTCTCCAACCGGAGATCGACGTGGCGCTGCTGGTCGGCCGCCAGGACCAGTTCACGGATCCTTACATCACCGAACCCCTCGGCACTCGCCCTGACGTGATAAGTCCCTTCCTCCAGTCCACGGATGGAGAAATTGCCGGCGGCATCGGTACGAGCACTGCGATTTCGGCCATTGCCGCGGATCCTGAAACCATCTTCCGGGGTCACCGTGACCGATGCGTTTTCCAGCGGCACACCTTCTCCCAGAACGACACCGCTGATTTCAGCACCCCAGCGCAGCATCAGATCGACCCCGGTAGCGCCACCGTCGACCGGCTCCACCGTCACTTCTTCACTCGCCAGTAACAGCGGAAAAGATGCCATCAACCGCCAGCGCATAGCTGGCTGCGGAAGTTCTAGCTGATAGCTGCCATCGGCAGAAGACCATGCGGTGGCTGTGCTACCGCGCTGCCGATTTCTCTGGCTCTCCTGGCGGGCAGTGATTCTGGCTCCCGAAAGAGTTGATCCATCCGGCGACAGAACCAATCCACGAATCACCTCGGCATCGGCCAGCACCAGATCTCCCAGATCACCGCCGACATCACCGAGCTCGTCACCCAGCTCATGGCGTAACTCGGCAAAACTGCGGGCCCTGACGAGGATTCGAGATCCGCCAGTTTCCATTGTTAAACGGAAGCGTCCGTTGTCATCGGTGGTCGCTTCATCGCCGCCACCCCAACCACTTTCGATCTGTACCCGGGCACGGGTGATCCCCCGGCCGGCGGAATCGATCACTCTTCCGGTTAGCACCGGAGCGGACTTCATTGTCACTTCGAGGTATTCCCCATCTGCCGGAACCGTTTCGCGCCAGCGCCGCCAGCCATCTCCGGTACAGGTCACCCGATATTCTCCATCCGGCAACGTGTCGATGACGAACTCGCCGTTGGCAAAGGTTTTGGTGCGCTCTTCGGTGCCACCGCGGTTACGCGAGTTGCGATTGACCACTACCTCGATGTCGCCCAGAGGCTCGCCCTCCTCATTACGAACAATACCGCGCACCACCGCACCTTTTTCGAGCACCACCTCGGCGGCGACCGTCTCCTCGGACAGGATCTCGATACCGCGCAACCGTCCATCGACAAATCCCATCGCCTCGGCACGAATGTCGTAAGATCCGACCGGCACTCCTTCGAGCAGGAATCTTCCATCATTGCCACTGGTCGTCCACGGCAGCGGTGGCGGAATCTGGCTCCAGTTATTCCCCTCGGCCTCGGCGATCCTGACCTGGGCTCCGGCGACGATCGCACCCTCGGTGGACAAAACGATGCCATCGATGGTCGCTCCCGGTTCCAGTTCCACACTGATCTCTCGTGGATCTTCCAGGACCACACGCTGGGACCGCTGTGCCCAGGGGGGCTTTTCGACATACAGCTGGTATGCGATGCGCGGTAGACGTGCGAAATGAACCAGTCCATCTTCATCGGCACGCCCATGAACAATCGGCGAATTCAACATGAAGAGGGTCAGCTCCTCACGAGTCATGTACCACGCTTCGGTACCAGAACCGGATTCGACAATCGATCCGTGGAGGGAGACGATGGCTCCCTCTCCTGGTGAGTTCCCGGTGGTCACTCGAACCGTCAGGCTTGAACCGAGCAGGCAGAGGATATCGCGCTGTAATGGCGCCTCATCGATCTCGATAATCTCGGGGAAAGGCGTCAACAGGCTTCCGTCACTCATGGCAGCGACCAGATAGCGGCCCGGCTCCAGTTCTCCGAAACGGTAGATTCCCTGCTCGTCGGTGGTGGTTTGCCCATGGCTTCGCAACGCCCGGGTCATTTCTTCATTCAACGGTAGAGTCTTGATGAAATGTGCGGAGCGACGAAGGAGATTCCAATCGAGCACTTCCCATACTGAAAGACCATCACGCTCACTGACGCTGGTTGGAAAGTTGGCGCGATAGAGGCGCACCTCGGCACCGGCAGCCGGTTGACCTTCCGGTGTCCGAACGATGCCGTTCAGCAATGAGATTTCATCACTGGCAGGCGCGAGCGAATCCTGTTCGGTAGTGTTTCCGATCGGATCGGCGAGTTCGATCTGTTCGATCTCATCCGTTGAGTTTTCAGCGAGGCGGGGCACTGACGAATCGAGCCAGTGGTCCTTCAGCAGTAAAGCCAGTATGAAAACGAGCACAGCGACGATCGAAGCGGCGATCAGGGCATTTTTCGACAACGAGTTCACCCCCTTCACGGGGCACGGATCCTGAAGCTGCTCTATTCGACCAGATGTGGACGACAAATGCATCCTTTGTCATCCATCAGAAACCAGGACTCTGCAAGCTAGAGCGGCTGAAAACCAGGACAGCAGATTCCTTCCGGAAAGACAAATGCCGCCACTTGAAAAATCATGAAACAAAACAATAAAACCACAACCACCAGAGCAACAAACCTGACAGATTCCCTCCCAGGTGGTTTCAACGCATCAAAAGCGCCGCTGCTGGTTCCTGCCATAAGTCTCTGGGTCGGCACCTCTCCGCTAATTCGTGATCTCGGATTCGATCTGGTTCCGGCCAGCAATATACTACTACTGGCGATCACCATACTGCTGGCCCAGCTACCCGGACCGCGTCGAATTTTATGGCGCCTCCTCGTACCTTTTATCATCGGCCTGTTACTGGCCCCCGAGCCAGTATTTCCAGTGACGCAACTACCAGCCGGTCCTGTTCTGCTGGAGGGAACCGTGGTCGGAGTCCCGCATCGAATCCTTGAAAAAATCCGCAGCCGAACCCAACCACAGCAGACCATTCTAAAAGTCGGCCAACTAAAAGGGAAACAAGGACCGATCAGCGGCGCAATGCTGATATCGATTCCTGGCCAGGTCTTTATCGGTAGAGGAGACACCATCCAGGCTTTGCTCGCTGCTGGACAAAGCACCTTCCGCAAGGTCGTTCATGAAACTCACTGGAAGATCATCGAGAGAGGGAAGTTGCTCTCTCAATTCGACCGACTCCGACTGGTCGCAATCGACTCTCTGATGTCCATCGGAGCCCGCTGGGGTTGCGCATTACTTCTTGGAGAACGGCGCTTACTCGAACCCGAAACACAATGGCTGATGAAACGTACAGGACTCGGCCACTTCCTCGCCGTCAGCGGTCTCCATGTTGGAATCTGCCTCGGTTTTTTCCTCGCCTTGTCACGGCGCTGCTTACCCCCTTGGTCCCAACTGGTTCGTTGCTTCGGCGCAATGTTCTTGCTGTGCCAGGCGCTTCTTTCTGGTGCCGACCCTCCCGCGATTCGAGCCGCCATCACTGGAGGTTTATTCGCCATAGGACTGGTAGCGGGAAGGAATGCATCTTCGGTCCAATCCTTGGCATTTGCAGTGCTCATCTGGTGTGCCATGGGGCAAGGCCCACCGGATGGATCGGCCACCATCTCGCTACTGGCTGTCGGCGGGATTTATCTGACGAATGGATTTCAAAACACAAATTTTCAAAAAACAACGGAGACATCCATCAGACCGGCACTGGGAGCTTTTTTTGGCGCTCATGTCGGCCTGGTCTGGTGGACACCAGAAATGTGTCCACTTTCGCCACTCTGGACACTTCTACTATTACCCATCGTTGCCTTTACCATCTTTCTCAGCTGCCTCACCCTATTTCTATATCGTTTCAACATCGAACATCTCGCAGAACAACCGTGGACTCTGATCTCTACGGTTCTCGAGAAAATCCTCATCTTTGCCGACCGCTTCCCAGGAAGCCCTTGGATCGTTCCAGCCATTGGGATTCCAGCCATCTCATTGGCCATGATCACACTCCTGTGGATCAACGCCGGGAAGCCACGACTAGCACTCGCTTCTTTCATCACGATGTTTTTGGCGATGGCCATTCAGAGCTGGTTACCAATACCTCCAACCATCCAACTGTTACCGACGGGACGTGGACAAAGCCTCCTGGCACAAGCCGATGGAACCGCACTCCTCTTCGATGCGGGCTCTTCCGATCGTCTCGATGGCGGCGCTAGCTTGATCCGCAAATCATTGTGGAAAATTGGCAAATCAAAACTCGACTGGATGATAATTTCGCATGCGCATCTCGATCACTATTCGGCAGTGCCCGAATTGATCGAAACAAACTCCATCGGTGGAATCATCGTCGATCAAAGGTTCCACGAAGATCCCGCAGGAGCCTCGCTTTTACAGATCGCTCGGCGGCATCAGGTAGCGATCCAAATCGTCCAGGAAGGCGACTACTTGACCATCGGTAGTTGGAGTTTAAGAATCATCTCAGCCGCCGATCCGACCGGTCCAGCACCACGATTATCGATCAACAACCAATCCTTAGTCATCGAGCTCAGGGGCCCGGCCGGTAGCGCCTTGATTCCCGGAGATGCTGAATCTCCACGACTCGCAGCAAGCCGCAGCTCCGGCCCGATCGATATCGTCCTTCTGCCCCATCACGGGGCCGCCATGAATGGTCTCGAAAATTGGCTTTCACTACTTTCTCCACGAAAAACCTACGTCGCCAGGCCCACCCCATTACCCACAGCTACAATCAAAAAACTACAAATTGCCGGTATCCAAGCCGTCCAGGGCAGCCGACCAGTTGCCGAACACACCCGGTCAGACTCTCCGAGGATTCCACCTTTGTCGTTGATTACATCCTCACCAGCACTACCGTTGAGGAGACTTGAAGGGTGGCGAAGATGGTGGATTCGACCTCACAACAATTCCAGACCCTGCACTGGGTTGGTCAGACCGACGGATATCTCCACCTGATCGATCAAACACTCCTACCCGATCAGGAGCAGGAACGAATTCTCGACCACCCCGAACAGGTCATTGAAGCGATCCAGCAACTGGCGGTTCGCGGAGCTCCCGCCATTGGTGTGGCCGCCGCCTACGGCCTGTGCCTGGCGATTCGTAACAGCCACGAGATCCACATCGTTCGTTCACAATTCCAGGCGGCAGTCCCGGCGATGCGAAACGCTCGTCCCACCGCAGTCAATCTCCAGCACATGGTCGATCGAATGGCGCGAGTCGAGCAGTCCGACCAATGCGCCCAACTCGATGGACCAGATTTAAAGAAGCGTCTTTTACAAGAAGCACGAAATATTCATGAAGAAGATCAAAACTTTTGCCGTGGCATCGGCGAATCTGGCGCTCCACTGATCAAAACTGGCAGCACCATTCTGACTCACTGCAATGCCGGAGCACTCGCCACCGCTGGCGCTGGTACCGCTCTCTCTGTTCTCTACGAAGCATGGCGCCAAGGGAAACGGTTTCATGTGCTTGCCGATGAAACCCGACCATTACTACAGGGCTCACGCCTGACCGCCTGGGAATTGCAAAAAAATGGCATCCCGGTCGACGTCATCTGTGACGGCGCCGCCGGTAGCTTCTTTCAGAACGGCGACATTGATCTGGTCATCACCGGCTCCGATCGAGTGGCTGCCAATGGCGATGCCGCCAACAAGATCGGCACCTATACCATCGCAACTCTGGCCCGGGCCCATCAGATCCCCTTCTACATCGCTGCTCCCTCCAGCACTTTTGACCTCTCCATCGAGTCCGGCACTCAAATCCCCATCGAACAACGCTCCGAAACGGAGATCTGGGAACCCGCCGCCAGCAGTCGCCCCCCGCAAGGTATCGGCTACCGCAACCCGGCCTTCGATGTGACTCCCGCCTCGCACATCGCTGGCTGGATTACTGAAGTGGGAATCTTGCAACCACCCTTTGACCAATTACGCCCATGACGGAGACCTCCCCGGTCCACTGCGCTCGACCACTGCTGGCCTACGATGGCGATTGCCGGATGTGTATTCGCGGGGTCCATTTTCTCGAAGTCATGGGATTACTCGACGACGAAATCGACCAGCAACCGGCCCAGCTGATCACCGGGCAAGACCGCAAGCTTCTTGATCACCATCGTCGATCCGGTGAGATCGTGCTGCTCGATGTTCAACGCCAAGACGTGCGGACCGGTGCCGCTGCGTTTCGCTGGTTGATCCAGCGGAAACTACCGCCATCTGTCGGTCGAATGCTCGATCTGGCACCGATCTATCTGCTACTGGTCATCGGCTACCGGACCATCGCTTCCTGGCGTCGGATCATCTCACCGCCATCGCAATCACCCGATCCCACCTTTGCCGAACCCGATTGGGTCGACCACTTTCGACTGGCAGGAAGCCTGCTTTTTATCGGATTACTTTACGGCTGGATTCCTCTGGTCCTCGGCCCGCCCGATCTTTCCCAACCCGCCACGGATTCGCTACCTCGAGCCGAGTTCCTGACAGATCTGGCGTTGTGGATCGGAGCTTTTTCGCTGGTCGGCCCGCTGCTGGTCTCGGAACCTCGACGCAGGATCGACACACTGGCGGTCCTGGCAGTAGCCATCTTTGTCGCCACCATCGCCCTGTCGACGCTGGTACTGATCGAAAACTACTGGCAAGGAAACCAGCAATTGTGGCTTTCTCCATGGCTACGACTCTGTGCAGCGACCATCTGTGGATGGAGCATCATCTTTCGAAGCCGAAGGTGGCTGGCGAGTGATAGACCTGAACGTTCGAGTCGATTTCCAGTTTCCTGGCTCAGAATCTCAGCCGTCAGAATCAGCATCTTGACCAGCATTACACTGCTGTGGCAGATCTGGATCGGCTTTCTCTACGACTGGCACTAAGCGCCAGAAACTTTACCCCGAAGTGCCTCATCTTTGGCTGCCACCTTGCTGGCCATCGTCGCCTTGTGATCGGACAAACGAGCCCGCATCTCCGGGCACGAAGCGCCGACGATCTGAGCGGCCAGGATGGCTGCATTGGTCGCCCCCGGTTTACCGATGGCGACCGTTGCAACCGGCACCCCTGGCGGCATCTGAACCGTTGCCAGTAACGCATCCAGGCCATCGAGAGCACTCGAATCGATCGGGACACCGATCACCGGCAATGTCGTACTGGCAGCCATCACGCCCGCAAGATGGGCGGCATGGCCAGCCGCTGCAATGATGGCACTGTATCCCTCATCGGCAGCGGTCTTGCTGAGAACGTGAGCCACTTCAGGTGTGCGATGGGCGGAACAAACTCGAACTTCCGCCTCGATTTCAAACTTTTGAAGCTGATCGACACAAGATTCCATCACGGACCAGTCGCTATCGCTGCCCATGACTACAAGAACTTTGACGCTCATGAATGATTTTCCTTCCAGCTTTCCCAGTCGATCCCGGTCACACGCTCAAATAGTTCCTGATAGCGGACTGTGGTTCCCTCCACCACTTCATCGGGAAGATCGGGCGGAGTACCATCTCCGGTCCAACCACACGAAGCCATAAGATCTAGCACGTACTGCTTATCA
>JBBWWC010000317.1:0-2469 GCA_050256555.1 Planctomycetota bacterium | reverse complement strand
CCTGTAACTCCGGTGGAGATGGTGCACCTGGTGCTCCGGGATCCGCCGGCGCTGGCGGCGCTGGTTCGACGCAAGGGGGGAGTCTTTCAGGTCAATACTGGTTACCCGGTAATGGATTTTCTGGAAATCTCGGGAGTCCCGGCGGCGGCGGCGGCGGTGGCGGTGGTTCGGGCGGTTGTGACGATGGTACCGATAGCCATGGAGCCGGTGGAGGCGGTGGTGGAGGCGGTGGTATTTCATCTCCGGCCGCTGGTTCCGGTGGTACCGGAGGAGGATCGAGCTTTGGTCTTTTTGTGCTCGGAGTCTGTGATGTGCAACTGTTCGATAGCGTGATTTTGCGCGGAGCCGGTGGAGCCGGTGGGATCGGTGGTCTTCCCGGTCGCGGTCAATCGGGTGGTAGTGGTGGATCGAGTGGGAACGGGGCCGGCAATGCCGAAGACGGTGGACGTGGCGGTGACGGTGGCGACGGTGGCTCGAGTGGCGGCGGTGGCGGTGGCTCGGGTGGAGACAGTCGTGCGGTCTGGAGTGAGATCTCCGATGTGATAGGTGTCGGGGTTGAGGTCTCGAGTGGATCGGCCGGTAGTGGTGGTACTGGAGGAGGCCTGTCAGGACAGGATCCCGTCACCACAGGAATCGCAGGAGTTCCAGGACAACTTCTGGATGGCATCGTTCATATCGCATCGTCGGGGATTCCTGCGGCTCCTCTCGATCGATCTCGCAGGATTGTTTCGATGTCGGGAGACGGCAGTGTTCTCGATGGTTGTATCGTCGAAGGAGCCGTCTCGGATCTGAATGGTTGTGGTATCTCTGTCACCGGCGAAGGGAACCTGATCATCAGTAGCGTGATTCGTGATCATCTGACGACCGGTCAGGGCGCCATCATGATTTCTGGTTCGGCACAGTTACAGGGTTGTCGCATCGAAGACTGCGTTTCTTCGGCTGGAGCCGGTTTGATGGTGGAAGAGACAGGTAATGTTCGAATCGAAAATGGGTTGTTTGGTGGCAACTTATCGCTGGTCGAGGCCGGGACCCTTCAGGTCTTGGGAAAGGGTGTCCTGACACTGGTGGGTTGTACTGTGATGAGCAATCAGACCCAGCAACCGGGAGCCAGTGTCGTTGCTGGAGATGATAGCCAGGTGGAGATCTACAACAGCGTCATCTGGGGGAATGAGACCCTTGGGGGTGCAGCGCTGGAGCTTCCTGCCGGAGCGACCGTTTCCCATAACATCATTCAAGGGGGCTGGCCGGGTGAGAATTCGGATCAAGATCCGCTGCTGGGAGATTTTTCGTCTGGAGATCTGACTCCGGGACCTGGCTCTCCCTGCATCGATGGCGGTGATGATAGCCAGGTCACGGATCCTTTGGACCTGCTGGGGCAACCGAGGATCAGCTGTCAGGCCGTCGACCTAGGCGCTGTCGAGCGGCAGCTGTGTGGAGGAGGAACCGGAGTTCCTGAGCCGTTCTTGCGTGGCGATTGCAATGGAGATGGTACGCGTAACGTTGCCGATGCGGTCACCATGCTCTCTTTCCTGTTCACTGCAGGGGCTCTCGATTGTATCGCCACAGTAGATGCCAATGATGACGGTGATTTGAACATCGCGGATGGTGTGACTTTACTCACCTATCTATTCAGCGGGGGAGATCCGCTTCCAGATCCATTTACTACGTGTAGCAGTGATCCCACGGGAGAGCCGTTTAGTTGTGCCATTTATAACTCATGCCTCTAAACATCTAGGTGTCATTCGGAGCTGATCTGTCGACAAAGGATTGAAATTTGACGCGGGTGTTGAGTCTTGGTGAGATTGGTGATCTCGGATGAGTTCATCGAGTTAGGGTGTAAGGGGGGATTGTGCGCTATCTGCGTTTTTACGTTTTCTTGTTTCTGTGCTCGTATACGAATCTACTTGTAGCAGACACGCTTACCTTCCAAGCAGGTGTTTTTCCCAACAGTGGAACCACTGATACTTGGCTCCAAGGTGCATCTGGAAATGCCGATCAAAACAATTCGACAGTTCTGGAATGGGATGGCGAAGATTTAGGGGGACAGAATTTTCTTTTGCTTCGCTTCGACGAGATCTTCGGAACCTTGCCTGGCCAGATCCAGCCCACGGATGTAATCACCTCTGCGACTCTTAGCTATAGTTGTATCGATCCTGGCGATGGGGCCTCTGTAGATCAGATACTGGTCGATTGGTCACTCTCTTCTTCTGCCACTTTCAATAATTTCGGCGGGGATCCAGGTGTGCAAGCCGATGAGTTTGGTAATCCGGTGGGGATTGCATTGGGTGCGGTAGGAAACCAGTCCATCGATGTCACCTTCAGTATCGCTTCCTGGGCGGTGAATCCCTCCCTCAACCGCGGTTGGATTTTCCGTCCCACACAAGGTACTAACGGCGCGCAAATTCGTAGTAGCGAGGCGAGCCAGCTGACCGAACGCCCGCAACTTACTGTTGTCATTAATGAGGGGGC
>JBBWWC010000316.1:0-7282 GCA_050256555.1 Planctomycetota bacterium | reverse complement strand
AGAATTGATGTCTTCCCCCGAGTTTCGAAATATTCGGCTGGGTGGATTGATGCTGGCGGCTGCCAGTGATGAAGAAAATGGACCGTTTCAGGCGATTCGTTCGTTGTTGCGTCGTGGGTTGCATCTGGCAAATCTGGCTCGTCGCCCTTCTGTGATCGAGGAAGGAGTCCTCGAGAAACTCATCGAAGTACTGGTCGGAGAAGGATCTTTCGAAGAGTGCCGGGTTCCTTTTCAGGTGGTCGCCCTAGATCTGCGAGAGGCTCGCCTGGTAACGATTGGTAGCGGTGAACTTTCTCGTGCGGTCGAGGCCTCCTGTTCGCTTCCCGGGGTTTTTCCTCCGGTCGAACATGACGGAATGCTGCTTTGTGATGCGGGCGCTGTCTCCAGTGTCCCGGTGGCTGCGGCGCGCGCTGCAGCTCCTGACTCGGTGGTTCTGGCGATCGATCCCTCGCGCAGATTATTACCGACCGAGCAAATCGAAACCGGAATGGGATCATTGCAACGAGTGGCCAGTATTGCTCGAAACTGGCTGACCGAGAATGAGCTGGAAGAAGCCGATATCGTGGTCCGACCGAGAGTCGGAGTGCGTACCTGGAGCGACTTCCGAAACCTTGCAAGTCTGGTCGAGGCGGGTCGTGAAGGGATGAAAGCTTCTCTTCCGGCGCTGCACGAGGTGCTGGCCGCCCGCTCTTGAACTGGGCGAAGAACGGTGTGTCGTGTGATCTTACGGCGCTCAGAACTCGAATAGAACTCTTCTGTGCTCCTTGTCGCCGTCGCAGTGGCACGATAGGGTGATCCTTGTAAGGCTGTAAGAGCTTTCCCGGAGGATCAAATGCTTTCCAGTGAGCCTGAAGATCGTGATACCGATTCAGAACCGCAGCGTTGGGAAAGAGAACGACTTCCCGAATGGTTGCGAATGCCGTTGTCGCGAAGTGCCCACGGACATTCGACTGCCAATGCCCTGCAAGAACGGTCACTTCATACCATCTGTGAAGAAGCTCGTTGCCCCAACCGAAATCATTGCTGGTCACGGGGTACCGCTACTTTTCTGATTCTGGGCGATCGCTGTACCCGTTCCTGTCCTTTCTGTTCGGTTCGCGGCGGGATACCCGAGGCCGTGGATCCACAAGAGCCGAGTCGGGTAGCAGAAGCGGCGGTCGAGCTGGGGCTAAAGCATGTCGTCGTGACTTCTGTCAATCGCGATGATCTTCCCGATCAAGGTAGCGGCCACTTCGTTCGCTGTATCGAGGAGATTCGAAAGCGTATCGCTGGGGTCAAAGTCGAAGTTCTGACCCCGGATTTTCGCGGCCGAGTGGTGGATATCGATCGCGTAATCGAGGCTCGGCCAGATGTTTTCAACCATAACATTGAAACGGTACCGTCTCTGTACGTCAAAACCAGACCGGGAGCTCGCTACCAACGGAGCCTCGATCTGCTGGCCCGGGTCGCAGACGCTGGCGAACCGGATCAGAACCAGCCGCGGATGTGGGCCAAGTCAGGTCTGATGTTGGGCCTGGGAGAGACCGATGAAGAGATCCGTTCCTTGCTCGAGGATCTTTACCGTCACGGAGTTCGTATCGTGACCATCGGTCAGTATCTGCAACCAGATCGCGACAGCTTGCCGGTCAAGGAATATGTTCGTCCCGAGAAGTTTGAGTACTGGCAAGAAGTCGGCGAAGAGATCGGATTCCCGATGGTTTTTTCGGGGCCCTTTGTTCGTTCGTCTTACATGGCCGATGCCCAGGTGCCTCTGTCATGAATACAGGTGCCTCTGTCATGAATAATCGTTTCATTGCACTCGAAGGAGCCGATGGTTGTGGCAAGTCGACCCAGGTCGATCGGCTCGCTGCTCTACTTCGCCAACAGGGTGAGGAAGTGATCACGGTAAGAGAACCCGGATCGACATCGCTGGGAGAGAGGGTTCGAACGATCTTACTCGATGGCGAAGAACCCTTGTGTGCCGAGGCGGAAGCGCTGTTGTTTCTCTCGTCTCGTGCGCAATTGCTCGATGAGGTGATCGAGCCGGCGCTGGCTGCCGGGCAATGGGTCATCGCTGATCGCTTTCATATCTCGACAGTTGTTTATCAAGGATTGGCCGGTGAGCTTGGTGAACAGCGAGCCGCAGAACTTTGCCATGTTGTGATCGGTGAGCGACGACCGGCATTGAATCTCATCATCGAAATCACAGCTGAAGAGATTGAGAAGAGAATCGCCAGGAGATCAGCCGGGGGATCAGCCGGGGGAGACCGATTTGAATCGCGCCCGGGAATCTACCAGCGAACAGCAACCGCTTTTCGGCAGGTGCAGGGAATCCCAGGCGATCGCATCGTCCGGATCGATGGAAGTGGCAGTGAGGATGAGGTTGCTACACGAATCGAGCAGGAGGTGATCGTTGGCCTTCGATAATGTTCTCGGTCACGAGGAAGCTCGAGAAGGATTCCAAAGAGTTCTGCAACGTGGGCGGATCGCGCATGCCTATTTGATGGCGGGGCCCGAGGGGATTGGTAAGGAATTGCTGGCTCGTGAAGTGGCCGCGACTCTTCTTTGTCCACGATCGGGAATCGGATCGGGAGCGACGGTCGAGAAATGTGGCAGCTGCGGATCATGCCAGGCGGTGATCTCGGGAAATCACGGCGGCTTACAGATCTTGACGCCAGGAGAAGGACGAGGGATCGATCTGGGCCAGTTGCGCGAGATGATTCGTTTCCTGTCTCTTCGTAGCGGCGAGCGTCGAGTGGTGTTACTCGAACCGGCCGAACGCCTCGCCGAGCCGGCCGCCAATGCACTGTTGAAAATTCTTGAAGAACCGCCGCCAGATGCGGTTTTCCTGCTGATCTCGCATCGCCCGGCTCAACTGCTATCGACCGTGGTCTCACGCTGCCAGCGTGTTCCGATCGGTCCTCTGGCACGGGCGCCATTTCTCGAGATTCTGCGGCGCCAGCAGATCGAAAACGAAGTGGCCGAGCGTCTCTTCGATGGCACCGGGGGAAGACCGGGAGCAGCTCTCGCTCTGCTTGAGGCGACCGAAAGATGTGGTGGGGAAGAGCAATTTCTGCAACTGATCACATCGCCACCGCTCGATCCGCGTGATCTGGCTGCCATCGCAGCTGAAGAAGGGGGCAAGGCGGATCGGGAAACCGTTCTGAGAACCCTGAAGCTACTGGCCGATGGAGTCTGGGCGTTTCGTCGCAACAATCTCTTGGCCCGGCAGCAAGCGGCACAACGTGCGACAATGCTCTCACAAGTTGCGCGTCATGTAGAATGGTCCGGCTCGCCCGATCTGGCCCTGGAGTCCGCCTCTTTGATACTATCGGCCCTCGATCCGGAAGAGCTTCGGTTGCGGCTGCCACGATCTCTTGGGGTGGCCTGATCTCTAAACCCCACAGATTGTGATCTCTTGAGCTATTTATGAGAAAGAATGATATTTGCTCTCCGATCCGCTTGCCGGAAAAGTTCGACCTTCTAACATTCGCCCTTCATGGTCCGGGAGGAAACCGCACGCCGCGCGGGGATCCCCGACCGGGAGGCCGTCACGTGACGGAACTGTCGCCTGAGGAACGTTTTAGCCGGATGCTTCTGGCATATTCGGAATATCCTCGTGAGGCTTATGCCTTCCTATTCGATGCCCTCGACCATTCTGTTCGGAATGTTCACTCTCTCGATCAGTACGACCAGATCAAAAATGACGACCTCCATCATGTTGGTGCGCAGGAGTTACTGGAATCGGTACGACAATACGCCATGCTGGAGTTCGGTTGCCTGGCCGGCTGCGTCTTCGATTCCTGGGGGGTCGTGGCCAGTGAGGATGTCGGAATGATGGTGTTTCACCTCATCGAGTATCAGCTGCTGGGGAAAAAAGAAACCGATCGAGTGGCAGACTTTGATCGGGGATTCGGTGGATTGACCTTTCATGAGGTCTTCTCGATCGAGCCACAACTCGAGTACTGTCAGGAGAAAGACGAGTGGATCGCATCGTACCGCAGCGCTTCCTGAAGCCGGTGACCTTTGGCATCTTTGCCATCGGGACCATTGCGTTGATGATTTGGCTTCGTTCGATTTTTGCTCCTTTACTGGCCGGTTTCTTTATTGCATATATCCTTGATCCACTTGCCGACGCTCTCGAGAAAAAGGGGATGAAAAGAACCCCCTCAGTGATTTTGATCTTTATCCTCGCCTCCGTGTTGATACTGACCTCACTGCTGGCTGGATCGGTCGCGGTGGCCCGTGGTGGGGCTTCATTGGTGACCAAGTTGCGAGGTGATCATCTGCTCGAGACGATGGCTGTCACGCCTTCACCTCCGGCGGATGCCATCCTGGATTCGGCCACCGGGCAGTACTTCATCGATCGGGACGGGGATGGCGTATATGACCCGGGTTGGGTTCGTGATGCTCAGCAAATCCTCGAGAAAGATTTTCCCGGCGTCGCTGTCGGATTCAATCGCTGGAAGGATCGCATCTCTGCTCGATTTGGCGATGACACCGAGGAGGATGAGGACGAGATCCTGGCGAGGCGAGTGGAAGCTGGACTGGATGCCACGCTTGGCCGCGTGATCGAGGCATATCTTGGTCCGGCCGAGGGGCAAAACGTTCCGGCCACCGAAGATCGATTGACGGGCAAGGAACTGGTCGTAGCCCTCGAGAAGATTCAAGGGCCGACTGAGACCGAAGGGAAGGGCCCAGGGGCTCTGGATCGTCTGCTGGCGCTGGGCAACTGGATTCTACTTCTACCGATTTATGTGTTCTTTTTCCTGATCGAGATCGATCCGATGATTGTTCGAATCCGTAACTGGATTCCTTCCTCCAATCGTGCCAGAAGCGAAAAGATCGCCTCTGAGATACATGCAATCTTGTCTTCCTTTTTCCGTGGCCGTTTGCTGGTTTGCATCATCAAGGGAGTCATGACTGGGATCGGTTTGATGTTTACCGGAGTCCCACATGGTTTCTTGATCGGCTTTGTTGCTGGATTTTTATCACTGATTCCTTATCTGGGCGTCTGGTTGGTAGCGATCCCGGCAGTGGCTATGTGCTGGTTTGAAAATCATGATGTGGTTTTGCTTGTTGCAACCGGCGGTATCTTTGCCGCAATGGAAGCGCTGGAAGGTTTTGTTCTGATTCCTCGTTTCCTTGGTGAAGAGGTCGGTTTGCATCCGGTCACCGTCATCGTGACCTTTTTGATCTTCGCCCAGTGGTTTGGTGTGATCGGAATGTTGTTGTCGGTACCGCTGGCGGCGATCACCAAGATACTTGCTCGAGAGTTCCTGCTTCCGATCTGGAAAGAGGGAACCCAGCAGGAGCCAGAACCTTCAGGCACGTGAAGGACGCTCAGCAGGAATCCCTCAGGCTGGTCGATCTGGCCGAATCTTTACGACCTCGTTATGACCTTGAAGGCTTGTTGGCGATCTTTCCTGATCGCTGGGGTGGAGTCAGTGAGGCTCCTTTTTCAACTCTCAATCTCGGTTTTTCTACCGGTGATGATCAGAATCTGGTTCGAGAAAATCGGCACCGGTTGGTCACCGCATGTGGCATCACTCTCGACCAGGTCGTTGTGCCCGGACAGATCCATGGCGCTGAACTGGCACGGGTGTCTCGTCAGGATGGGGGCGAAGGAGCGAACCAGCCTTCGAGCCAATTGTCGGGCAAAGATGTGCTAATTCTCGAGGAACCGGGAGTTTTTGTCCTATCTTTGGCAGCGGACTGTCCGCTGGTCGGAATCGCCGATCCCCGGACAAAAAGAGCCGGGGTGGCGCACTGTGGCTGGCGTGGAACTGCTGCCGGTGCCCTGCTCCGTTTACTCGAGGCTATTGAGCCGGGATCGGAGGCGGTGGCGGTACTGTCGCCGGCCATTTCCGGTGATCAGTACCCGGTCGGAAATGAGGTCCTTGAGGCGATTCAGGCCATTCCAGGGGGAGCAGGAGCTTGCCAGGGAGAGCGAGTGGACCTGCGCACGGTACTCGTATCCCAGCTGCGTCTCGCGGGCTTCTCAGGGGACAGAATCGCCATAGATCAGCGCTGTAGTGCCACGGATCCGGCGCTTTTCAGCTACCGGCGGGACGGTGGCCGGACCGGGCGAGGGGGAGTGCTTTTTGGATGGAAATTTTAACTTCTTTTTGAGGACTCTTTGCACCACACGGATGTATCTCTAAAATCTGACCTTCAGGATCTGCGAACGATCCCAGGGAGGTGGTTTGGTAGGCCATTTCCCTTTGTCGTCGGCGCGAAACCCCACTGGTTTTTCGTCATCGGCCCGGGCGAAAGGCAGTATCTTGGGAGATCCCACTTTGGAATCCAGGTCTTCAGAATCTGAGAGCGCACAACTCTCTCCAGTTCATCATTCATCTTCACCCACAGCTCATCTGGAACTGGAAGATGGAACTCGTTATGAAGGTCGCGCTTTTGGTGCGAAGCATTCGATCTCAGGAGAAGTGGTGTTCGCGACCGGAATGGTCGGGTACCCCGAATCCTTGACCGATCCTTCTTACCGCGGGCAACTTCTTACTCTGACCTATCCACTGGTCGGGAATTATGGTGTACCCGCACGTCATACCGATGATCCATTATCTCCTGGCTTTGAATCATCCAGAATCCAGGCGCAAGCGTTGGTGGTTCAGAATCTGTGTCGGGATTCCAGTCACTGGAATGCAGCTTCGTCGCTCGATGATTGGATGATTGAAGAAGGAATCCCCGGCATTGAGGGAATTGATGTTCGTGCATTGACTCGTCGATTACGAGAACATGGAACCATCAAGGGACGTCTGCTGATCGACGGCAGTCCTGATCGTGAAGAGATTGCGAATTCTCCGTATCAAGATCCGAGTAGTCGCAATGTTGTTGCCGAGGTGAGTTGTAAGGAACCGATCCTGCATCGCTGCGGTCTTGACGATGCTCCGCGGGTGATCCTGGTCGATTGCGGAGCCAAGACGAGTATCGTGAGAAGTCTTCTCGACCGTGGTGCGGATGTTTTGCAGGTGCCCTGGAATCACGATTTCGTGACCGAGAAGGGGGACGCTGTGCTCCTTTCCAATGGCCCTGGAGATCCGAAGAATGTCATCGAAACTGTCGAAAACATTCGCCGTGCTTTCGAAGGCTCTCGCCCGTTGATGGGGATTTGCCTGGGCAATCAGCTGCTGGCCCTGGCTGCTGGGTTTAATACCTACAAGCTAGATTTCGGTCACCGGAGTCAGAATCAACCCTGCGTTGAAGTGGGCACCTCGCGTTGCTGGGTGACGAGTCAGAATCACGGTTATGCCGTCGATGGAGCCACGGCTCCCGATGGCTGGCAGGA
>JBBWWC010000315.1:0-1621 GCA_050256555.1 Planctomycetota bacterium | reverse complement strand
AGTTGTGCAGGGTCCAAGTTTTTTCGCTGGCAAAAGTCAGTGAAGCAGGCCGAGGTCCGTCGAGCGCTCGAAGATATCTGCGAAGGGACGGGGGTCAAAGTTGGTCATATCGAGCAACTGATTCCGGTTGAAACGGTAGATTCCGGACATATTCCTTATATCCGGGTGGTTCATTCGCTCGGTTCTTTCGAGGTTGATACGCGCCGATTTCGTACCGAGCTGAAACTTCGTTCGATTGTGTTTCAGGTCCAATCAGAGGGTGAGAACTTCATCTTTGATGGAAAAGGTTGGGGCCATGGTATCGGGATGTGCCAGATGGGGGCCCGGGGCTACGCCCGTCGCAATGCCAACCGAACCTGGATTCTTCAGCATTATTATCCTGAAGTTCAGATCAAGAGGCTCTGGTGACCACTCCGGTAAAAGCCAAGCATCCGATGCTGGATGGGTTTTCCTTTGAGCTCGACGCCGTCGCTCCAGCGGGGGCACGCGCGGGACGTTTTTCGACCCCACGTGGGGCAGTGTTGACTCCTGCCTTCATGCCGGTCGGGACCCAGGGAAGTGTCAAGGGTGTGACGCCGCAGCAGCTGCGTGAGGTGGGCACACAGATGGTTCTTTCCAACACCTATCACCTTGCGGTTCGACCGGGTGCTGATGTTGTTCGCGAACTCGGTGGCCTCCATGAAGTGATGGGTTGGGACGGCCCGATTCTTACAGATTCCGGTGGTTTCCAGGTGTTTTCATTGGGGCACCGCAATCGTATCAGCGAGCAAGGAGTCGAGTTTCGAAATCACATCGATGGCGCTGCTCTTTTGTTGACGCCGGAATCGGTACTCGACATCCAGGCCCGACTCGGAAGCACCATCGCGATGGTGCTGGATCAGTGTCCGCCAGCTGGAATCGATCGAGATGCATCGGTTCAAGCTCTGGCTAGAACCGAACGTTGGGCATTACGGGCCATCGAACATCGACAACGATTAGAGCTCTTCGAGCCGATGTCCGTCTTCGGAATCTTGCAGGGGGGGACCCATGAAGATTTACGCCGCGAAGGTGCTGAACGATTGATTGACATGCCTTTTGATGGCTATGCCGTCGGCGGCGTCAGTGTTGGTGAAGACCGGGATTCGATGCTCCAGGTGATCGCCGATGCGGGTCGTTATCTTCCGACCGATCGACCGCGCTATTTGATGGGGGTGGGAGGACTGGAGGAATTTCTGGTGGCGGTGGAGAACGGGATCGATCTGTTCGATTGCGTGATCCCGACTCGAAATGCCCGAAATGCCACAATCTTTCTCTCCAGCGGCGGATCCCTGAATATTCGTAATGCTCAGCATCGTCGAGATCGTAGGCCCCTGGAGGAGGGGTGCGATTGCCCGACCTGCCAGAGCTTCAGTCGTGGAACTCTGCACCATCTGTACAGTCGCAAGGAAATGCTTGGCTATACCCTTGGATCTCTGCACAACCTGAGAGTCTTTCATCGGTTCCTCGAAAGGGCCAGAAAAGCAGTCCTTGAGGGGGCCTGGGAGCATTTTAGCACTTCCATTCGTGATGGATTCCCGACCCGGTCCGGTTGAATCCCTGCGTCGATCCCCATAAGATTCGCAACTTGGTGTGAATCCTCATC
>JBBWWC010000314.1:0-7578 GCA_050256555.1 Planctomycetota bacterium | reverse complement strand
ATCTTTGCTCCACGGAAAAACCCCAGGGTGACTCCCTTGAGTACATCCTTGGCTCCGAAAGAACGATGGAGATCTTGAACCTGGAAGATCACTTCCTGCGGGTCGTTACTCATCAGCGATATCACTCCTACCAGGCATCCTGGTCACTAGGCTTTTTTTGAATCCAAGATCGAGAAGATCTCCGAATGCTCCGGAAATCTGCCAAGTTCCTTTTTACTAAAAACGAGATCGCCGTCAACGCACACTTCGAACACTCCACCGCCGCTCTCAATCATTTGAGCGGACACTCCATACTTACCGTCGATCTCGGCCGCCAAACTGGTGGCCTGTGGGGTGTAGTTTCACTTCACGCAATATTCGATACTGATCTCCATGGCAGGTTTTCTCCAATCGATTCGAGTTTGCTCCCTCGGAGCTTCCTGGTCGTTTATGGTAAGGATCCAGGAGCAGGTCCACCAGCGGACCTATAAAGGTTAGGAGCCCAGATGCAGGACGTGATTGAACGACTCTCAGAAGGTCGCCAGCAACATATCGATAGACTCGTGGATTGGTTACGAATTCCCAGTATTTCGACCGATAGCCAACGTTCTGGCGATGTCCGCAATGCCGGCGAGTGGATTCTTGACGAATTGAGCAACGCTGGTTTCGAAGCCCGACTCGACGAAACCGATGGTCATCCGGTCTGTTTTGCCTCCTGGACCGGCGCTGAAGGAGCCCCGACCGTCCTCATCTACGGCCACTACGATGTTCAACCGCCGGAACCCCTCGAGCTGTGGCGTCACGGCGCATTCGAACCCACTCTCGAGGGAGATGACTTGATCGCCCGTGGTGCTACTGACGATAAAGGTCAGGTGCTCGCACTGGTGCGAGGAGTCTGCGGTGTTCTTCAACAGCGAGGATCACTACCTGTAAATGTCAAGTTTCTCATCGAAGGTGAAGAAGAAATTGGCTCGCCCAATTTAGCTCCTTATATCGAAGCTCATAGGGACGAATTAGCAGCAGATGTCGCCGTCATTTCAGATTGTTCCCAGTTCGCCCCGGGTATCCCTGCCATCACGATCGGTTTGAAAGGGCTCGTCTATCTTGAAATCCTTGTGCAGGGCCCCAATCGAGATCTGCACTCCGGATCCTTTGGTGGGTCGGTCGAGAATCCAGCCAATGCACTCACAAGAATTCTCGGTTCCCTCAGAGATGAAGAGGGACATATTACGATTCCAGGATTTTACGATCGTGTCCGAGATCTGACTGCAGAACAAAGGGCTGCCTTCACTGAACTTCCTTTTGACGAGGAAGGATTTCAAAAAGATCTCGGTGTTCCACAGCTTCATGGCGAAGCAGGCTGGACAACGCTGGAAAGAAAAGGCGCACGGCCAACGCTCGACATCAACGGACTACTTAGTGGCTGGACCGGAGAAGGAGCCAAGACCGTTCTTCCAGCTCATGCCAGCGCGAAACTTTCGATGCGACTTGTCGCTGATCAAGACCCTGTAGAGATCGAAAAGCTTGTCACCAAACATCTTCAATCGCTGTGTCCAGCAACCTGCACCATCGAGGTTCACACACACCATGGCGCAGAACCGGTCCTGGTAGAGCAGGAAAGTCCTTGGCTAGAAGCTGCGGCCCGTGCCATCGAAAAAGGTTTCGGAAAAGCTCCTGTATATATTTATGAAGGTGGCTCAATACCGGTAGTCAGTGACATGAAACGTATCCTTGCGATCGATACGATTCTTCTCGGATTAGGGCTCCCGGATGACAATGCCCATTCACCTAATGAAAAGTTCCATCTTCCCGACTACCAGCGTGGAATCGAAACGATTGCCTGGTTCCTCGATGAAATCGCTCCGTGATCCGATTTCGACCGGGGATGGCGCAGCCATTGAAGCTGTTTCCGATTACCAGCTAAAGACGCTTGAAAGCTGTGACATGCTACTCTTCGACATGCCTTGAATAATTCAACGGCGCCAGGACATCGGTAGAAAGATCACCAGGACGGCATAGATTTCCAGGCGTCCCAGTAGCATCAAGAAGACGAGCAATGCTTTACCAATCGCAGGAATCTCTGAGAAGTTTTCGAGCGGCCCAACACCCGCAATGCCTGGTCCGACATTACCGATGGTCGCCAGCGTCGCACCCAGAGCAGTAAGTAAGTGATCGTCCTCTAGCGCTCCACTGACTTTTTGGGCGGAAACTGCGGTAAGACTACCCGCATCTTCTGCCCATGAAGGATCCAGAATAAATGACAGCAACAACAATGAGCACAAAAATAACAGCGTCCATAAAGCCAAAAACCCCATCACTCTGGATATGATTTCCCGTTCGATAGATTCTCCACCGATCTTGATAGGAAGTACCGCATGAGGCCTGACCAGCAATGCGATTTCGCGTAACCCATACTTCACCAGAGTCAAAACTCGGAAGATTTTGATGCCGCCAGCTGTACTTCCTGCACAGCCCCCAATCACCATCAAAACAATCAGAACAACACGGCACGCATTGGGCCAATGATCAAAATCTGCCGTGACAAAACCCGCCCCCGTTCCGATGGAGGCGACCTGAAAACTGGCGTACCGGAAACACGAACCGAGCGAATCATACTTTTCTGGATTATCAATTCGGTCTGGATAATTACCGAGATGCAACATTGCGGTAACGAACAGGATAGAAAACACTATTAAACCCAGAAAGAATTTGAACTCGCTGTCACGTAAAAACAATGGACGCATTTGAAAAAGCGCTCGGTAGTGCAGCACGAAATTGACGCCGGCAATAAGAATGAAAACGGTTATCACGGTGTCGACGTATGCACTATCGAAGTGAGCTATGCTGGCATTTTTGGTCGCAAACCCACCTGTAGCCAGGGTCGAAAAAGATAGGGTGACAGCGTCGAACCAGGGCATCACAGGTAACAACAACCCGGTCACAACCAAAGTCAGTAGAAAATAAAGCCCCCACAGCATGGTGGCTGTTTGAGCGACCCTGGGAGCTAACTTTTCGGCGGTGGGTCCGGGAACTTCGGCACGCATCATTTGCATTCCACCAGAACCGAGCAAAGGAAGTACAGCAACGGTGAGCAGCACGATGCCCATACCACCAAACCACTGGGTCAGGCTTCGCCAGAAAAGAAGCCCCGGGGGCAAAGCCTCAATGTCGGTCAGAATCGTCGCCCCGGTGGTCGTAAAACCACTCATCGTTTCGAAATAGGCATCGAGAAGATCAGGGATTCCTCCTGGCGCAATCCAGAAAGGTAACGCCCCGAAAAAACTCAAGACGGCCCAACCGAGTCCGACTGCAGCAAAAGCTTCCCGAGCACGAAGATCTTTCTGACAATCTCGATTCGCACCCCAGAACAAAAGTCCGACAACAAGACAAATTCCGATGGTGCTATAGAATGCTGGCAACTCGAGATTCGAATCGAGTCCCCACGCTACCAGTAACGGAATCAGTAATACGCCAGCAAGGGTCAGAATCAGAAGACCCAGTACGGCTAGAAGTGGACGAAATCTCAACGTAGAATTCCTCGGCGACGGGTAAAGACCTTCTCGATCGCATCGATCGCTTCCGGAAGAGCGAAGATGATGACATGGTCGCCTTCCTGGATAATAGAATCGCCCACCGCAGTAAAGATTTCCTCATCTCTCTGAATCGCTCCGATGATCGAGTCCTTCGGTAAGTGAAGATTCTTGACCTTTTTACCGCAAACTGCCTGGTCCGCCGTTACCTCATATTCCCGTGCTTCGGCTCCCGATTCTCCAACCTGTGAAACCGCAACGACCCGGCCACGACGAATATCTCTTAAAATGGCGCTGACAGTAATACGTCTGGGATTCACTGCCTCGCCCACCGCAGCCTGTCTGAGTACAGGTAGGAATTGATCCTGCTCACTACGAACCAGGATCCGCCGAACACCTAATTTGTTAACGAGTAATGCATTGGTGAGATTCTCAGCGTCTTCGCTTTCCAGAGAGAGGAAATAATCTGCATCTTCAACACGATTCTCTTTGACAAAATCGGCGTCGGTGATGTTGCCATGCAGAACCAGTGTCTTTTCCAGTTCCTCGGAAGCCTTTTCTGCACGCTTCCGATCCTTTTCTATCAAAACGATCGATCTCACATCATTTTCGAGTCTTCGAGCAACTTCCTTACCCAATCTGGTGGCTCCAGAAATGAAGACCTGCTCCACTTTTTCTTGTTCCGGATGAACGATGGAACGAAAATCAGAGGTCTTTTTCTTGGGAAGAAAAACATAAATCTGATCGCCATGGATGAGCTGATCATCACCACGCGGGATCATCAAATCACCATCTCTCGAGATGGCCACGATCAAACCGGGGATCCTGTCGTATCTTTGCCGTAAATCTTTGAGCACTAAACCATCGAGGGGAGATCCTTCTTCGACCTGATATCCCCACAGAAGCATCTCGCCATCGGCGAAATCGGAAACATCAAAAGCGCCGGGATTTCGAACCAGCCTTCGTAGTTTCTCTGCAGTAGCATCGACGGGGTTTACGATAAGATCTGCGCCGTAAGTTTCCGGTAACAAAGGAGACGCTGCCGATGAAAGTTCTGCATTTCTGAGCCGGACCACAACCTTCTTGGCACCAAGATTCTTGGCCAGCAAGCTGACTACGATATTGGTCTCGTCGCGATCGGTCACAGCAATAACAAGATCCGCACCGTCCGCTTTTGCTTTACGAAGGATTTTTGGACTCGCTGCATTTCCGAGAATCGCCTGCACGTTCAATCGGTCATCGATTCGATGGACCAGCTCCTGGTCTGCATCGATGATAGTAATTCGGTGGCCCTCAACAGAGAGGCGTTCTGCGAGATGAAAGCCTACGACCCCTGCACCCACCACAACGATGCGCATATCTTCTCCAGACCCCTGCTACAGCCAATACCCGCCTGATCTGCCTCACTCGCCCAGACAATTCAGATGATAGTGATCCCGACGGAATTCGCCAACATCCGCAGCAAAACTGGATAAGCCCTAAAACCCGGATATGCTCCCTGTGAAAGATATGGCCCCTTTATTGGGCGAATAGGAGATCTGAAACCAACATGGATTCAACCGCTCTCACAAATCCAAGATTCGGCATTTTTGGCAAAATCCAGAATCTCCCATGGATGATGATCCTCTCCACCGCACTTCTACTGGGCATATCGGAAACCAATTGCTTGCTGGCACAAGAGCTACCTGTCGTAAATGGTTTTGCCGCAAAAGTGAACGGTAAGGTCATCACTCTGGCAGAACTGAATCAAGCCATCGAAAGAAGCGTTGCAGGTGCCAGAGGAAGATTCCCGAAGGAACAGATCGAAAAAGAAAAGCTGTTGCTACGACCACTCATGTTGGAAAGATTGATCGAACGGCAATTGCTGCTGCAAAAAGCGACTCAAGAAGAAATCTTCCTACCACCTGGTACTGTTGAAAACTACCTACAACGAGAAGTTGACCGATTCAGCAATGCCGAGGGAACTAAATACTCAATTGATGATTACCTGGCGATTTGGCAGCAACAATTTGGAGAAACTGAAGGTGAACTTCGCACACGCCTGGAAGAAGAACTCAGAATCGACGAGTTGAAAAAGAAACTCATCAAATCAACCCGTAG
The DNA here is from genome assembly GCA_050256555.1 of Planctomycetota bacterium. Classification (GTDB taxonomy): domain Bacteria; phylum Planctomycetota; class UBA8108; order UBA1146; family UBA1146; genus UBA1146. The sequence goes on along the minus strand of JBBWWC010000314.1, from coordinate 1,969 downwards.
TATTTCTCCGAAAGAACTCCGAGAATACTACCGGAACCATACTTCAGAATTTACAGAAGTTGGCCGACTCTCATTCCGACAATTACTCATCGCAACCAATGATCCTGATCACAGCAAAATCCTTAATGAAATCGATTCGGCATTAGATAAAACATCCGACTTCGAAACTTTGATCACAACATGGTCGATGGGACCTCGGCAAGAAATTGGCGGGCTGTACGACATGTCGGAAACAGACCTCGACGCCAGATTTTCGCCGGTTCCTGAAGTAGTACGATCCTTGAAAGTCGGCGAAATTTCTGATTGGTTTCAATGCCGAGGATATAGCCACAAAATTCAACTACTGGATCGAGTCGCCGGTGGGCCACTCGATTTCTCAAAAGCGCAAAATCAAATACGACAGATCATCGTTCAAAAACTTGAAATGGAAAAACAGCTCGAATTCCAGCAGAGCATCTGGCGCGATACGAGCATCGAGATTCTGATTCCTGGAATCGAAATCCCGCAGCTAATGAGAGAATAAAACACCGTCGCTGATCAAAAGGGATTCGTCCTTATTGTCTTTTTGTCGAGTTAACGCCCACCAGCCGATGCATCCTCGACTTTTTCGCCGGCTTTCTCCTCAACCTTCTTTTCTGCTGCTTTTTTACGTTCAAGGATTGCGTTCACCTGATCAGGAATCGTCTGCTCGACCGACTCAGGCTCAACATCGTATTTCACTTCATTGATGGTCATCTGCATCGTCTGAATTCCTTGTACGATTTCCAGATCATGTGGATACCAGATGCCCTGAAACTGTTTGTAATCACCCATCCGAACCGTCATCGGAACTTTCCCCATAATCGACTCTGCAGTCATGGCAATTTTAATGAGGAAATCGGTTTCCAGCGCGACCCAGTACTTCTCAGTCGTACCCATGGTGCTCTGCAAAGAATAAATATCACAATCAACAGCTCCAACTTTTTCGGTCCCGATCTTCACGGCCGAAACAAAGTCCTTGTCTAACCAAAGCAGAGGTTGCAAATGAGACGATCTGAGTAGTTGCTGCTTTTCTCTTCCGGCCAGAATCCGAGCACCGTTGATGGGATCTTGTGCCCAGGCCACATCTCCTAGCACTCCTTGCTCAAAGTCACCGTATCCTTCAATCGTCATCGACTCGCGCATCGTTCCATCTTTGGCCACAAAACCAACGTGCTTGGCTTCGATGGCTGCATCTGGAATCACGATCGTCGCCAACACGCGACGGTTGTTGAACTTCTCCAGCGCTTCCTTGCCACCAAATGCCTTGATCAATGATTTCTGTAGCTCAGCAAGTACGTTTTTTTGTTCGGCTACGACTTCCGGTTTCTCTGGAGGATCTTGAGCAAGGCTCAGCAACGCACATGGAAATAACAACACTCCCAGAACGAGTACCCATAGCTTGCTATGATTGTGATCTGTAATTTTTGACATCTCGAATCTCCTCATTTAACAGGACCAGCGGTCAACTGAAAGATCGCTACTAATGTCCAGGACTCGACTTCTCTGAAACGATCATCGACCCGGGCTGGTTCCGACTCCAGCATTTCCTCGAAACCAGCGCAATGCTGACTGCAGTATCGGGTCTCCTTCGCCACGAATCTTGTCAATATCGACCGGAATTACCTCATCCGGAACAACACCGATCCCTTCGAGTCTCTGTCCCGAACGAGAGCGATACCCGGCAATGGCGTACTGCATCAGGTCTCCACAAGGTAGACTTTCAATCATCGATGGCAAGGCGGCTCCTGCGGTCGTGCGACCAAAGATACGCGCCACCTGTAGATCCTTTAGCCCCTGAGCCAGAATTTCTGTAGTCGATGCACTTCCCTCATCAACCAGGACAGCAACGGGTTTCTTCCACGGATCGAGTCTCGGATTGACCATAAATTTCAAATCCGAGTCTCGTGAGTGCATCACGCCCAGTTCTAATCCTTCTTCCTCGACCAAC
>JBBWWC010000313.1:0-7498 GCA_050256555.1 Planctomycetota bacterium | reverse complement strand
CTCTGTTCGGGGGGGGGGAATGACGTTTGCGCGCGATATTGTTGTTTTTGACTCTTCTCAGCTTCTGGCTGCTCCTTTCAGGACAGTTTGAATCCTCGCTGCTGGTCGGCTCCGGGATCGTTGCCAGTGCCCTGACCGTCTGGGTCTGCCATCGCCTGCAACTTCTCGGTAGTCAGTACCAACCGATCGAATCACTACCCGGTTTCCTGCTTTACCTCCCCTGGCTTCTGATTCAGATCGTCAAGTCTAGCGTTCAGGTGACCGCAAAATCATGGTCGCCACGACCAGCGATTTCCCCCCGCCTGGTCGAAGTACCAACTCGATTGAAGCATCCACTGGCCAAAACCCTGCTGGCAAATTCCATCACGCTGACTCCGGGAACCGTGACCGTCGATGTACAGCAACAATTTCTGCTGGTTCACGCACTGGAAGACAACTCTGCAAAAGGAGTCCTCGAAGGATCGATGGAACAGCGGATAGCGAAGATGGTTCCTGAAGACCCAGAGGCGATAAAACAGGAGAGTTCTCGATGAACTTCGATGCGCCACTGATCGCAGCCCTACTGATTCTGGCAGGAGCGATGCTCTCGGTCATCCGTGCGGTTCGCGGTCCAACCACTTACGATCGTGTACTGGCGGTCAATGTGTTTGGTACCAAGGCGATCGTCCTTCTCGCTCTGCTGGGATACATCGGCGACCGTACGGGGTTCCTCGACATTGCGGTGCTCTACGCCCTGGTCAACTTTCTCGGCACCATTGCGCTGATGCGCTTCGTCGAGTCGAGGAGGTTGTCCTGATGTTCGAATATGTGGCCAACACCTTACTACTGCTGGGCGGCTTCTTCACCTTCAGTGGTTCCCTCGGCGTTCTTCGCCTACCTGACTTCTATTCGCGACTACATCCGGCAGGAACTGCTGACACTCTCGGCCAGCTGCTGGTTTTCAGTGGCCTGGCCCTGAAGGTTTTCTTCGAGGCTGATGTGGATGGACTCTCCATCGGAAAAATGCTCGCCATCTCCTTGTTACTTTTCGTGACCACGCCGGTATCGACTCATGCGATTTCCAGGGTCGCCCATCTTCAGGGCCTCAAACCCTGGACAGGTCCAGCCGAGGAGAAAACGGATGACTGATCCGGTACTGTTGATCAACATCCTGTTAGTGGTAATTGCCATCGTTGCAGCGATCGCTGCGATGCTGGTCCGGGATTTACTCAGCTCGGTGATGCTACTGGGCATCTACAGCCTGTTACTCGCGGTCGAGTGGGCCAACCTCTTTGCCATGGATGTTTCCTACACTGAAGCAGCTGTCGGAGCCGGTGCCACCACCATCCTTTTGCTGGCTGCACTGACTCGGACCGGTACCCGTGAAAAGGACGGCCCTGCGATTCACGGGACGGCCCTACTGACCGTCATCGTCACCGGAGCCGTTCTCCTCTACGGAACCTCGGACCTGCCACACTTTGGTGACCCGCAAGCTCCCGCACAGGTCCATGTCGCTCCCGGTTACATCGCCCAGAACGTCGGCAAGGTATATCAGAATCCCTTGGCAGATCCTGCCGAGGGTGACTTCGGTCACCATGTACCGAATACCGTGACTGCGGTTCTCGCCTCCTACAGGGGTTACGACACCATGTTTGAAACCGCAGTGATCTTCACTGCCGGTATTTGTGTGATCTTGCTCCTGCGTCCGACTGCACAGCAGCGGACTAGGAAAGAGAACACATGAGTGAAAATGTCATCCTCCGCACCATCGGAGGGATGCTCTTTCCCTACATCCTGGTCTACGCCATCTACGTGCAAATGCATGGCGAGATCGGACCGGGAGGCGGCTTCCAGGCCGGCGTCCTGATCGCCTCGGCCTTCATCCTCCACATCCTGCTCTTTGGTAAGGAAGCCACCGATAAACTCCTGCCTAACTGGCTCGTCGATGGAGCCATGTGCTTCGGAGTCCTGCTCTACATCGGTGTCGGCATTGTTGGCCTGGTCAAAGGCCGTTACTTCCTTGACTATTCGGTCCTCGATCCGACCCACCCGGCTCACGCCGAAGCCCTCGGCATGACACTCATCGAAGCTGGAGTTGGGCTGACGGTGGCGGCCGTCATCCTCACGATGGTTCGCAAGATCAACGGAGAGAGTTCATGAGCCTCTTCGATACCTTCAACAACGGAGCCTTTGTCATCATCATGATGGTCGGGCTCTATGCTCTGATCTCACGTCAAAACCTGGTCAAGAAAGTGCTCGGGCTAGGGCTGTTCCAGACCGGCATCTTCCTCATGTACATCACCTTTGGTGTGCGCGATGGAGCCGCCGCCCCCATCCTTCAGGATGGTCTCCAGATCAACTACGCCAATCCTCTGCCCCACGTGCTCATCCTGACCGCGATCGTCGTTTCTTTGAGTACCATGGCCGTCGCGCTGGCGATCATCATCGGGATTCGTGAAGAATACGGCACCATCGAAGCCGATGAGATCGCCGAGATCGACCGTACCGCTCCGGAGGGTCAGTCATGAACCTCGATCCTTCCCAGCTGCCCATCCTCATCGTGCTCATCCCGCTGATCGGCGGAGTCCTCGCTCCTCTTCTGGGACGTGGCATCGGCGGTTGGATCCTGGCACTCGTGACGACCTTTCTGACGACATGGGTCTCAACCTCATTACTGCTCTTCATCGAAGCGCAGAATTCTCTGACCCCTGGATTTTCCGTTATTTATCCACTGGGTGGATGGCCCGCTCCGCACGGCATCGAGCTATGCGTCGATCTTCTCAGTGCGATCCTGACCACGCTCGTCTCGGCGATGGGATTCATCGTGACCATCTTCTCGCGTAAGGGCATCGATGACGAGATCCCGGCCGATCGACGACGCTTCTTCTGGTCCCTCTGGCTGCTGGCCATCACAGGACTTCTCGGCATCTTGGTCACCGGCGATGCCTTCAACGTCTACGTACTGCTCGAAATCTCCTCGCTAACCATCTACGGACTCATCGCAATGGGTCGGTCGAGAGATCGAAAAGCGCTCCCGGCGGCATTGAACTACCTGATCCTCGGTTCGGTCGGAGCGTCCTTTATCCTCATCGCCATCGGACTTCTCTACGCCAAGACCGGCACTCTCAACATGGCCGACATTCACGCACGATTGCTGCTGACCCCGGTCGATGCGACGGTCCTGACCGCCCGGGCCTTTCTGCTGGCGGGAGTCGGTCTCAAGATGGCGCTCTTTCCGCTCCATCTCTGGATGCCCGGTGCCTACTCCACTGCGCCGGCGTCGGTCGCAGCCCTGCTCGCCGCCACCGCGACGAAAGTCGGCATCTACATGGCGATGCGCTTCATCTTCAGCGTCTTTGCCGTGTCCTCGGGAGAAGTGTTGAGCGAGGCTAACATCCTGGTGATCTCGGCCTGCTGTGGATCGGCCATCATCTTTGGCTCACTCGCTGCCGCCCGTCAGCCCAGTCTGTCTTTGCTACTGGCGTACTCGAGTGTCGCTCAGATCGGCTACATCGTCGTAGGTATGACGGTCGGTCACATCGATGCCATGACCGGGTCGATCCTGCACATGATCTTCCACGCCCTGATGAAGGGTGGATTGTTCCTCTGTGCCGGGATCCTGATTTATCGACTCGGAACCACACGACTCACTGACCTGGCCGGCCTGGGCCAGCGGATGCCCTGGGTCAGCGGTGCCATCGTGGTCGGCGGTCTCGGCATGATCGGAATTCCTGGAACTGCCGGATTTATCAGCAAGTTCTACCTGCTCAAGGGCTTGTTCCTTTCCGGCCATCCGATCCTCGCCGCCCTGGTTCTGTTCGGTTCGGTACTTGCCGCCATCTACACCTGGCGCTTCGTCGAAATCGCTTACTTGCGGCCACCGCAGGAAACGCCCGAGATCCGTCAAAGCTTACCGATCGAAAAACTACTACCGGTACTGTTACTCCTCGGCGCCAGCATCTACTTCGGATGGCAACCGGGCCCGGTGATCGATCTGGCCCGGGAAGCCGCCCAGCAGCTGATCGGAGCCGGGCGATGAACTCACCGTTACTACTGGCCTTGTTACTACCGGCTCTCGGAGTTTTGACTCCATGGCTCAGCCGCCGTATTCCGACGCTCCGAGATGGGTTCAACCTGTTGATTCCTGCCGGCCTTCTGGCAGTGGTGGTCTCGATGGTGCCAACTGCGTTGGCCGGAGAAACCCTCCGCTACACCCTTGGCGAAATCGGATCGGGGCTCTCCTTCGCCCTCGAACTGACTCCACTGGGGATGATTTACGCACTGGTGGCGGCGTCTCTGTGGATCCTCAATACCATCTACTCCTACGGCTATATGCATCGTCTCTACGGCAAGGACTTCGAGGGCCAGGAGCGTTACTGGTGCTGTTTTTCGCTGGCCATCTTGTCGGCGATGGGCATCGCCCTGAGCGCCAACATGCTGACGCTGTTTCTCTTCTACGAAATGATGACCTTCAGCACCTGGCCACTGGTCACCCACACCCGCAAGCCGGAAGCCAAACGTTCCGGTCGCATCTACCTCGGCATCCTGGTCGGCTCTTCGACCCTGTTCATGCTGACGGCAATCGTGCTGACCTGGATCTGGACCGGCACCCTCGACTTCCGGCCAGGCGGCATCCTGGAGGGCTCGACCAGCGCCGGGCAGGCGGCGGTCTTGATCCTGCTGTTCTTCTTCGGCACCGGTAAAACCGCCATCTTTCCCCTCCACCAGTGGTTGCCCAATGCGATGGTCGCCCCGACTCCGGTGAGTGCCTTGTTGCACGCCGTGGCAGTGGTCAAGGCGGGCGTCTTCACCGTGCTCAAGCTGGCCACCGGCCTCATCGGAACCTCTGTGATGCAACAGAGCTGGGGCGCAGAGGTGATCGCCTGGTTTGCTGCCTTCACCATCCTGTTGACCTCGGTGATCGCCTTGACCCGCGCCGAGTTGAAGGCACGACTCGCCTACTCGACCATCGGTCAGCTCAACTATATCGTGCTCGGGGCTGCGGTCGCTTTCCCGGCCGCCATTGAAGGTGGTGCACTGCACATCGCGATGCACGCCTACGGCAAGATCACCCTGTTCTTCGCAGCCGGGGCGATCTATGTCGCCAGTCACAAAACACGAGTCGATCAACTGGACGGCATCGGCAAGCGGATGCCGTGGACGATGACCGCTTTTCTCATCGGCACCATCAGTACCCTCGGTCTGCCACCGATGGGCGGCACCTGGAGCAAGTGGCTGCTGTGCGTCGGCATGATCGAGGCGCACCAGTGGGCGTTTCTTGCCACCTTGTTGCTGTCGACCCTGCTGGGGCTCGGTTACCTGTTGCCGATTCCGATTCGTGCCTTCTTCGCCAAAGAAAAAACCAACGCGGCGGTGAAAGGTCATGAGGACCACGGCGAATCCCCCTGGGCCTGCCGCATTCCGTTGCTGCTCAGTGGGCTGGCGTGCCTGGTACTGTTCTTGTGGCCCGGTGTCTACTCGCAACTGGCCCGCATGATCGAAGGGAGCACGCCATGAGCGCAGACTCACACGCTGCTCCTTCACGAATCCACTGGTGGCTGGTTGGCGCCTGCATCGTGGTGTTCGCTGCTGATTTCTTCTATCACCGCCACCTCGAACCGGCGGTCGAACAGATCGAAGGCATCCCCGGCTTCTATCCCATCTACGGCTTCATCGGAATCGTACTGCTGGTAGTTCTTTCGCGCCTCCTGAGGGCGGCGGTGTCGCGGAAGGATGGTTATTACGATGATTGAGGGACTGTACCCGGTACTGCCCTTCATCGTGGGCGCTATCCTCTGCTCGATCGTCAGCGGCCTGGCACGTAAGGTCATCGCCCTGGCGACCCCCATCGTAGGTCTTCTCGCTCTGCTTGGACTGCCCGATGGAGCCTCCTTCACCATGTCGTTGTTTGGTTTCGATCTGGTGCTGGCCCAGGTCGACAAGCTGTCGTTTCTGTTCGCTCTGCTGTTTCACATCGCCGGAGTGATCGGGGTCATCTATGCCCTGCACGTAAAGAGCCGCCTCGAAATCTCATCGGCACTGCTCTATGCCGGCAGTGCCATCGGCACGGTGCTGGCGGGCGATCTGGTGACCCTGTTTGTCGGCTGGGAGCTGCTCGCTTTGACCTCGGCGTTCATCGTCTGGGCACGCAACGATGATCGTTCGCTGGCGACTGGCAGCCGTTACCTGGTGTTCCAGGTCCTCTCCGGCCTGTCCCTGCTGGCCGGCTTGCTGATCCATCATCAGGCCGGTGGCTCCCTGACCATCTCGGAGCTGGGCGTGCTCGATCTGGCATCGCCGGGAGCGCTGTGGATCTTCCTCGCCTTCGGCATCAAGGCCGGCTTCCCACTGCTCCATACCTGGATCATCGATACTTACCCGGCGGCCAGTGCTACCGGCACCGTGTTCCTGTCCGCCTTCACGACCAAGACGGCAGTCTACGCCCTGGCTCGCTTCTTCCCCGGTACCGAGGAGCTGATTCTCATCGGTGCGGTGATGACCTTCTTCCCCATCTTCTACGCCGTGATCGAGAACGATCTGCGCAAGGTGCTCTCCTACAGCATGATCAACCAGATCGGTTTCATGGTGGTCGGCATCGGTATCGGTACCGAGCTGGCGGTCAACGGTGCCGTCAGCCACGCCTTCAATGACGTACTGTTCAAGGGACTGCTGTTCATGTCGATGGGTGCGGTGCTGCACGTCACCGGTAAGAGCTGCGGTACCGATCTCGGCGGCTTGTGGCGCAAGATGCCGATCACCACGGTGCTGTGCCTGGTCGGTGCGGCATCGATCTCGGCGGTACCGCTCTTCAGCGGCTTTGTCAGCAAGTCGATGGTGATGGCTGCGGCTCTGCAGGAAGGGCACACATGGTTGTGGTTCCTGTTGCTGTTTGCCTCGGCCGGTGTGCTGGAGCACGCCGGTATCAAGATCCCCTACTTCGCCTTCTTTGCGCACGATTCAAAACTGAAAGCGAAGGAACCGCCGGTCAACATGCTGCTGGCGATGACCATCGGGGCAGCCCTGTGCATCTTCATCGGTTGCAAACCGGAAGTGCTCTACAACCTGTTGCCCTTCACCGTCGACTACGTGCCCTACACCACCACCCACGTGCTGACCCAGCTGCAGCTGCTGCTGTTTGCTTCACTATCGGTGGTGGTCCTGATGAAGAGCGGCATCTATCCGCCCGAACTGGTACGAGAAAACCTCGATTTCGATGTGTTCTATCGCAAGGGTGGCCGGCTGCTCGGCTGGATCATCAACAACCCGATCAGCAAAGGTGCCGGCGCCCTCTCCCGTTTCGTCCTCGACGAAGCCCCCACCAAAGTGCTTCACCTGGTGCAAAAGATCCCCGCCCACCCGCCGGTGCAGTGGCAGATGGTGCTGCCGGGGCTGCTCCTACTGCTGGCGCTGTTGGCGTTCCTGTTTGCCAACTTGTTTTAGGGTGATCAGTCGCCCGGTAATTCATCCACTTCATCGACGAAGTTTGGCTCGGCGTAAATCGTCTCGGGGTACTTCTGCA
>JBBWWC010000312.1:0-8264 GCA_050256555.1 Planctomycetota bacterium | reverse complement strand
GCATCCCTATTACGTCAAAGCATCGAAAGTGGCGATGGAGTTCTTCCAACCATTGCCATCGCCAAGAGATCGATGCCCGCCTTCACCGGCAGGGAGAACGCTCGTGCCCAGATGATGCAGGCAGCCGGACAGGCCGCACGTGGAGAAGGCTGCTGGCGACATATCGAGGGAGAACGGGGACATGGAAAAACCTGGTTGGTCAGTCGCAGCGATTTTCGTTCCCGGGCGCTGGTCGAACAACAATTACAACACTTCAGCGCCAGCTTCGATGACCGTGAACCGCACTCCGGATTCCGGGTCTTGTTGCAACAGGTCCTGGGACACATCGAACGTAAAGGTGGCTCTGACAAGGCGATCGAAGCACTCGGTCGCTGGGGCGGCCATCTGGCCACCGCCTTTCCACGGCTCTGTGGACAGGGTTGGATCGAGGGTTGCCCCACTCCCGAAGACGCACCACCACCCGAGATCATCCAGGAACGTGTCTTTCAATCGGTGGTACGCGCTCTCACCACCGATGCCGAGGTCGAGCCCAGAACCCTGGTGCTGGAGGACCTCCACTACTGTGACGAGTTCGATATCGAACTGCTGCGACGCCTGGTTCTTTCATCGCTGGAACTACCAATCTTGATCATCACGACCGGACGACCGATCGCTTCGGTAAGACTCCAGAATCTCACCCGGCTACGCGATGAAATCGAAATCGAAGACCGCTTTCAGCTGATCACCGTCGACCCCTTTGATTTGCAGGAAAGTCGCAGCGTACTCCACTCGATGTTGATTCCTGATGCTCCCCTCTCCGACACGTTGGCCGAGGCTCTGCAACAACGAAGTAATGGCGTACCACTGCTGTTGATTCAGTTGCTCGGATCGTTGTGGAGCCGGGATGCCATCCGTCATGAATCTGATCGGTGGGTCGCCGATGAGGAGGGGCTGATCGATCTTCCGGTGCCGGAAGCGGCACGCAGCCATTTCCTGCAACTGCTCAAGGAACTCTCTGTTCCTCAGAGACGCGTTCTCGATGTGGCATCGCTGATGTCAGGCCTGATCGACTTCGATGTTCTGCTGGAAGCCAGTGGCATCGATGAATTTGAACTCGATAGCCATGCGCGTGTGCTGGTCAGAAATGGCATCCTGCAGGAAGAACAGGGTGGATATCGCTGGGGTCATAGCTGGGAACAAGAGATCGTCGGTGCCGAACTAACCCAACCGATGCGTCGTCGATTAAACCTACGGCTCGGAAAGATCCTCGAGAAGATCTACACTGATGAAGATGCACCTGTACAGGCCATCGCCGAGCATTTCTCACTCGGCGGAGACGAAGAAAATGGACGTCGCTGGTTACTGCGAGCAGCCGATCGCGCCGAGGCCGCCTGGGCCCATGACCGGGCCCTGGAGCTATGTGAACGGGCTCTTTCCATCGCAAAAGATGATGAAACGCGGAGAGAATTGCTGGGACGGATCGGGGATCTACGTCTTCGAACCGGTGATCCAGCCGGCGGCAGACAGGCTTTCACCCAGGCAATGGGTTTATGGACCGCCATCGAAGGTCGGCTCCTGGCCGAGAGTAAAGATGCTTCCGATGAAGAACTGGGTCGATATACCTCACTGGTACAACGCATCGGTGAGGCACAGATGCACGCCGGTGAATATGAAACGGCCCTGGCAAACTTCGAAAAATCCTACCACCTGGCACATGCCTCGGGGATGTCTGATCTGATGGCTTTGTCCTTGTGTCGCCAAGGCGCAGTCCATGCCTTTGCCGATGATCTACCGGCGGCAAAGTCCGCCTATGAAGCCGCTTCGCTGCTTTGTCAGAAACAAGATGGACTCGACCATCCCCATGTCGTAGCTCTCATCGGGCTCGCCTCCATCGACCGAAGAAGTGGTCTCCTCGAAAGCGCTCTTTCACGCTGTGAAGAAGCTCTTCCGGCAGCAGAAAAGATCAACAATCCGATGCAGCTAGCCGGTCTCTGGGGACAAAGAGGAACCCTCTTCCAGAATCTCGGTCGTATCGAAGAAGCGATCAGTGCCTACGGAAAATCACGTCGACTTCGCGAAGACAGTGGCGATCGGCGCGGACTGGCCATCACGATGATGAATCTCGGCCGCATCCTCGTGAATATCGGAGATGTCCAACGCGGCCAGGATGAACTGGAACGCGCTCTCGAACTATTTCGCGAAACTGGTGACTTGCAAGGCAGGGTCCTGACACTCGGAAATCTCGGCAGTCTGCGCTTTCACCGAGGCGATCATCGGTCGGCTCGAGAAATCCTCATCGAGTATCTGGAATTGTCGCGTGCCCATTCTCTCAAACGCCCGGAAGCCGATGCGCTGATCAGTCTCGGTATGCTGGAGCTGGAACGACATCAGATCGATGCCGCTGACCGGTATTTCCAGGAGGGGTTGAAAGCATTTCAGGCCGCCGGCGATTTGCAGGGGACCCTGCATGCACAGGTTCAGGAAGCGAGAGCTGCCGGACGACGTGGAGAAGCCAAGATCGCCCTCAAGCAAGCAGAAGAAGCGGGAAAAGAAGCTCGAGAAGCCAAGGGAATTCCGATCCTCATCGAATCGCTGCGCATCCAGTCGGAAGCGCTGCGCCATCTCGGACAACTGGAACAAGCCCTCTCGCGAATTGATGAAGCTCTCACTCTCTGCGACGGACAAAAGCTTCCGTATGCCGAGGGCTGCTGCTGGAGAACTCTCGGCAAGGTTCAACGCGATCGAGGTTTCGAATGGGCAGACCGGGCCGGAATTGCCTTCGAAAAAGCAGAAAATATGTTCAAAGAAAATGGAGCTCGCCATGCTCTATCTGTCACTCGACGTGAATTTGCTTCCTTCTTGCTGCTGGTCGAAGAACCACAGATGGCACTAGAAAAACTACAGAGTGCGCTAGCAATCTTTGATGAACTCAATTGTTTCGAAGAAAAAGAGCTGACGGAACAGATCCGTAAAAAGATAGAGCGCCAGGAATAAACGAGGGGTTACAGGATGGAAAAACTAGATTACCGGGTTCGAGCCGTGCTAGCACGGATTCGTAATACCCTCGATCAGTTCAGTCTCCGTCTCGAAGTCGACTGGGATTACGATGTCCAGCAGGTTCTCGAAGAGATCCTCGCATTGGCCGTCGGCGAACTGGAATTTGGCGATGGAGCACCGGTCGATAGAGCTCTCCTGATTACCCAGGATCTCCAGGGCAAGCATCTAGAAACCGGTGCCGGCTGGAGCTCTCGAGATGATGATCGATCTTTCAGCAGAACCATCGTCGAAGAAACGATTCACGGCGGTCAATCGATCCTCTGCGCCGACGCCCTCGATGATGATCGTTTCCGATCATCTGAAAGCCTACAGGGATTCGAGATCTTGACGTTACTCTCTGTGCCCTTGAAAGCAGGGGAAGAGGTGATAGGTGCGCTTTACATCGAACGCCGCGATGCGCGACATCTGTTCGGCGAACGAGATCAAAGTTTCGCCGAAGCGCTGGCCGACACGATTTCTCCATTAATTCGAACTGCCGTGATCCACCAGCATCATGTCCGTGAGTTACGCGAATTACGCACCAAGAATGAAACCACATCCAAGCTTGGCCGAATCATCGGCCATTCAAACTCCCTGATCCGAACTCTTGATCTCGCAAAGACTGCTGCGGGACTCGACCGTACCGTTCTGATCACCGGAGAATCAGGAGTTGGAAAAGAACTCCTCGCTCACGCCATCCATGACCAATCGAAACGTAACAAGAAACCGTTTGTGGTTGTCGATTGTTCAGGACTTTCTGAAACTCTTCTCGAAAGTGAACTGTTCGGACATGTCAGGGGAGCCTTTACCGGGGCCAGCGAAGACAAGATCGGTGCCTTTGAATCCGCCGATGGGGGCACCGTCTTTCTTGATGAAGTCAGTGACGCGACGATGCCGATGCAGCAGCTTTTACGAAGGGTTTTACAAGAAGGAGAAGTACGTCGGGTCGGAGATCGAGAATGGCGCAAGGTCGACGTCCGGGTTCTCTGTGCCACTAACCGAGACCTCACGATAGAAGTAGAAGAAGGCCGCTTCCTTCACGACTTATATCATCGGATGCACGAGTTCCCCTTGAGACTTCCTCCCCTACGAGAGCGGCGCGAAGACATTCCTCTTCTGGCAGAACATTTCGTCGCTCAGTTTGGTGAAACCAAGAATCCCCCGATCGTCTCGATCAGCACAGATGCTCTCGCCATCCTGGCGGCCCGGGAGTGGCGTGCCAACAATGTCCGAGAACTTCGAAATGTCATCCGGCTCTGTGTCGACCTGGCCCCCGGGTCAGTGGTGGATACCGTTGTACTGTCGCGAGTTTTTGATGTCCGGGGAGAACCTCAGGGAGAAATTACTTCGATCCCTGAAATGACCTTCGCCAGCGGTTCTCTGGTCAAGCTCGACAGAGCTGGCATCGCAGATCTGATTCGCTCGACTCCCGACGAAGCGGCTAAAGATCGTCGACCATGGGCAATGTTACAAAGAGAGTTCGGGGGCACTCTGATCACCGAGACTTTGAGGCAGACTCGTTGGAAATTGCGCCCAGCCGCTCGCATCCTTGGTATATCCCCGGTCAAACTACGGCAAGATTTCCGGGCCTGGATCGAATACCTTCTCGATGAAAACCAGGGAGATCATGGCCAGATCGCTTCGCGCCTCGACATGCCAGAAGAGATTCTAGAAAAGAAACTCAATGATCTAGGGATCCACGATCAGGATTCTAAGTAGAGGAGTTCCATTGAAAGTCGGAATCATCCGGGCCGAGTTACAAGTTCCCGGCTCCCGCTCACTGAAAGAGAAAAGGCACGCAATCCGCAGCCTCAAGGACCGTTTACGCTCAACCTTTCAGGTTTCTGTGGCGGAGGTCGATCACCAGGACATGCTACAAAGCGCCGCCATTGGCGTTTCTTTCGTCGCCTCCGATGGCAAAAATGCGGAATCTAGAATGACCAAACTGGTCGACTTTATCGAAAATTTCAACGGCGCCGTGGTGCTATCGATCGATAAAGAAATCCTTCACGAACAATGAAACACATGAGCGCCAATTGCCTGAAGGGGTATGATATCGCGAGGAGGTGACGTTGAAGATCGAAGCTCTGGGACACTCTGCTTTTCTCGCTAGCCTCGAACGCGAAGATGGCTCCACATTTAGACTGCTGGCAGACCCATGGATCGACGATCATGTCATCGGCGATGTCGGAGGACGTTTCCCGAGAATCAGAACTGACTGGTCGCAGATCGACTCCATCGATGCAGTCTGGATTTCTCATGCCCACACCGACCATCTGTGCCCCTATTCTCTGATCAAGCTTCATCAGGAATTCAATTCCGCTCCAGCTTTGCTGATTCCTGCAAGCCTTTGCTATTTAAAAGATATCTTCAGTGAGTACCTCCCTGGCTGGCCAATCACTGTCATCGAGCAAGACATCGCTTTCGATATCGGGGGTATTCGTGCACGTGCATTTTTCAATCTCCGACATCAAGCCACCAATGAAGATGATTGCATGATCCTTCTTCTCGACAATGGTCGCGAAGCGATCCTTTCCGAGGCCGATGCCGTGATGCCGATGGAAGATCCGGAAATGCGTGAACTGATCGGTGGAATGCTGATCGATGCGGGGCCCGAACAGAGGGTCTTCCTGACGACCAGAAATGAGCTGGAAGCAACCATGGCCAGCGTCGATGCGCCAGATCGGGAATCACGTTTGCAGAGCGTCGCCGAGCAACGCAACGAAACAACGATGCTCGCCGAATCTGAAATCATGCCGAATGGTGCCGAGTCGTGTCCGTGGCAAGCAGAAGGAACGGTACGGATTCTTATCGGACAAGGAATCACAGTGCCTCACACCTTGCCGGAGGAGACCTTCTCTGCATGGAATCGAGTGATGTTCCCGGTCCGGCTCGAAGATCGGGCCCGCATCGAACAGGAAGCGGCTCTGCGTGAAGGGTTGCCGCTCCAGATCCTGGCCTTGAATGGTGGAGAAAGTGTCACCATCGAGAATGGTTCCGTTGCCACTCGCACGACCATCGAAGGTCTGGAAGTTCTCGATCAGGAACAACAACGGCACTTCGATGGCGAAACCGAGATCTATGCTGATTTCCCGATTGCGCCACTACGCCAAGAAAACCGAGAACCGGAACCGCAACATCTGCAAATCTTACAGTTCCTGCAACAGCGATATCTTCCCTATCTCATCTGGCAAAGACAGCCAGCAGTCGAACACCGAATCTCACATTATGGCGGCAAATATCGAGTTCGAATTCGCTATGGAAACAGTGATTCGTGGATTCCACGAGACTACGCCATCAGCTTCGAGGATCTTCGTTTCATAGAAACCGCAGTAGAAGGCGATGCCCAGGAAGAATACTGGGCCAACGATCTCGATGACTACTTCCAGGGAGTTGCCGATGACTTCACGACTTTTTGTCGCACCTTCCCCGGCGGAGAAAACCACGAGTTCTGGGATTGTTTAGGAATGCCGTTTTTGAACGACGATCTGGTCGCCAAGAAAATCCGCTATCACTTCGAACGAGCTCGAAACGGTAAAACCGCACAGTCCTTTGTTAGTCCCCTGTGGGATTTCACCCACGGACATCGTTGAAATCTTGAAGACTGGAAGAACCCCATGATCATCACTAAAGAAGTCGCTGAGAAATATGTCGCTACAAATGGGCAAATCGATACCTCTAAAGATATTTCGATCTCCGAGGAATCCGAAGTTCCTGGGTCGGTAAGCCCCGACGAAATTCTTTGATCCGCAGTTGCAACCTCTCTCCATGGTTTGAGAGCCAAACTTGAAGAGTTCTTATTTGGTTTTGACGGACAAATTCCCGAAGTTCTTGAGTCTCCGTTTCGTCACACCAATCGAACCAACATTGATCCAGTGCCTCCAAGAGTTGCCCTTCAGAAGTCGAGGATATGTCCTCCTCGCTCGGAGTGAGAATACAATGCGGGGAACGAAGCCAATCACGAAATGAACTGATGCTCTCGATATCATCTTCACCTTTATAAAAATGTGCCGCTGAATGGGCAAACAGCTCAACAAATGATAAAGTATCCGCACCAAAACGTATCTCCAAACCTCCTTTCAGACTCTCCTCAAGACCATGAGTAGATACATCGAGAACCGAAACGCTAAGTGGGGAAATTCCATCCACTGGAAGGTCACCAGCAGCCACCTGTTGATCAATCCATTTCTCAAACTCTAAAGTCGAGACCAATCCCCATTCCCAAAATGCATTCATTCGTTCGATTTTCATGGGCAATGAATCAAATCTCCTGGAATGGATGAGCCGAATAGCTATTTCCTTAGGGTCAAAAATACAAAACTCATCTACGGACAAACAAAGTGATCCTAGCCTTTCATGCAAACCATTAGGTTGCCGTTTCTTACCTAATTTAGTGATAAGGCTAAACCGCTGTGACAGTTCCTTGGTTAAGTAATTCTATAAGATACGATTACCAAACTCATTTCTTACATACTACGCCTCTAGCAAATGCCGGGCGATGATCAGGCGTTGGATTTGATTGGTGCCTTCGTAAATTTGCATCACCTTGGCATCACGCATCAACTTCTCTACCGGGTACTCTTTCGAATAACCGTAGCCACCGAAGACCTGAACTGCATCTGTGGCGGCTTTCATCGCCATATCACCGGCAAAACACTTGGCCATCGAACACTCCTTGGTGTTGCGTTGCCCCTGGTCGATCATCCAGGCTGATTGCCAGGTCAAAAGTCGAGCCGCCTCGACGTCCTTGGCCATATCCGCCAGGATGAACTGGATCGCCTGCTGGCGGGCGATCGGCTTGCCAAAAGCTTGCCGCTCCAGCGAGTAGCGCGTTGCCTCCTCGAGGGCTCTACGCCCGACTCCAAGAGCTGCAGCGGCAACCCCTGGTCTGGTGCGGTCAAAGGTTCGCATCGCTATACGGAACCCCTGCCCCTCTTCACCGATTCGACAGCTGACCGGAATCTCGACGTCCTGGAAAGTGATGAAAACAGTATTGGAAGCTCGCTGTCCCATCATGTCTTCCTTTTTGCCGATCTCGACACCAGCCGCATCGGCTGGCACAACAAAGCAGCTGATCCCTTCGTAACCACTACCAGGATCGGTCGTCGCGAAGAGAGTGAAGAAGCTCGCATGCGCTCCTCCGGAAACCCAAGCCTTGCTACCATTGATCAGATACGAATCTCCCTTGCGAACCGCTGTGGTTCGCAGGGAAGCCGCATCACTACCGGCATCTGGCTCCGAAAGACAAT
>JBBWWC010000311.1:0-15792 GCA_050256555.1 Planctomycetota bacterium | reverse complement strand
CGATGAGATTGGCGATATGAGTCCTGACCTTCAGGCGAAGTTGTTAAGAGTCATCGAGGATGGCCAATTTCGTCCGGTAGGCGGAAGAGAAACTGTAAAGGTCGATGTTCGAATTGTCTCGGCCACCAATCAAAGACTCGGCGAGATGGTTCGAGATGGTCGGTTTCGAGAAGATCTCTACTACCGTTTAAATGTATTGACTGCGCATCTCCCTGCCTTGCGTGAGAGACGTGAAGACATCCCCTTGCTGGTGGATCATTTCATCGACCTGGCCTGTTCTCGACTGGGGTTGGATCGTCCCAAGCTGGATCCCCGCGCACTGTATGCACTTTATCACAGCCCCTGGCCCGGGAATGTTCGTCAGCTGGAGAATGAAGTCGAAAGATTGGTCGCATTGTCCGGCGATGTGATCACTCCAGAATCGATTTCCCCTTCAGTTCTTTCCCACCGACCAGGATCGACCGATAGAGAACCGATGCGTGGTACGCTGCGTGAACTTGTAGCCGAGGCGACTGAAGGACTGGAGCGGCAGGTTCTCGCTGCGACTCTGCAGGAGAATAATTGGAACAAGAGCCAAACCTCACGGCAGCTCGGTATCTCGCGACCTACGTTGGATCAGAAGATAGATAAATACGACCTGAAAAGAAAAGCTGAAGACAAGGAAGAGAAGAACTGATGAGTTCAAATATTCTGGTTCGAGACGGTGGTCGGCAGACCATCGTTGAGATTGGAACTGATCCGATCACGATCGGAAGGGATCCTTCATCACGAATCGTGATTGAGGACCGTCTCGCTTCTAGAAATCATGGTCGGTTTTTCTGGGACGGGTCAGCCTTTGTCTACGAAGACCTGGGGTCCTCTAATGGAAGTCTTCTGTCCGGTGAAAAAGTCAAACGCATTACGCTTGGCGATGGCGATTCGATTCACATCGGTGAGGCGGTTCTCCGTGTCGAGTTACCGGGAACTGTCGGGGCTGGTGATTCTACACCTCTCGCTTCGGTGGATTCCGAGTCATCTGTCGATACGGGTGACGAGGAATCGATAGAACCTGAAGGTCCAAGATTGTTGATGACCGGTATCGGCAAGGATCGCTGGGTTTCGGTTTTCCCCAGGATGGTTATTGGTCGAAGTCCTGAATCAGATGTCACTATTGACGATGCTAAAGTTTCATCTCGACATGCTTCGATTGTCGAAAAAAATGGGCGTTGGTTTGTCCTTGATATGGACTCTGGCAACGGAATCGTTGTCGGTGATCGAAAAGCCAAGAAGCTTGAACTCAAGGATGGTTATTCTTTCCGTATTGGTCCAGCTGCTTTTTCGATCCATGGATTTGGTCCCAAAGCTTCCTCTGGAGATCGGGCCGGGAAAGTCGCATCTCTTAAAAGTACTGCTGCGAAAACAGCCAGTGCTTCTTCCCCTGAGTTAGTTGTGAGCCGCAGTTCGAATGTTGAAATCGGTGGCGATAGTCCCCAGGGATTCGCAACCCTCGTTTTCATCGGGATTCTTGCTCTGGTCTTTTATTCGGGATACGGCTTCTTCAAGGATCTTACGGCCAATCCGGATCTTGTCGTGGTTGAAGGCGACCGCCTTGCTGGTGAGGGCTTTTTTGAATTTCGTCCTACCGGTCCCTTACAAGACTCGGTCTGGGAAATTGTGTCTGGCAATGGATCCGTTCAAATCGTCCAGGGAGACGATGCTCCACAGGGAAGTCAGTGGATGGATTGCCAGGGAGAACCGGGCCTTGATGGTGTATTCAGGGTTCAGTTCCAGGATCTATTTGAAGTAAAAGCAGGCCAGGGATTGAGTATCAGCGGCAGAGTTGCCAATGCTGGATTCGACAGGGTTGGACTTTCCGTTCGCTGGTTCGAGCGCGGAGACTCGGGCGACGTGGTCACTTCAGAAAGTTTCACATCGCTGAGAAGTCATGGAAGCTGGGCTGTAGCTGCAGCTGAGATTCCTGTTCCCGTCGAGGGCTCCGGCGGTTCAGCCAGGATCTGCGTCGTCGGACTCGGAGATAATCCTGGTACCGTACGCTGCGATCAGCTTCTGGTTCGGACCATAGATTCCGATTTGATTCCGCCGGCCAATATCACTGCAGGAGATGCGGGACAAGAAATTAGCCTGGAAGTTGATCATCGAGGTGTTGCGCAACTTTCACGGGGAAGAACTGAGCTCGTTGCTGATTTTCGTATAGCCCTGGGAGCGCCACGACCGATGCCATGGGGGCAGTTACTGCCGTCGCGTAAGGAACAGATTGTTGTTGGCGAAGACGGCTCTCTCAGGCTCGGCTTTGAGATCCATGAGGTTGGGGAAAAGGCAGTGGTTCAGCAATTTGCCCGGTCGATCGGCTGGCGAATTGCTTCGACGTGGTCTCCCCAACGACCGATTCCGATGGTCCTTGTCGGGAAAATTCCATTTCGACGTATCAAGGAGCCTGTTCAGGTATTTTCTGGAAATGATTCAGGTGTTTACCACGAGCAGCTTTCACAGCTCACCGCTTGTCGAGGCACCGAAATCTCACTGGGTAAGGGAAATTCCCAGGTTGTGATTTCATTTCTTCAGCCGGTCGAGTTCTCGGTGTTGCCGGAACCTGCAGGTCGCGGTTTGTTGTTACTTGCGGATGCAGGGCTGGTCCCCGCTGGGGGTGCTGTCGATGTTTCTATCTCGGCCAGTAGTGAACGAGAACAAGCCCGTGTTCAAGCGGCACATCTACAGATCCAATCAGCTCTCGAGCAGCGACAGGAAGGCCTTGCTGTCGAATTGATGAAAAATGCTCGCGAAGCTTTCCCGTGGCGTGAAGATCTCGCCAGCAAAATAGAATCTTTGGAAGTAGGGCTGCAGGTAGAAATAAAAGCAGCGATAGACCAGATCAAAGCAGTTCAGGCTGATATCGATCGTTATCCTGGTTCTCCTGCCGGGAAATACCTCGAGAAAATCTGTCAGCGCGCTCTGGAGCGATTCGTTGGCCTGGAGCCGGAAAGGCTCGCCAAGGAAATCCTTGCCAGTCGCGACGAGTCCGCCATGAACGCACAGAATCTCCTCTCTGAAGGTCGTATCGAGCAGGTTTTGGCACATGCTCGTGAGTCGATGGGGAAAAATCATCTGCAAATAGCACGGTTCTATTTTGAATGGGTGATCCAGCATCATCCGACGACCCCCGGGGCTGAAGAGGCGCAACAGGGGCTTAAACTTCTTGAGGCGAGGGGTAGCTGATGTCTTATCGAGGACAGGTCACCGTTCTTGAGTTTCAATCCACGATCTGGCGGGTCGCATCCGTTGCCGGTGACGGAGACGGTGTTCATCTGGTTGACTATCATGAGGAGCCCGCCAGAGATCCAGAGGAGATTTCGGACTGGGTTCGAGAGATAGGATCCAAGGGGTTTCGTCTCGACAACATCGCTTTGTTGCTTGACGGTGAATATTCGTCATTACGATACCACAGCGTTCCTGTGGTTCCTTCCTGGCGTCTCGATTTGATTCTTCGCTATGAAATTGAAGAGATCGCAGAAAAGACCGGAGATGTTCTCAGTGGCGGACATATGGAACTGCAGGTTCCTGAAAGCATGTCAGAGGACACGTTGTTGTTACTGGGTATGGGAAAAGACAGCCTTGTCCAGCCGAGAATCGATCAGATCAGAAGCTCCAAGGGACGAGTTCGCTTGGCATTACCTGGTTCCCTCGGAGTTTTTCATGCCCATGTTTCCGCAGGTGGGTTTTCCGACGAAGAGACCTTGGTTCTTTGCGATGTAGATCGTTCCGAAACTCAAGTTTTGATTGCTCGCGGGGATCGACTGCTCTTTGCGCGAAGCGTTCGGTTCGGAATTTCCAATCTTGAAGATCTGGTCAGCGATCGGCTTTCGGTGACCTCTAAAGAAGCACAGCAGATGGTGGAGACATACGCTTCCGGCGATCTTGTCACATCGGTCGAGGCGCTCGATGGTTGTTATCGCGGTTGGTCCACTCAATTAATTCAGTTACTGACGTCTTCAGTTTCTTTTTGTCAGGCTCAGTTGAAAATGGAAGACGTGGTGGCTCAGCGGGTTCGTCTTTCAGGTCCCGGTTCGGCTTTGGCGGGAAAAGGCTCTGACCTGGAAGACGCAGTGGAATGCAACATTGAGGTCGTTTCTTTCGAAGGAGCCCCAGGCCCTGAATGTACCTCGTTGATTGGCACTGGTGCTGCTGCTCTCGATTCTGAAGAACGGATTGTCGATTTACTGCCCCTTGAAGAACGAAAAAGGCGCACTTTTCGCGACCGAACGGTTTTCTTCTGGGGGGCTGTAGCCTGTCTTGTTCTGGCGTTGGGGATCCAATTTCTTGATGTCATGATTTCTTCAGGTCGAGTTACCTCTGCTTCCGACACGATTGCCTCGTGGCGTTCTAAGATCTCTGATTGGGGGAGCGCTGAGGATAATGCGCGTCTCGAAAATGATGTTTATCGAGAACGTGAATTGCGAGTTATCCAGGAAATAGAAACTGGAAGGTTCTATGCGAGAGTTCTCGATGGGCTTCGTGTTGGACTGCCACAAGAGATTTCCCTGGACGATATTCAGCTTCGCCGTGTCAGCGGTGATGCTGTTCTTGGGATTGAAATCGATCTCAACGGTAGTTCTGACAATTCCCGCCGAAAGGGTGTTGAAGCGATTGAATCCTTGCAACGCCAGCTGGAGAGCCTTCCCGGGGTTGAAAGAGTAAGAGTCAATCTGGAAGATCAAAAATCAGGTGCTTATCCATTCCAGGTACTGGTTTCTCCGGTATCGGAGCTTCCCAAGAAAGCAGGTCGTGGCGGACCCAGTCGAAGAACTCCGTCTCCGTTTGGAGGAGGGAACTGATGCAAGAATTATGGCAAAAAAATAAAAAGATGATGATTCAGGCGTTGGCAGCTTTAGTTGTCTTTCTGGTCGCTTCAAATATTGCTCGTAGTGTTCGAGCCGACCATGAAACTGAGTTGTTGCACCATAAAGAATCGGCCCAGCTTCTGGCTCAGAAGCTGCAGGATCTTGATGGCGTCGTCGATGTCGAACGGAGATCGCGTGCTGCTCTTGAAGAGCGCAATAGTGACCTTCTGACAAAGCTTTCGATCTCCATCACTTCCCGGCATCAGCCTCCTGCCGATGAGGCTTCGGTAAGTACCGATTTCAAACGCGCGAAAGATCTGGTCTGGAATGATTTCCGCGAACGTGCCAATCGAATCGGTCTGGTGACCCCGGCAGAGATTCCTAATTTCGATGAGCGAGGTGATCTCGATATGGCCAATTGGACCGACCGTTTTCGGCTGCTTGAAGTGCTGGATCGTTTCCTGCAGGTTTGTTTGCAGAGCGGGATTCCACGGATCGATCAGGTCAGTCCTGGGGCTCGATCTCAGGAGTCATTTCGTGACAATGGTAAGGTCCTGGCGCGGTATCCGATCGATGTCAAATTTCTTTGTTCTCCCGCCCAGCTGTCTGATCTGATCGTTCGCTTTCAGAGGGACGGATCATTTCTTTCGATAGAACCGATCCAGGTCTCCACCGAGAAGTCAAACTCTGGACGTTTGGAAGCCTCCGTTCAGGTGGTGGGGATCGACGTAGAAGATCCGCGCGAAGATTCCAGGAGCTCTCGTCGAGTGCCTGGTCGTGGCAGGAGGGGGTTCTGATGCGCTGGAATGTTGAGAAAGTCTTTTTCTTGGTTTGCATGGGGTTTTTGTTGCTGGCTTTGCTGGGCTTTGCCAAGACGGTCATCCTTGGTGACCCACTTTCCGGGGCTGAGCTAACACAACCGGGAAGCAGCGATGGCGGAACTGTCGGTGGGGTCGTTCGTCTTGAATGGTATGAACCAGTTCCCATCGATACTGCACGGAATCCATTTCAAACCATTAGTGATTGGCGTCCAGCTCCTGTCGATGCTCTGGGGAAGCCGCCATTGGGAATGTTGCCCCGACGTCTTCCGTTGCCAACTCTTGTTTCTGGTGATTCTCAATCTCGTTTGCGGATCGAAAAGGAACGACCTGTTTCCAAGGATGAGGAGGGGCAGTGATGAAGATTCTCGAATCCTGCGGCCTCAAGGCCCTTCTGCTCCTGTTGTTGGTCAGTTTTTCGACGGTCGATTTACCAGGGCAAGATTCTGAAGATTTACAGATTCGGCCGGTCGATGTTGTTGAGTTGACCAATGGCAACAAGTTCGAGGGCCGTATTCTCAGCGAAAGATCAAATAGTCTTCAGATGGAAACCACCGGTGGAACTGTGACACTCGACAAGGCGGATATTGTTCGAGTTCTCTACCGCAATCCGCCAGAAAAGGTTTATCAGGTCAAGCTGCGCCGCGAACTCGATGAAACCTCATACGAGAGCCAGCTCAGTCTTGGCCGCTGGTGTCTTGATCCGCAAGTTGATCTGCCCTCTGAAGCGATCCTACATCTGGAGCTGGCGAATCGAATTGATCCGGACAAGGAGAGCTCCTACAGCTTGCTTTTTCCGCTGTACGACGTGCGGGACACTTCAGCTTTTACCACGGAAGAACTGTCCGAACTCCTGATGCGAGAAATGACGGTTCTTTTCGCAGGTATACGAGTGGATCAGCGACGCGGTGACTCATCCTTTGCAGTTCTTGCCGATGTCAAGAAGAGGGCTTCTACCTTGTTGTGGCGAATGGGTCATCCGCAGGGTGCGATTCTACTTCTTCAGGATATGAGTGAAGGGGACCTGGAGGATCCGCAGGTGGCATGGGCTTTACGCGAGCTTGTCGTGATGCTGGATTCCCTGGGAAGATCGACCGAGTCACGAGCTGCTGCCATGAAGCTCAGAACGATTGGTGGCGGCACCGACGCAGAGGTACTTTTGCGTGAGATTTCCTGGGCCTCTCTCGATCACGCTGCCGGTGTGGAAGGGGCTCGCGAGAAGATCGAGAGTCTTGTGGCTGATCTTGTTGAGAATGGTGGCGATGTCGGCCAGGGATACTTGTATCGCGGTTCGGCTCGTTTGCTCGACGACGATCTACAAGGGGCCGAGGATGACTTCAAGAATGCGTTTCAGGCGGGAATGGTCGATGCATCCGCTGCGACGACCTTCGCCCTTTCTTTTGCGCGCCAGGGATTCTTTGCCAAAGCTTTAGGACTGCTCGGCGCAGCTGCTAGTTCCGATGCAGTACCTGTGGATTGGCGCCTTGTCGAGGCCTACATTCTCGAATCGCAGGGCGATATCGAAGGTGCAGTTGATCTATATTCGGAAGCTGGTCGACAAGACGGGGCCCTCTGGCAGGCGAAATTGCTGGCTGTCGAAGCACGTCGCAGGAACGAAACCGACTGGGATCCTACCGTAGCAATTCAGCAAGTGATGCGATCCGACGTGTTGACCCCTGCGGCGTTTGCCGAATGTTCGTTGATTCTGGGTGACCATTCACTTCGTAAAGGGCAGTTGCCGCAGGCGCGACGTTGGTTGGAATACGCAATATCGAGTGGGTATGCAGGACCCGATCTACTTCTTCGTGTTGCGATGGCTCAACGGGGACCCGGAGGCGATCCAGTACGGGCTCGGGAGGCTCTCATGCAGGTCGTCGAGCTCGATCCTGGAAACGTGGATGCCTGGAATGCTCTGGCTGAATTTCAGCATCGTTCAGGTGACCTCGCCAGTGCGAGGGATTCGATAGAGATGGCGATGTCGCTATATCCAGAAAAATTGAGAAACTCGTCTTCTCCAGACATCCCCGCACCCTTGCGTTGGGCTCAAAGGTCGCTTCGGCGTATCGATCGTACCCTGCAAGAGGAATACTGGTTTGACGACTTTCAGCGAGAGGCTGATTCTGCAATACGGAACAACTGGCTTGAGGAAGAAGCTTATGGGGTTTCGGTTTCATTGCATGACGGTTCGGTTTTCTTTGAGGGTACTCAGAAATATCAACCTGATCGTTTGACTACCATGAAACGCGAGATTTTAACTCCTCGATTAACCGGGATCCGTTCAACGATACGTTTGTTAGATTCGGGACCAGGCACCCGAGTCGCGTTACGAATCGAGGATCAGTCTGGTGGTGGGTTGATCTTTTACAGAGATCCAGACGGAGTTCTTGGCTTCGCCATACTTGGCGGCTCAAAAGTTGAAATGATTCGAAGTGACGATCTCGATAACGGCGAAGAATATGATCTTGTCACAACCAGCTGGCCCTCCGGGAAGTTGGCTCATGAACTGGAGATTACTTTCACCGAAGATGGACGCGAGGGTGCAGAGGTTTGGTTCGATGGAGTCCGTGTCGCGCGTGGAGTTCCTTATCGTCCCGCTCGCAAAAGGGGATTGGTCGGTGGGATCTCGGGACAGGCACCGATCGATGAAGTATGGGGACTGGAAATCGAGTCCTTTGAGGTGTTCCGTCGTAAGGCTGTTGTTACCCAGGATAGGGAGTTCTAGATGCGAGTTCGTGAGCAATCAGGATTCACTTTGGTCGAGTTGCTGGTGGTGATTGCCATCATCGGCGTTCTGGCAGGGCTGGGGACCCGGATGCTTGGCTATGCTACCAATCGAAGCTCGGTGGGTGTTGCAGAGCATGAGATCCAACGGCTAGTGCTGGGGACCGAATCGTTCCAGCTCGATTACGGAGATTTTCCACCTTCCTCGATGGAAGAAGAATACGAGATTTCCGGGAATGGCCTCGATCTCGGCAATGAGAGCCTTGTTTCTCATCTAGGTAGTCGTGCCAGGGGACGAAACTACTTTGAGTTCACGGAAGAGTTTCTCGAGAACCTCGATGGGGATCGACTCGGGAACACTGAGCTTTTTGAACAGATGCGCTCCGTTTTCGGCGATGATCAGCTTCGTGAATATGTGGATCCCTGGGGCGTCCCGTACGTCTACATTCATAATCGTGATTATGGACGTAGCTTTTCTGTGACGCAGGAGGATGGTGTGACCACGGTACTGTCAGGAACTTCGGAAAAAACCGCTGCATTTCATGATCCTATTCGATTTCAGATCTGGTCTGCCGGTCCGGATGGGATCCATCAGAATGGCGCAGGAGACGATGTATCATCATGGTGAAGTCGAGGGCGAGCACCTCTAGCGGTGTGACCTTGATCGAGCTGTTGATCGTTTTGTCGATTCTTAGTGTAGTTCTGGGTATGTCCATTTCTGTGTTCAAATCTTTCGGGGAGTCTCAGACCCTGGAAGTCGCTGCCAGCGGAGTTTCGACCACGGTCAGGGCTGCGCGGAACTGGTCTATTACATCGGGAATGCCGAGTCGTGTACTGGTAGACCCCGATCGCCGCAGGATTTCTGCATTTGGTTTTGAAACGGTTGCAGCATGGGACTTCGAATCCCTCGACGGCATGCCTCAAGGTTCGCTGTTGAGAGTCGGATCCGAGATCCCCGGAGCCTTCCGCGAAAATGCGATCGTCACCGGAGATGTGGAATCCTGTTCCGGATCTATTGGGGCCGCCGCTCTTTTTGTCGACAACGGTGCAGCAATGCAGGCGCGTTTTCTACCTCGTTACGATGTCCGTCGCGGACTTTCAGCGGAAGCCTGGATTCGATTCTGGAAGCCGCAGTGGATTCCAGAAGATGGGATCGAACCGCACGGAGGATTTTCAGACCCACGCAGGGAAATGCGTCTGGCCATCCTTGGGATTCCTGGCTCTTTTGAAATGGGAATCCTTGGTGACGGGGCTGCTTATCTGGATATCGGTGATTCAGATTCTGGTATCGATCATGTGTTCCTGAGAGCCCAGACTGAGGGTGCTTTGGTGATGCCTGAACGGTGGGTCCATATTCGCGCGACCTTCGACGGGATCGAAGTGGTTCTGGAGATCGATGGAGTCAGCCACGAGTGGGTTCCTGAAGGATTTGAAATCGTTGATCGCGCTGATTGGCCACCATTGCCAGCGTCGGTTCCTGAAGCAGATGGGGACCTGTGGATCAGCCACCCCAATCGTTTCTTTCTCGGGGCTATTGATCAGGTAGTTCTGCGTGCGGCGACTGAGCCTGAGATGGTTGAGCTTCCCCTCGATATTGAGTTTCTTGGTCCGCCGTTATTGATGTATCTCGATGGTCGGGGTGCTCTCGATCCGCTGCGACATGAGACGCCGCTGGTGATTCATGTTGCCGAAGTGGGTGATTTTACCGAAGTCACTGCTGCAGATGGCACCGCAGTTGTCGGCGAATCATTTCGTGACCAGGTGACGCGTAAACGTCAAGAACGGCAAGAACAAAACGAGACCATCGAGAAAGCTTTTGGGGATCCGATCGCAGACTTGATGGGCTTTCTTGAAAATTGGCAAAAGGACGACGACTTACTTCCAGGCGAAACTGAACCTGAATATCGCTTGCCGTTATTGCCTGGGTTGCACGTCGGAATCGGTGACGTCGATGGCGTGTCAGTTCTTCGGCTTCATAATGTTGTGATAGATTTGACGGGAGCTATTCGTGGTTGATTCTGCTAGATCAGCTCGGGAATCAGGTATGGCCTTGTTGATGGTCATACTGGTGCTGGCAGCCTTGGCTGCAATTGGGACCCCATTTGTCATCTCGATGAGGTTGCAGGAGCAGGGAGCGGCACGCTCCGTGGCAGATCAACGCGCTCGTCTCGGTGCCAGAAGTGCTCGAGACCACGCCGTCAGTACTCTATTTGACACCCATCACAGCCGCGAAAGAGAACAGTGGGAGCCGGGTACAGCGGCCCCCGATCTGATAGATGATCTGGATGAGCTAGCGATCGAATTTCCTCCAATCATCAATTCTACGGCATTGGGTTCGGTCGGCCCTGAAGATTACACGATCCGCGGTACCGGCGATTTGATTCTTGACTCGCATGTCGAGGACGAGCAGGGGAAAATCAATCTCAATACAGCGATGCCCAATTTGATTGGAAATTTGCTGGCAGGTAGCCACCTCTCCGAGACCATTACTTATGATCAGGAGCTTGAAGAGCTACCTCTCGATGATACTTCTTCTTTCCCTGCCGACGATGATCCAGATACCGTCGATGGCGTTGTCGTGATCCTGAACCCGGTTTTCTTTACCGTGGAGGCCGTTTCCTATACTGGCAAAACTGAAAGCGCTTTGACCGGGGTTTTCCGCGGCCAGTATCTATCTGGAACCTGGACACATCAGGAGGGGTGGCCTGTTTTCGATCTGAGAGGATTGAAAGTCTTTCTGCATCGATTGGCCAATCTTTCTGATGGACAGATCGCCACCTTTCGAACACCACTCGGGATCCGACAAATCGCAGATTGGTCAGTCGTTCCTTATTTTCTCCAGACCCTTGCTGTCGTTGGGCTGAGTTTTGACAACATGACCGAGTGGGGTCTGACTCCAGAAATGCTAGTCAGGGCAGGCATCGATCCTTCAGTTCTGAAGCAGGAAGATGAAGTGGTCGACGAAGCAGAATATCGTAAAGCAAGGAAGTTGTTTCTCGATAATAACATTCCTAGAGAAGTGGTCGACCTTGTTGAATCTGTGCGTGGTAAGGCCGCAGTCATCGAGGCGTCAGAAGTTCTCGAGCGAATGGACATTGATCTTGGCAAGGCGGAGGGGAACGCTTTCAAGGGTGTTTATCAGACTTTCATTGCGCCGGAACTGAAGAAGATTCGCAAACAGTCGAAGAAATATTTCCCCGGGGCTATTCAGGCCTATCAGGAAATCTTTGACCTGCCAGGAATGGAAACCTTCTCTGCATTTAACTATGAAGAGATCCGTCAATTTATAACAACTTCATCGACTCAGCCACGAGCATGGTCGCAAGAGCAAATGGTCGAAGGAGAGATCACCAATAGTGCGCTGATGGGTGTCCCTCAGATGCGCTTGCCACGCTACGACTTTTTCAATCCTGGAACAGTGATACGAATTCGTAGTATCAACGATCCTTCGAAGGTTGAGTACGGCCTCGCCGCTGGCGCATTCCCGACTCCCCGCGGTGGATTCCGCGGTATGGGCCGCGGCGGGATCTTCCAGGGCGGTGTGATCTTCAAAGAGCCTCTTCGGTTGGAGTGGGGGGAGCGAGAGGCGATGCTCAGTGCGTCTTTACGCCACCCTGTAAACATCAATTCTGCACCTCGTAAGGTGATCGAGGCTGTCTTGACCGGACTTTCGACAGATCGATTTGGTCAACGATTTAATGCAGTTACGGTTTCCGAAGCAAGAAAGTTGACGGATCAGATTCTTGAAGCGATTCCGATCGCTGGATTTGAGAAATTCCGTGAAGTCGTGGAAGGAGCTCAGCAGGTAGCCGAGCTCGAAGGAGAAGACGTAACTGCGATTCTCATCAATGCGCTGAATCCAAATCATCCACGACTCTCGATCTCGACTACAGGATTTTGTTTTGCCACTTCGGATATTTACACAGTTGAATCACAGGGTGTTTCTCGAAATCCAGCGGGTTATCCGGAAGCGACAGTTCGTTTGCGGGAGATTATCGAGATCGCTCCGCCAGATCCGTTGTTCTTGCGACTCGAAACTCAATCGGACTGGGCCTCTCTGTACTCGACTCGCAGTACAGGGGGCGGTCGTTTTTCTCGATTCAATAGTACTTTTGTACCCGGTCGAGCGTCTAATCTGATGATCAGTGGCCCGATTCCTCTGAGTCGTCGCCAGTTCACCGGCCCGACCCTTGATGAAGGTACGCTGCGCGGTAACACCATTACGAATGAAGAAGTTTCCGGGAATTACGGTTTTGGAAATCTTCGTTTGCTCGAAATCGAAAGTTTCGGCGAGACTGTTGAAGGTCATGAACTGGAAGATGGCCCCTGGAAAAGATCTGTACTTCTTCAACCGGAGTCCGAGCAGTCCGGGAATCCTAATGGTCGTGAGGGCGTCGAGGTCGTCATCGGTCCTGGTGGTGTCGAGATCAATCCTGAAGGTGGAAATTCAGGCGGAGTCAACATACCGGTAACCGAGGAATCGAACGAAGCTTTGACCACTGTCCCAGCGATGGTCGATTTCTGGTATCGCCCACGCTGGGGATCCCGAAGCGGAAATCGGATTATTTTCGATTCGGTCGGTGCGACAGGGGAGCAATATCGCGATCGTGTTCGTTTCTTTTTTGAAGGAGAAACTCAGCAGCTGATTTTGCAGGTTTTTGATGACACTGGATCGGCTTTGGCCTGGAGTAATGACGTTCTTCCCGCTGCGGAAGTGCGATACCAGGTCACTCCCGATACTTTCGCGGACGATACCTGGTACCACATTTCAGCCGGTTGGCGATCGACCAAGCCGGGGGATCTCGTCTTGCTCATCGATCGACGTCCGGTCGGACGCCAATCATGGTTGACTCGCTTGGCGGGTGGGCTTTCGATCACAGGTAGTAGCGTTTCTGTGGTGGATTCGGACATGGCGGCACGGTTTCCGCCCAGTGGAACCCTGCTGGTTGGATCAGAGGCGATCGATTATGTCGGTCGCCAAGGTTCTTCGTTCATGGTCAGGCCGCCGGGGCCCAATGGGCAACCGCCGATTGGTCGTGGTGCCCGTGGAACTGTCCGCTTGAGTCACTCCACCGGCACTCCGGTTCGACTGCTGGGGTATTCACTTCCACTCGCCAATTCGGACGAGACCCTTGGTGTTGCCGATTCTGGCAATCGAATTATTTTAGGTACGGGAGGTGCATCGCTAGGGCTGGAAATGACTCCCACCACTCAGATAAGTTCGATAGTCACGACGACCGGATCGGTTCAACTGGAACCGGCCACCTATGCTCGGGCAACCACCAGCGCTGGAAATTCTCTGGGCTCTGCGCAAGGTTTGGTCAGTACTCTGGAGCTGGAACCCTTTGGTCCTGCGTCTCTATCGCTGCTAGTCCAGACGGTCGGATCTCATCCTCTTGAACTTGGATTTCCTCCGCGTGGATATCTGCATATACGTCAATGGAGTCGTAATGAAAATGGCGTGATGCAAATTGCTGCCACCGAAATCTCCAAGTATTCATCGATCACGCCTGGCCCATTGCCAGGGTTGTTTCGTTTTACCGGGATGGGACGAGCTCTTTTAAATTCGCAGGCAACGGATGGTACCAGCGCCAACCCTGGGGACACTCGCCTGGTGGTTCGTGGTATCTCTGTCGAGACTGACGTAACCAATCTTGGTCAGGCTTACGCCCCCTCCGGCGTGATACAGATCGATCGCCCACCAGGGGTTCTTCCCGGAGGGGTTCTTCAGGATGTTGAATGGATTCGCTATACCAGTATTGCTGAGGGTAAATTTTTCCTCTGTGATCCAGACGTCGCCGATTCTTTCCGCGGATATACCGGCGATCGTTATGTCGGTTCGTCCGATCCTTTTCGACGTAATCGGCCTCGTTGGGACGAGAATGGCATCGTTAACCATGTCGCCGGCCAGGAAATCGTCCAGGTCGTCCGGACCGTCGGAACCGGCGCCGGATTCATGGATGAAGTGATTCTCGGCGACGGATTTGGTAACCCTCTGACACGGCAAAAGGAAGCCCTGCCGTTGCGAGTGCGAAAAGTAAGGGAATCAGACTCTGGTGTTTACATCAGTTTCTACTCACCACCGGAGAGCGCCTATTTTCCAGGCCAAGATCCGAGGATTCGCAAATTTCCCAGTGGTGGACTTCCTTCGACCAGTGCCGGTGATCTGATTTTTGGAACTCCTGCCATTGTTGGTAATGGCATCGATGCACCTGGAACCATTGATGAGGTTCGGTTCAGTCGTCTTGACGGCGTTGACGTCGACACCTATGCGTTTCCACTGACCAGTGGTGGTTCTTACAGGACTGATCCGTTATCTGATTCCACTAGCTCCTCTAGCGCCCGAAAAGAAGTTTTGCGGACCTGGTTTGATGAAAACGATTCGGAGCAACCTGGTGGTAGCTTTGATCGTTTACGATTGCACGCCAGGTCGAAACTTCTACCGGTTTCCGGACCGAATGGTTTCTCTAGAACCTTCTCTCGAGCGGATCCGCGATCATTCGGTATGGGGAAAACAGAAGGGCTGCTTCTGGTCGATGAGGAAGCGATGCATTACAGCTTTGATCCCGGTGCTGTC
Organism: Planctomycetota bacterium; assembly: GCA_050256555.1. GTDB lineage: Bacteria > Planctomycetota > UBA8108 > UBA1146 > UBA1146 > UBA1146. The sequence goes on along the minus strand of JBBWWC010000311.1, from coordinate 841 downwards.
GAAGCGGATGTCCTGGTCGAGCTAACTCAGGATTTACCTCGTGATCCATTCCTTGATGAAGATTCAATCCCTGACGGTACCGTGCTTCCGTATGATCCGACCCGTGATCTCCGAACCGAGGTTGTCGATTCTGTTCAGGTCAATAACACCCAGCAATTGCCGCCCAATGGTGGATTCCTCGAAGTGATCACCGGCCCCACACGTGAAGTGCTGTTCTATGAACAGGCCTCCAATGGTGTCCTGCGTAATGTGTTGCGAGGTCAACTAGGAACACCAGTTGGTGGTTACGTGTATCAGTGGAGCTACACCGATGCTTCTGGTCAGCCTCAGGTCATGACCAATACGATTCGTCTTCGACTTTTGCCTTCACGTGACGTGGATATCCTGACTCGTAGCATGCTGAGTACAGAGCGGGTCTCCAACTCTCTTGGCTTCAATGCGTTATTACCAGTGCCATCGATACCGATCGTTCGCCTGGCCGGAGGTGTTACGGAAGTTTCCATCACAACACTGGACAACCCACAGGGGTTCTCCAGAAGTGAAGGATATCTTCTGGTCGATGACGGCAATCCCGTCACGTCTGACGAAATCATTGCTCATACCGGGACTTCAGGAGAAGGATTCGGCCTGTTCAGGGATGATCGAAGTGGTCGCGGAATTTTCCGTGGGCGTTTTGGTACCACACCTGGCCAACATTCTTCTGGTACTCCTGCAATCGAGTTGCTGGCTCGCCATCATGATCGATACCAACCGTTGGTGGAGTCCAAAGATCTTCAGTATTTTGAAAGGGCCTGGACGATGCCCGGAACGATGTGGGATCGGATCGGCTGGCAAATCGAAG
>JBBWWC010000310.1:0-17553 GCA_050256555.1 Planctomycetota bacterium | reverse complement strand
CTCAGATCGAGGAGAAAGTTCGATAGAGCCATACCCTGAATCCCATGAATTGCTCGGTTTCTTTGAATCGGCGCCAAAAATCGATTCCTGCGATGGCATTCCCGAGCAGTTCAGTCCGCATACATATCAAACCCAGATCGGTGATGATCACATTTATTGTGAAATCACACCGGGGTACTCAAAGATGCTCTTCATCTGGAGAAACGGCGGTGTAGCTCTAATGAAACTGAATCTGGAACGCATCGCCAGTCTGAGCATTTATCATCAAGACGGTGTCGAAAAACTAGTCGCTCGATTTGATGCCGAAACCGAACTGCTCAGATTTGAGTTACAACTCAAGCCCACGATTCAAATCGAGTGGGGAAATCAAGCCGGATCCTGAAGTCTCCCTGTCACGGAAGCGGATCCGACTCGACCGAAGACCATCAGCTTCTCAAACCAGTCAACAGTTGATCGACCACTGCTTTTGCATCTCCAAAGAGCATACGGGTGTTGTCCTTGAAAAAGAGCGGGTTCTGCACGCCGGCGTAACCGGTGCCCATGCTGCGCTTCATCACGACAACCGTTTCCGATTTCCACACCTCGAGGACCGGCATGCCGGCGATGGGGCTGTTTGGATCTTCCAGTGCATCGGGATTGACGATGTCGTTGGCGCCGATCACCAGCACCAGGTCGGTCGCGGGGAAATCGTCGTTGATCTCGTCCATCTCCAGAACGAGGTTGTAATCGACATTCGCTTCAGCCAGCAACACGTTCATGTGCCCTGGCAAGCGCCCAGCTACCGGGTGGATTCCGAATCGAACCGTCTTACCCTTTTCCTTCAGAAAATCGACCACCTGGCTGAGAGAGTGCTGCGCCTGTGCGACTGCCATACCGTATCCAGGAACGATGATGATCTCCGATGCTTCACGCATCGCCTCAACCGCCTCCTCGACATCGAAAGTAACCACTCCACCCTGGTCTTCACTCTTGCTGCTGCTACCACCACCACCGCCACCGTCCGTGCCGAAGCCACCAAGAATGACGCTGACAAAAGAGCGATTCATCGCTCGACACATGATGTAGCTGAGAATCGCACCAGATGAACCGACCAGCGCACCGGTCACGATGAGTAGATCGTTTTTCAGCATGAACCCGGCAGCCGCCGCGGCCCAGCCGGAATAACTGTTGAGCATCGAAACCACGACCGGCATATCTGCCCCGCCGATGGCCGCCACCATGTGAAAACCGATGACGCAGGCAATGAGGGTCATCCACAGCAGCGGCTCCACGGCACCGTAGTCATCCGCACCGGGACCAGCTGCAGTCACGAAACCGATGGATAGATAGATACACGCTACCACCATCGCCAAGTTCAAGAGATGACGCCCCGGCAAGGTCAACGGTTTACCGGAAACACTGCCACGCAACTTCAAGAAGGCCAGGATCGATCCGGTGAAGGTGATCGCACCGATGAAAACATCGAGATAAATTTCTATGTTGTGAACAAGGTGACCATCATCAGGAACCGGGATTCCAGGTCTCAAGTAAGTTGAAATGCCAACCAGCACAGCAGCTAATCCGACAAAGCTATGCAAGATAGCGACCAGCTCTGGCATCGAGGTCATACCGACACGAGCCGCCAGAACTGCTCCTACCAGCGCGCCGATTCCGATCGCTGCACCAAAAGCATTGCGAGTCATGGCATCGCCAAGAAGTGTCTCTTTGCCAGCAACCTGCCCGGTGATCAACAATGTCGTGGCACCGATGGCCAGCAACATTCCAATGATGCCGTAAAGGTTACCGCGTCGAGCAGTCTTCTGATGCGAAAGCCCACCCAGGCTCAGGATGAAGAGAACTGCTGCGACCAGGTAAGAAGCGAGAATTGCTCCGTAAGGAATCATGATCGCCCCCTTAACCGTGGAACATCTTCAGCATGCGCTGAGTGACAAGAAAACCGCCGGCGATGTTGATCGTGGCGAAAAGAACGGCAATAACTCCAAGAATCGTCGCAGGCTGTTCCAGCGGCCCACCCAGCTGCAGCATTCCGCCGACAATGATGATTCCGCTGATGGCGTTGGTCACACTCATCAAGGGTGTATGAAGAGAAGCGCTGACATTCCAGATGACCTGATATCCGATGAAACACGATAATACGAATACCGTCATCTGATGAAGAAACCCTGAATCTCCAGACCAGCCAACTGCGATCAGCGCCAGGCCGATCAACAGCAACACAAACGGCCCACGATCCTTCTTCTCGGCTGAAGCCGCTGCTGCAACAAGATTTTCTGGAGCGGCCTCGGGCTGCTTGGTTTCCTCGGCCAACTTCTTGACCGGAGCCGGCCACCTCATCTCTCCGCCGTTGAGAACCAGTGTTCCCCGCACCACTTCATCGGCCTCATCGATCTTGTAGTTTTCAGCGCCCCCCATGTCATCGAGCAAGTGACAGATGTTATTGCCATACAGATTGCTGGAGACATTGGGCATTCGGCTCGGCAGATCGGTATATCCGATGATTTTGACGCCATGGCTTTCGACCACTTCGTCGGCGACAGCACCGGCAGTGTTGCCGCCACGTTCCGCCGCCAGATCTACGATCACAGAGCCAGGTTTCATGTTCTTGACCGCCTGCTCGGTGATCAGCAACGGAGCGGGCCTTCCCGGGATCAATGCAGTGGTCACGATGATGTCGATATCCGGGGCCAGTTCCTCAAACAGGGCGTGTTCTGCATCGATGAAGGCCTGGCTCATCTGCTTGGCGTAACCGCCGGAGCCGGTTCCATCCTCCTCGATCTCGACCGTCAGGAACTCGGCACCCATCGATTGCACCTGTTCTTCGACTGCCGGACGGGTATCGAAAGCCCGAACCATGGCACCCAGGCCACGGGCTGCGCCGATCGCCGCCAGTCCTGCAACACCAGCGCCCACCACCATCACTTTGGCCGGGGGTACTTTTCCTGCAGCCGTCATCTGGCCAGTGAAAAAGCTGCCAAAGTGATGCGCCGCTTCGAGTACCGCGCGGTACCCGGCGATATTCGCCATCGATGACAGTGCATCGAGTTTCTGCGCACGACTGATTCGCGGAACGCAATCCATCGCCAACACGGTGGCCTTACGCGAAGCAAGCTTTTGAACCAGAGCTTCCTCCTGGCCCGGCCAGATAAAACTGATCAGGGTTCCGCCTTCACGAAGAAGATCGGCCTCATGAGTTCCATTGTCTGGATGTTCCATCGGAGCGCGCACCTTGATGACGATGTCCGACTGCTCCCATGCGGCAGAAGCACCATCGACGATCTCGGCTCCAGCATTGCGATAGCTTTCATCATCAAAACTGGCGGCTGCTCCAGCGCCGCTCTCGATGAGCACCGAGAAGCCGAGCTTCTTCAGTCTCTTGACGTTGGCGGGAGAGGCGGCCACACGGCATTCGCCGGGCCAGATTTCCCGTGGCACTCCGATCTTCATCTTGTTTCTTCTTTCTGCATCTCGGTTCATATCGACCACTCAGGTAGTGGTCGCAGGATCGCAACTAATGATGCGAGGTCGAGGCCTCTGGATGAAGCGATTCTGGGTCAATCTAGACCAACCAGTCCCATATACGTCCCCTGTGGAAGGGGGTAAAATGAGGTGGAACCGGCGCACCGAACCCGGTCATCTTCCCTGGAAGGATCCCTGAAGTGACAACATTGCGATTTTTTCGCCTCAAATCACTACTGGGACTGCTGGTGACCTTACAAATTCTCGGCTTCGGGCCCGCGTCGGCCAGCGCCATGGCCCAGGTTCCCTTCGATGAATGCGGAATCATCGTCAGCGACCCGACCGGCTTCTGCCCACTATTTGAATCCTACGTGACGGGCAGTACCTACCTGATCGACATCGGCACCGTACCGATTCCTCCCCCGGGCACCGAAATCCAGATCATCGGCACCGTCGTCGATTGCGTCGCGACCTGTTTTCCGACCGCCTGTATCTTCGACGCGACCCTTTCCATGCCCTGTTCAGCCCCACCGCCGCCACAACCACGATTCATCCGGGGTGATTGCAACAACGATTCCAGTTTCAATATCGCCGATGTGATCTTTCATCTTTTCTGGTTGTTCGCCTCGGGACCTCTCCCGCCCTGTCACAATGCCTGTGATTTCGACAGTGACCAAAACATAGATATTGGCGATGGCGTGACGATGCTTGCGACCCTTTTCAATTCAGGAGCGCCACCGGCACCACCCTGGCCCGATTGCGGAATCGATCCGGTCGCTCCGACATCTCCCACCTGCGAGGATCCCATCTGTCCATGATGAATGAAGAAAACGCAGCTGACGCTGAATTCGATTCCATCGAGGAGACCTCGAAGTTCTCAAATATAGGATCCGGCTGCTTTATTGTCGGCATAATTTTATTCCTGCTGACGTGGATCGGCTTTACCTCTTACTTCGTCGACGAGGCCAACCAATTCAAGGAAGCCGACAGCTGGCCGACCGCCAGCGGCGAAGTGATCGAGACAAAAATCTCATCTCACCGATCAAGCGGCAGTTCCAGCAACCGATCCCGGAAAACCACCTACAAACCGAAAGTTCTCTATCGATACCAGGTCGCCGGGCAGGAGTTCGAAAACCAGCTGGTTCAGCACATGACCAGCTACGACTTCAAATCACAGGCGCAAAAGGTTCTCAATCAATACCCTGTCGGATCAACGGTCGTTGTCTATTACCAGCCTGAAGATCCGAACACCTCGGTGCTGGTGCCGGGGATCTCTGACGAGTCGCAACTGGTCATCACCATCTTCACCTATGCGCCCGCCATCATTCTCGCCATCATCCTCTTCTTCGTACTCATAAAACGAATCCGCCGGGGCTAACGCACTCGCCGTAAAACACCCCTGGGTTTCTTCACGGATCCTATCAGTGTTCCCGCACCGCAATGCCACCCCGGTTCCCAACCACGAGCGATGATCCTCATCGGTCCGATGCCGCGGTAATTCCGGATGAATCTAGCTGGGGGTGAGCTCCGGTTTCCCATAACCATCGAAACCCCTGAGCTGACCACGGGATTCTCGGCCACTTGCAGCAAAAGGACGCACTGTGAAAAACCTCTGCCGCAAATCACTGGTGCTGCTGGCCATCGTGTTGCTGAGCAATCCGCTCTCGCTGTTGCTGCTCGGGCTCATCAATCGAATCCTGTTCAGGCCAGCCCGCTCGCTCTTCATCGTTTATCCGGCCAGTCAGAAATACGTCGATCACTACGGATTCAAGTTTATCCAACCCTACTTGAAGAAGATCCCGGTGATCTGCGGCCTCTACTTCCAGGGCGGATCGCCCGGGTTGATCTTTGGCATCTCCGGTACCGAGAAAGATTTCGAAAAGCAGAACTTTGTAGCGGATCTGAAGAGAAACTCTGATCTCGTCGCCAAATGGCTCGGGGTCACCAGCATCAAGTATTCCGGTATCTTACCCAGTGCCATGCAACGAAAAGGCGTACTGGAACCGCAGGAGCTCAACCGTCGATCAGGACTCGTTGGCCAGGTTGTCTCGCTGGCCGAACAGCAAGTTCGACAACAGCTCGCACTGAGCAAAGAAACCCCCGTGGTGCTACTCGGTGGCCGAGGAAGCGTCGGGATTCAGCTGAAGAAACAGTTATTAAAAGAAGATCGAACGGTTTACACGGTAGACCGTCAGGACGACTTCCCGGCACAACTGCGCGGACAAGAGGTAATTCTCATCGATGTCGCCAGGAAAGGCGCTCTCGAGCAGATCATTCCCGAACTGTGGGACGGGGTGGTGCTGCTCAATGAAACCTATCCAGCTCCTCGCAAAAGAGTCATCCGGGATCTCGAGCAAAGAGGGGTACCGGTATTCCATATCGCAGGCGTCCAGGGATTTGCGTTTCCCCAGTTTCCACACGCCTACAGCGGTGGCATTCCCTGCTGCGGTATGAATGAAGGTGGAGTCATCCGACCCCTGCTCAAACACCTGAGCACCGGCCTGGCCTGAATCTCGCCTGTCGCTGCCTTACACAAGATCCAACGCTGTCACGATTTATAAAATTACCGTATTTCTTCGTATTTCTTCCGTCCTGCGGAATTCTGCAATCGGATAGATAGAAATAGAGAGAGAGGCCCGTCATGACCAAGCGCAGTAAAACACGCAGAGTGCATCCAAATCGTGGACCGTCACTACTGGCAATAAACCTCGAGGGAAACTCCATCCCAGGATGGGGCCCCTTCGTCTACAAGGTCGCAATCATCCTGACCTTGATCATCTTATCGATTGGCATCATCTCAACGATGATCATCGTCTTGAGTTCAACCCCCAATTTCATGACTACCATCGTGGCTCTCGGGGGGCTGGCCGCCCAGATTCTGGCAGGGATCTGCGGACTGGCGCTGCTCAAGCTGCTCCTTGAGTACCTGAGCCGATCGGTCAGGATCGAACAGAAGATGAATGAGCAAGTAGTCGAAAGCAGCTAGAAGACCAGCTCTACGGCCGCACCTGTTCCAGCACCGCAATCCGACCGGGGTTCCAGCCGCTGGCGATGATCACGACCCGCGGGGCTCCGAGGTTTTCCGGGTCGGTCAGCAATCGGATGGCCGCGTTGTGGACGTGGGTCCAGCCCTCCAGGCCAAGATCCTCCTGCAGTTTCAGCGTCGAAACCAGATTGCCATCCTTGAGCAGATGGATCGGCGCCGGAGTGCTACCACCAGCCCCCTTCAGACATCCCACCACTGCCAGATCGGCGACGTAATCGACATCACAGGGCATCGTGCCCGGCTCGAAGTCGATGCCACCGATGTAACGGCCCTCGCGGGTGTAAGTTTCGAGGCGTGCATTGGCGCGGTCGGCGACGGTGAAGACATCGGTATTCGGTACTGCGGTAATGCCGTGGGCGGTTCCGAACTTGCCGTGGGCAGTACCACGACCACCAAAACGAAGCGGAAACCAGCTACCGACATCGGGCTGTTCCGGCTTGCCGAAGAATGGATCAGCAGCGAAGCAAACGTTGTCGGCATAGCCGTTGGCGGCATAGAGGATGCCCCCGACCACCTCTACATCACAAACACGAAAGGCTCCCCCATCTTCCCCATAAGGGTTGGGTAGAGTTCGGATCAGCTGGCCCTTCTTGTCGGTGATGAAAACTTTCTGCGCTTCATCCGATGGCAGGGCAAAGTAAGGCTGACCATCGTCTCGAATGATGCAGGTGTTGTGAATGTTCACATCGCGGATCGCCGCATCGCCGCCGATGACTTCCAGTCGAGTGAGTGCCGGATCGATGCGAATCAGGCCGACCCCCTTGAGACAGAAATAAGTCGAGCCATCACCTCCGTCATGAATCCGGTCAACGGCAAAACCACCGTGGGCTCCGTTGATGTGCTGCTTCACTTCTTCCGGGACGTACACGGTGCGAGCGGCAAAGCGATAGAAGCCGTCACCGGTACTCTTTCTCGGGGGTAGACCCCCTTCGCCGAGCAGTTCCATCATGCCGTGGCCCATCGCCCAGCCCATCAGATAGTAGATCTTGCCGCTGCCGAGGTAGTGGTAAGGGCGATCGGAAGCGATGCGATAGAACTTGTGCTTCTCATCTTCTTTCTTCCATACATCGTCGCGATACATCTTGTCGGCTTCCCAGTCCCAGTAGGGAGAGGTCCGCACCAGCTTGACGTTGCCCTGGAATTTTTCGACCGCAGCGATGGTTTCCTGCGCCTTGCGGAAACGCGCCACGCCACCGGAGGCCTTGTCGCCGTCGGCTCCCAGTTCGCCGATCACGATCGGCAACTTATCGCTCTTCCAGTGCTTGCGGATGTCAGCGATGAAAGCGCTAAAGCGTTCGGGATAAGCGGCGGTCTTTTCCTTGTTGACCATGTCGTTCCAGCCCTGGAACCAGATAAAGCCGCAGATCTCGTAACCCTCATCGTTGTAGCCGGGCACTACCGAACCGATGTCGGCCAGCACTCGATCGACGTTTTCCATCATCTTGGTGTAGAACTCGCCGGGACCACCCATCGATGGCGGCAGGAAATCCTTCGCCACATCTTTGCCACCCCAGGCGGTCTTGATCAGCAGCACCTTTTCATCGAAGGCATCGCCGAGCACGGTGCCGATCGCCAGTTCCGGTCCAATCTTGCCGCCGTGAGCTCCACCCTTGGAACCGAAACCAACGGTCAGGGGGCCACTGCGACCGAGGTAATCGATGAACACATCGTCACGAACCAGCCATTCGCCATCCTTGTAGATGTCATCGAGCAGATGGCCGTACTCCGGATCATCGCCCAGATGAGCCAGGGTGTTGACCGCCCCCTTGCCCTCCATATTGGACTGCCCCGCCAGGATGAAGACCTTTACCGGAGTGGGCGTATCCGCACAAACAAGGGTAGAAACCAGCACCAGAGCCATCATCAGAATCAAAATGCGCATGAAACCTCCTCAAAAAGTTCATTCAGGCAGGATAGGTGCTGTTAAGGCTCAGGTCACGGTAAATGAAGCAGCCAGAAAGTCGGTCCCAGGCCACCAAATATCCGGATTCATCGCTATTAGGAGGCTCTCATCGATAACTGCAGTACCCACCGCCCCCTCGGTCCAAATTCCTTCAAAAGTGTCTTCTTCTTGCGAGCAGACACCGATGTCGAGAAGATTCGCCGCATGCCTCGTACTGCCACCTTGCTACTCGATCTTGAAGACAGCGTTGCCGTTCAACACAAGGCACGTCAACGCTCTCGAATCATCAATTTGTTCCGCTCGGGCGTATTCGAGAATCGAAAAGTCCTGCTGAGAATCAATGGCCCCGACAATCCTGAAGAGATGCGTCTCGATCTCGCTCGCTGTCTCCATCAAGATCTGAATGGGCTACTGCTACCGATGATCAACTGTGCCTCGGACGTCAAAGAAATTGCGGAGACCCTGACTCGATCTGAGAAAATACTCGGACTTGAACCGGGACATAATGTTCTCGTGCCTCTGATCGAACGCCCCGGCGCTGCACTGGATACCGCTGCCATCGCATCGGCATCACCACGCAACGTGGCCATGGCATTCGGCCATGGTGATTTCTGCCTCGAGATGGATGCCGATCTGAGCGAAGAATCTATACAGGTCGCACGATCGATGGTTTTGATGGCCGCCAAGGCCCACAAATTAGCAGCGATTTCGACGCCTTTTCTCGATCTCGACAATCTGGCTGGGTTCGAGCAGGAAAACCGACGCATGAAGAGCCTCGGGTTTGACGGTTGTTTCGCTCTGAACCCACGTCAAATGGACAAGGCCCTCGAAATTTTCTCCTACACCCAAGAAGAGATCAAACACGCCAGGAGAGTCATCGAAGCGATTGAAACTCAGGGATCCATCGCCAAACTAGATGGAAAGATGATTGGCCCGCCGATGCTCAAGAAGGCCATGAAAATCATGGCCGACATTCTGGCGGAGTCTCGAGAGGCAGCTTGATCGCCGATGCAAAGTAAGTTTCCCGTCTACGGGTTAGATCTCCGCACTGCTTGTCCTGGCGAGATTCTCGAAAGCCCACACGAAGTGACCATCGATGCCAGCTGGCGCACCATCTGGCAATCGGCATTTCCGGCATCGAGTCGAATCACAACCAGCAAAGAATACGCCGCAGGCTGTGGTCTCGACGAAATCGCCTTTCCGGTCTCGATGCTTCTCAACATGACACTCTGTTTTTCGGTCGAGCCTTTTTCACAAAGCTGTAGATATCATCTCGGTCTGGAGAATGCACGTCAGGAAGCGGTTGTTCGAGAAGGTGACACCTTCCGCAGTTTTACCCGTCTCGACCGGATGGGAAATACTTCACGCGAAGACGCCAGTGTCATTCATACCACTCACATTTTAGTCAACCAACGCGGTGAACGAGTCTTCTCATTACTGAAGCGCTCCTACTACGATCCGATTCCGCACCCAGTCGAACGAGAAGCAAAGCCAGATCATGGAAAGAACTCGAAATACTTCATGGGCGTCAGCGAGACTCCTCTGGATCGATTCCAATCGGTTGCCTCGTTTCCAGATGCTCCCCGTGAAGAGCTCTCCACCGATGATGTAATCCTGCACCCGGCCGTACGACCGATCGGCTGGACCGAAAATCTGGCACTCTCAACCTTATACCGCAACACCCATCCGATTCATTGGGATGCACAGCATTACGGCCGCGAGGGCATCGTGGTCTGTGGTGGATTCGTTCAGTCGCTGGTCTTTGCCGTCCGTGATCGTGAACTACGACAAGTGATCGACGAGGTGCTTGAGCAATCATCTCACGTGAACACCATCGCTCCCGAGGACTGTATCGGAGCCATCAGCAGGGTGTTATCTGTCGAACAAATCAGCGATCGGCTAGAGGCGGTGCGCGTGAAGACTCTCGGCCTGAAAAACGTAGACGTCGAGCGCGAATTGGTCGGTGTCGAAATCCCAGAGATGCTCCTTGATGACCAGCAACGAAAACCATCAGAGATCGAGGCCATCAGCGCAGAGCAATGCCCGATCCTTTCGCAACGAATCGCCCTGCAGGCGGTAAGAACCATCATCCGACCCTGTCACTAAAGAATCGATCCACGTCACGGGCTTCGCAACTGCATCAGAAAACAACCGTTTGTTTGCTCCTATATATTTCGGTGTTAAAATAGATGAATACCCAGCCAGATTAATGTTCGCCGAAGACCGTAAGATGGTAATAGATGCGCAATCGTATTCTTCCCCTGCAAAATCTCGCCAGCCGGCTCCTTGCCTGCACCTTGTCGGCAGTTCTCGTGGTTCCTTGGTGCCAAACGGTTGCGGCTTCTGACGTATATATCCTCAGCGCTTTCAACTACACGGCTCCAGATCCGGATCTTCTGATTCAACTCAACACCGAGGGGGGATCGAACGTCGATGGCTGGACGGTCACTCTCTGTCACGATCCCATTGCGGCCAATCTCGAGGAAGTTTCTTTTGCCCAGGCGCTACTGAGCTTGCCCGCTCCCCCTGATTTCCATGACGTGGCCTTCTTCAATGGCGGATTCACCACCAATTGCATCATCGATAACAGCAATGTCGTGTCACTGCCGGCCGGAACCGAACATGATCTTTACTTCGTCGATTACAGCTGGATTCAAAACGGGCCTTTCTTTTCCGACATCGAGTTCTGCTCATCTTCACCGACCGGCCCGGGCTCTGATTCTTCCATCAACGCTGGCGGTTCTGCCCACGACCCCTTGACCATCGGTACCTTTATCTTCAACGGTTTCATCGATCCAGGTGTGATCTACAAAATACCGCGTACCTTCGGTACCTACGATGAGCAGACTGGAGCTGGAACAGTGGTGGTGGAACCGCAGATTCAACCAGCACTCCTGTCTTTGAATGACGTCACCGGTTTCTCGATGGCGGTTTCTCATGATCCGGCCATCTTCCAGATCAATAGCGTCGTGTCCTGGGGAGAGATCGCCGATCTATATGGCGGAGCCGGTCCCGAGCTGTTTATCAGCGAGCTCTTCTCCGACGGATGGAGCATCGATGTCGTGTTCGGCCCAACTGGAATCGAAACGATAGATTTTCCTGGCTCCATCAACCCGCTACAGGCCACCTACTCGACACAACCTGGCGCCGTCGTCCCCGGCAGCTGCATCGGTAGCTGGTTACGATTCAATAACAGCCTGGGAGTCGCTAACGAGGTCGATTATGCCAACTTCGGAAGTACCAGTGCTTGTCTCCACGATGACCTGGTGATCATGGCGCCAACAACAGCATCCTTTACACGCGGCGACTGCAACGCAGATCAAGCCCGCAACATCGCCGATGCCGTCTTCCAGCTTGAGGTTCTCTTCTCCGGAGCAGGACCCGCCCCCTGCAATGACGCCTGCGACAACAACGATGACGGTTCCAACAACATCGCTGATACCATCTACCTGCTGTCACATCTTTTCAGTGGTGGACCAGCACCTCCGGCACCCGATCAAATCTGCGGATCGGATCCGACCAGCGACACACTCGGTTGTTCGGTTAATACCTGTCCGTGATCGAAGGCTGGTGACGGATCTATTTCTTGTCGGACCAGCGATAGACATCGGCCTGACGAATCCCGCGAATCTGATCGCCATGGGACACGTGGATCTCTAGCTCCGATTCACCGGCCGGCAACCGAACACCCCGAAAGCTACAGGTCCGGGTCGTCGGTAACAGAGATTGCTGAACCTGTAGATCACCACAGATGAGAGTCGCCACTCCAGGTTTCGCCTCTGCAGAAAAACGGCAGTCAATCCGGTACGAATCCTCTGCGACAACATTCACATGCCATTGGCCACGCGAGTTTCTGCCCCACGGACGTCCGTGGGTATGTCGCCAATCCTGGCGGGTCAACACCGTCATCTTTTCCTGATCAGATCCAATTATAATCCGCGGTGGAGCCCATGGGTCCTCTCGCTCCGTTGAAACATCAACAAACCATTTTTCATAATCGGTTCGCAGCTTTCGAACTGTTTCAGGATTCTCTTCGGAGACATCTTTTAATTCATAGGGATCTACTGACAGATCATAGAGCTGAAAGTTTGGCTCGCCGGAAAAGTTGTCATTCCAGAATGCGGATGGATGAACAAGCTTCCAGTTTCCCGAGCGCGCCATGAAGTTGTGATAGAGAACCGGTTCGTCGCCCCGATGGGCCTGGATCACCACGGTTCTCGGCGCCCTCTTGACCTTTGCACCCTTGAGTTCCGGCAGGAAGCTGGTGCCATCGATCTTCAATCCGTCAGGCAAAGGCACAGAGCAAGCGTCCAGAACCGTCGGCAAAATATCGTAATGCGCTGCTGGCCAGCCAGTCACCGCTCCCGGCTTCAAGGTGCCTGTCCAGCGGGCAAACAAAGGAGATCGAACGCCACCTTCCAGGGTGCTGCTCTTGGAGCCGCGGAATCCGCTGACAAAACGACGCCCTTCCGGGCCGTTATCGCAAAGAAACAGGATGAGTGTTTCTTCGCCGATCCCCATCGCGTCGATCTTACGAACCAACTCCCCCATCTTTTCATCGATGTTGGTGATCATCGCATAGGACCGACGAACCTGGTCGTGATTCCACTTCCCCTTCAAGGGCGCACCCTTGTCCTGTGGAAATGAAGCGGCAGAAAGATCGACATCTTCGTACAACGCTAGCTCTTCAGCAGGTACATCGTGCCACGGTCCATGTGGACAGTTATCAGTGATCACTGCCAAGAAGGGCCGGTCCTGGTCATGAGATTGGGTCGCAAACTTGAGTGCCTCATCGAAGTAAATATCGGTGCAGTACCCCTCCATCTGGCGCGGTAAACCGTTGTCCATCAGGATCGGATCGGTGTACTTCCGTTCCCCTCCGAGTGGGTCCGATGGCTGACCAATACCTCCACCTCGATGGACCAGAGATTTTTCGAAGCCCTGATCTCCCGGTCGCATCGGATAGCAATCACCCAGATGCCACTTGCCAAAGATCCCCGTCGCGTATCCAGCATCTTGAAGAATCTCTGCGATGGTCACCTCGGATGGATCCATCATCGCACGACCGATGTAGGTGTCGATCGCTCGGGTTCGTTGATGGCTGCGTCCGGTAAATAGCGAAGCCCGGGTCGGTGCGCAAACCGGCGACACGTAGAAAGGATCGAGGCGGGCACTTTCTTTCGCCAATGCATCAAGATTCGGGGTCTGGATCATCGGATTGCCATGGAAGCCGAGGTCCCCATAACCCTGATCATCGGTCATGACGATGATCACGTTTGGTTTTTGGATTTTTTTAGCAGGCTTCTTTTCGACCTTTTTCTCTGACCGATCTTTTTTCTGACCGATCTTCCACTTCGCCATCAACTCATCGATGGCTTCTGCCAGCGCTGGCACACTGGTGATGCGACCCTCCTTCTTGCGAACACTCCAGGGCATCTCGAATTGCAGGGTGCGCATTCCGTCTTTTCGGTAATGGCGGGTGATGTAACCACCACTCCAGAACTTTTTGCCATCAGGATGCGGCAACCGCGGCGATGGCACCGCCTGGAAACCAACCTTTTCAAGTAAGGCGCCGATGCTTTCAGGACCGCGGATCCACTCGACATCCTTCAGTTCATCATCGGGAACCTCCAGTTGAGAACCACCCAGAAGATGCCCAACTTCAATCCAGTCATCCGGATGCCCATGACCATGAAGATCGATGAGCAAAGCCTCACCACCGCCAATTTTTAGCGCCTGCTGGCAGGAATCTTCCAGCGCTTTGTGGTAGGTGCGATACACCATGGCAGCGAAAACGCCACCCTGGGTTGCCTCGTCAATTGCGCGGTTGGGATCCATCTTGATTCGATGCATCCGGTTCGTCACGAGGAACGGTTTTTTGCCAGTACGTTTTTCGATTGCGGCTGCCAGCTCGATCGCCAGCTCTCGAGTACTGGAATCGCGAACAAGGGTTCCTTTGGTCCGATCAGGAACACCAATCGGCTTCACTGTCCCACCATGAGGCGCAGACAGAACCAACGGAATATTTCCGACAGAAACATCAACAAAATCATCGGCAGCAACTGTCGAAGTCGCCACCACACCAAGGATTAGTATTAAAATCATCATGACACCCAGTCTAGCCGGGAGATGAGCGCACGTCTTCGACCCCTCGCGTCGCTAGAATCCGATGCCCAGTGTAAGGATCGGGCCGGGCTCATATGTGCCCTCGGAAGAGTCCAGCGTTTTGATCGAGAGGGGCAAGATCAAAGAGAAGGTCCGATTGCGTAGCTCCTCATCCTTCCAGCTGATTCCGATGGTCGCTGAAAGGGCCTGATATCCTGTATTCGGATCGACCTCGTCATCCCAGGTGGCCCGTCCCTGATCCTGATAGACCAGACCAATCACACCAAAAGTCTGCTCCCACGGGCCGAGGTCACCGAGCGGCTTGATGGCTCCAAGACCACCCTGAATCATCCGTGAACCTCGATATCCTTCATCGTTTCGACTGCCGGGAAAACGACCCTGGGCGAAGGCGCTGAGGGTCCCTTCCTCACCGAATGGACGGCTGTAGAAAACCTCGATGATCGGATCGAAGGTGCCGGTTCCCAATTGGATGTGTTCGTGTTCTTCACCAGAATCTCCGGCGAGATATGGATTCTCTTCGGTACGCCCCAGTGGCAACGTAGTGCCCGCTGCCGCCGAGAAAAGCGCACCGTCCTTACCCATATCGTGACTGTGCCAGCTCAACAACATATCCATATCGCCAAAACCCAACAGGTTCCGACTCGGATGATGAATCTGAAGGTTGCGCTGCATCGCCTCGATCTCTGCAGGAGTCGCCGCAGGATCAATGTTGGCGAGAGAAGCGGATCTCGATTTCTGTTCAATCGGCAGTCGCCAGCGGACCGCCCACGGCTCTTCAAAGGTGTATTCGAGCTGAAACTGTAAGCGAGCAATATCGAGAGACACTTCGTGGCTGTGGGATGGCACGGCAACAACATTGCCCAGAGCATCGACACCCTTGTCTTCTTCATGACTACCGTCGAATCCGAATCCCCGTATCAGGGAAACTCGCATCTGCCAGGTATCAGTGCCGTGTCGGATGGAGCCCAGACCGGACCCCAGAGCCCCCGAATCAGGGGCGTATGGATTGGTTCAGGCCGGTCAGCCCTGAGCCCAGAGTGACGGCCCGGCACACAACTGCATCAGAAAAAGCAGTAGTAACCATGGAGAGATTCTCAGTCCCAGAATCACCAACGTTGTGCCCTTTCTGACAATTTCCCTCGAGGCCCGAACATCAAAGCAGCTTCCTCCATCCTTGACCAGTGGTTGTTGAAGGAATCTCCGTCAAGACCAAAAACAAACCCCTATGATCAAAGCTGGACCAGCTACACTACATTGCATGGAAGCGCCTCAGAAAGCACTCCTCGATGCCGCAGCGAAAGATGCCATTGCTGCAGCCTTTGCTGCCAGCGACCTGGGTCACATCGATGAAATTTTTGGATTATTTCTTGGCTATGCCAACGTCAACTACCGGGTAAAAACCTCAAAGGGCAACTTTCTGGCTCGTTTTTGCCGAGCCCAATCTCAACAGAGAATCCACGACGAGATCCTCTTTCTTGGTTCCATCCAGAAGAGTGGTTTTCCAGCTTCCTATCCGATCCCCAGAAGCGATGGCGAATACGTCACACATCACCAGCAAGAAAAAGTGATGATCTACGACTTCATCGAAGGTAAGCCTCCTCAGGTCAATTCAGACTCGGCGCATCAGATCGGACAGGCGCTCGGATGTCTTTCTTTAAAACCGATCCCACCAGGCTACACATCGACAGCACTCATCGACATCGAAGACCTGCGTAGCTTTCGACAAGAAAAAATGACTGAACTGCAGCAGTATCCTGAATTCTGCGATGAGTTTCTTGAACAAACAGCAAGCATCGAAGCGTCTTTACCTTTTGATCTTCCCCGTGGATTTGTTCACGCCGACGCATTCCCCGACAACACCATCTTTCGTGATGGAAAACTGATGGCTCTGATCGATTTCGAGGACTCTTGTAATGACGCTCTGATCTTTGACATCGGTATGGCCATCATCGGCTTTGGCTACCTCGGCGACACGCTGGATAAAAACCTGGTGGCAGCGCTGCTGACCGGTTATCAGTCCCACCGAAAACTGTCCGTTGCTGAACAACAAGCGTTGCCGGCGATGGCTCGCTGGTGCGCCCACGGCATGGGATTCTGGCACCTGCGCTGTTACCTTGAAAATCCCAATCAACGCCAGCACCAACGGATTCACGAGCTACAGCAGATGGTCTGCGGGTTACGCGAAAATGACGGCGACAAGATTCTGGCAGCTTTTCACGCATGAGCCGATGTCACGCATGAGCCGATGTCACGCCTGGATTCCTTCATAGATGCAGATGCGACGAAGCCATCTCCATGCGAAAATCCCGTATGTCGGATGAAGGGCTGCAATGCAATACCAGGATGAGCACTGGCAAATCGGTGGGGAAAATGTCGAGGCTCTCGCCGAGCAACACGGTACCCCTCTGTACGTTTACGACTCTGCCATCATCGAACGACAAGTCTCTCGCTTCCGAAGTTCCTTCTCCCCTTTTGATCATCGCATCTTCTACGCACTGAAAGCGAACTCGAATCGGGACCTGCTCGGATTGATGAAAACCCTCGACGTCGGGCTCGATGCTGTTTCGATTCACGAGGTACGCATCGGCCTGGATGCTGGTTTTGCAGCGCATGACATCATCTTTACGCCCAACGGTGTGCCTTTCGATGAGCTTGAACAGGCCATCGAGCTGGGGGTGCGACTCAACATCGAAAATCTCTCGTACCTGGAAAAGCTGGGAGAGGCGTATCGAAGTGATGTTCCCTGTACCCTGCGGATTCATCCGGGCCTGGTACTTCCAGAGGCCAGCCGCGATGCGACCGGCTGGTACCAACGCTCCCGTTTCGGCATCGATCGAAAACAACTGGAAGAAGCACGCCGCATCATCGACTTGCACAAAATTCGAGTCGAAGGATTACATATCCATTCCAGCTCGATGATCCTCGATGAAACCGTGTTTGGTGCCGCAGCAGAAATCCTTCTTCAGCTGGCACGAGATCTTCCTGAGGTGCGGTTTCTCGATCTTGGTGGCGGGATCCGCCC
>JBBWWC010000309.1:0-7334 GCA_050256555.1 Planctomycetota bacterium | reverse complement strand
GGAGCTACCCATGAGACGGTAGCACCACACACACCAGATTCAGCGGTAACACTGATATCCTGCGGCATCCCAGATATTTGTGGATCTTGATCATCCCTGACAGTTACCAAGAATGTTGTTGAATCACTATTACCGTAAATATCCGTAGCAGTAATCATCACTTCGGTGGTTCCAACGTCAAAGAAGTCGCCACTGGAGTGCGTACTGGTCAGAGTATCAACAGCGCAATTATCAGAAGCACTCGGATCATCCCACATAACAGTGGCTCCACACTGATCAGGATCGTTTGGAATATCCATATCAGCCGGTGTATTACTGATCTCAGGAAGCTCTTGATCTTCAACTGTTACGATAAAGCTCTGACTGCTGGTGTTTTGATGGATGTCGGTAACCGTGTAAATCACTTCAGTTTCGCCAACAGGAAGCATCGATCCACTTTCGACGCTCGCTATTAAAGATTCAACAGCGCAATTGTCTGACGTATCGGGTTCTTGCCAGGACGTAGTTCCCTGACAAATACCTTGCTCTGTGCTGATCGTTACCCGATCCGGCAGATTAATAATCTGCGGATCCTCAATATCTGTAACCGTCACAAGCATTACAGCTTCAGTGATATTTCCATGAATATCAGTAAGGGTAATCGTTACTTCAGTAGTTCCGACCAAGAAGTAGGTATCTGGGTCATGGCTGGATACCAAACTTTCCACTGCACAGTTATCTTGACCAGAAGGTTCGATCCAGCTGGCCAGAGCAGAACAAAGTCCCGACTCAGAAGACAGTTGAATATCTTCCGGCATATTCAAGATCTCTGGATCTTGCGTATCGGTAACTACAACTTCAAAAGTACTTGTTGAAACGTTGAAGTGGCTATCTTCCGCTGTCAGCGTGATCGTCGTTGTCCCAACCGGGAAAACATCACCGGGAGTATGACTGGATTCGTAATTCAGTATTCCGCAGTTATCCATGGGAGTTGCAGCATCCCAATTTGCAACCGCAGTACACAGGCCAGGTTCAGCATCTACCTCTACAGTCAAAGGAACATTCTGGATTTCCGGAAACTCGGTATCCTGAATGGTTACGGTAAAGGTGTACTCTGCGATATTTCCGTAAATATCCATGGCGGTGTAAGTAACTGGAGTCACGCCAACATCAAACATGAAGCCTGACAAATGGGACGTTCCGAGACTCATCACCTGGCAGTTATCTAGCGGCACTGGCGTATCCCAGATCGCAACTGCAGAACAAAGCCCTGGCTCATTTGGAAGCGTCATCGAGAGTGGTGCATCCGTAAATGTCGGAGGTTCCCAATCTTCGATGGTAATGATCATCGTGGCTGTACTTTGATTATTGTGAATATCAGTAGCGGTGTAGGTAACCAATGTGTCACCGACACTAAAGTTCCAACCCGATTCATGTGTTGAAGTCAGGCTTTCGATACCACAATTATCAGATGCAGCAGGAGCATCCCATATTGCAACTCCATTACAAAATCCTTCACTGTTGGTAAAGGTTAGAGATGCAGGCAATCCAGTAATCGTTGGGATTTCGTCATCTTCTACCACAACCTGGAATGAATTATTTGACTGAAGTCCAGATGCATCAGTTGCAGTATAGGTAACAACGGTTGTTCCAACCGGGAACTGATCACCTGATTGATGATCTGATTCCAGGTTATCGATGCTGCAATTGTCTATGGCATTGGGCAAATCCCATGTAGCGGCAGCATCGCAAGCGCCTCCTTCATTCGTCACAAGGATGTCAGCCGGCATATCTGTAATAACCGGATCTTCTATATCCTCGATCACGACCTGGAACGAATCTTCCGTCACATTGTTATTCACGTCCGTAACCGTGTAGGTAACAGTCGTTGTACCAACCTGGAATACAGTTCCAGCTTCATTTGTCGTCTCAACGGAAAGGATTCCACAATTGTCGTCAGTAATCGGTGAAGCCCAGGCAACAGTTGCTCCACACAATCCAGGGGTACTTTCCGTCATCAGATCCGCTGGCAATCCGGAAATGGAAGGAGCTTGATCATCGAGAACAGTTACGTTGAAGGATTCCAGCGTAATGTTTCCATGAATATCCGTGGCGGTGTATGTAACCACCGTTGTACCAACCGAATAATCTGAACCTGGCTGATGATTTGCGACCAATGTCGCTGCTTCGCAATTATCAGTGGCTTCGGGAAGCTCCCAGTTCACCACAGAAGTACAAAGCCCGTCTTCTGCATCAAGCGTGATATCTTCAGGCATTCTGCCGATAGCAGGTGCTTCAGTATCGTTAACTACGACAGAAAATGCGAAGTCGAGAACATTTCCGTTCCCATCATCTACAGTCATCGTCACTTCGGTTGTACCAACTTGGTAACTATCTCCAGATTGGTGACTCAATGTGACCACTGGATTCCCACAGTTATCACTAGCCTCAGGAGCAATCCACTCATGGATTGCGCCACAGGATCCAAGGTCATTTTCAAGGACTACGTTTGTCGGAACGCCTGTCACATTCGGCTGTTCATCATCGATGACTGTCATCTCGAATGAAGATTCAGTCTGATTACCTTCAGCGTCAGTAGCAGTATATGTAATTAAAGTGACTCCAACCGGGAATGCGTCCCCGGGAGAATGACTCGAGGCAACACTAGAGCCTGGACAATTGTCGGCAACAGTGGGAGCAGCCCATGAAACTAGTGCTGTACAAAGCCCAGGATTCGTATTCACGATTACTGTGCCAGGCAGACCTTGAATCGAGGGCAAATCGACGTCGTTCACAACCACATTGAATGAGTGATTTGTTGCGTTTCCACTAGAGTCTTCTGCAACGTATGTAACGGTCGTGGTACCAACAGGGAAACTTGTACCAGAGCTAAATGTAGAAATGAAACTCAACACGGAACAATTATCACTAGCTGTCGGCTCATCCCACGTGGCGATCGCCTCGCACTCACCTGGGATATTATCAAGCTGAATGTCAATGGGCCCTGCATCGATCACAGGGAACTGATCATCAATTACCGTTACATCGAAAGTGTGTCCCGTCACGTTACCGCTAACATCTGTTACTACGACAGATACTTCGGTAGCACCTAACGAGAACGTATCACCAGAAAAGCTTGTCTGGGTAATGGAACCGATACCACAATCATCCTCAATCGTCGGATCATCCCAGGTCACGACTGCTTCACAGCTACCATCTGCAGCAGGAATAACGATCGCTTCAGGCAATCCAACAATCGTTGGAGGACTCAGATCGACATCGACTTCGCAAACATCAGGAACAAGGTTCCCATCACAGTCAACTGCACCAAGGGCAACATCGCATTCATCAGGATTCCCATTGAAATCGCAGTCGCCACTATCGCCAATTGCAATATCACAACTATCAATGATCCCATTGGTATTACAGTCTGGTTGCGAACCTTCGCTGAGCTCGCATTCATCAGGACTCAGGTTCCCGTTGCAATCAGGAGATGTTAACGTCGCAATATCACATATATCAGGGACTTCGTTCCCATTGCAGTCCTCTGAAGTTCCAATCGCGATTTCGCAAAGATCCAAACTCCCGTTGCTATTACAGTCTTCTGCGATTCCGAGAAGGATCTCGCAAACATCAAGAACTTCACTGCCATCACAGTCATCGGCAACTCCTGCTTGGATATCGCAACTATCAGGGATCGCATTTGAATTGCAGTCCGCAGCAAGCCCGAATGCAATATCACACTCATCAAGAGTGCCGTTTCCATCGCAATCGAAGGCTAATCCATCAGTGAGTTCACAACTATCAGCAATGCCATTGAAGTTACAGTCGGTCTCACAGTCGTCTGGTATTTCGTTCACATTACAGTCTGGAGAATTTCCAGATGCGATGTCACAGGAGTCGACCACGCCATTAGCGTTACAGTCCGGCTCAGAACCATCATCCAGCTGACATTGATCAGGAATCCCATCCTGGTTGCAATCAAAGACCTCACCACTGGCTACCTGGCATACATCCGGAACTCCGTCCAGATTACAATCTTCAACATCCGTCAGGAAAATATCGCAAGAATCATCCACACCGTTTTGGTTACAGTCGGGTAGATCTATCAAGCGATCAGTAACCGCAAGTTCTGCGGTAAGAGATGCACCGAGACACCAACGGCCTCCTCCAGCCACAGCCGACCCAAAACGATGTCCGCTTTGGGTAGAAGCCGGCGTAAAGCTATTTGAGTTATAACTTCCTGCTGCATCCTTTTCGTATAAGAATACTCTTCCCGTGTTACTGTTCGCACGCCATGCACCAGCAATCAAACAGTTTTCAGTTATGGCAACATCAATTCCTAGCTGCGCATTCTGTAAACCTTCTGAAAGTTTTCCGCTCTGGGAATAAACAAAAGAAGTTCTCTCGTAGTGATAGGCCGCTCCATCTGCACTATCTGCAAGCGGTGCGCCTACCAGGAGATTTGTTCCGGAAAGATCTAATGCATTTCCAAATTCAGCGCCTGATTGTGGATCTTGTGCTGTTAACTTCTGGGTAAAGATCCAATTCGTCGGCGTTATGCTCGTGTAGAGATAAACTGCACCGACCTGACTCAAGAAACCAAGATCTGCTTTTTTATCAGAGATCGCTATGTAATCTCCATCAATCGCAACGGCACCACCAAAACGCTTTTCAGCATCAGGATCGTTCGACTGAATGATTTGATCTTCGGACCAAGAATTCCCATCAAAACTAAAGATGTAAGCACCGCCGTGATTTGAATTCGAAAGAGCTGCCCACGCTCCGACTACTGCTCTATCGCCAGATATACCAACTGCGATACCAAATTCTGAGTTGCTGGTCCCATTAGAGGCTTCGATTTTTTGTTCGAAGTTCCAATTTGTTCCGTCATGACGGTAAATGTACGCAGCCCCAAGGTCTCCCTGAGAAGATCCTCCATCGAGGCCAGGAGCACCTACGATCATCTGGTTCCCGCTGACGGAAACGCTTTCTCCGAATTGCGCACCGTCATCTGGATCGGGAGCAATCAGAATCGTTTCTTCAACCCAACGGCTACCGATGTTTCGATAGACATGAACTGCTCCCGCATCTTGACCAGAAATCTCGGACTCCGGCGCTCCTAGAGCTAGCCAGGTCTCCGTCATCTCTGCGGAATTTCCAAATCCTTCTGACGTACTTGTTGGAACCAATATGTCCTCAAGGGAACTTTCACAGGTATCCAAGACGGAATCTTGGTTGCAATCCACAGATGGATCGTCAGCAATCTGACATTCATCCGGGACTCCATTCCCATCACAATCGTCACAGGTGTTCTCAGCAATATCACAACTGTCTGCTATTCCATTGGAATTACAGTCTGTGGTCGGCTCACACTGAGCACCGACCTCGGAACTGAATCCAACGATCACAAACAGAATGACCAGGAAGGCGAGGGGCAACGACTTCATGGCTCTATACCTCCAACAGTCCCGTGTTATCCACGGGCGGAATTTGGTCGCCCGGCAAAAGGAACATCCTTCACCGGAAAACAGGGTTTCTTGTTGTCTATGAGGCAACGAAGCGGTTCACAGACCTTCTTGAGGCCGATTTCCACACCGATGCATTTAATGGAAGAAGAGACTTCTAATTTATCGCTGAACGACTATCTGCCTACTGTAGAAACCGATAGATCCGCAGAAGATCGTCAGAAAAAAATATTTTCAAACAGGACACAGGCGTCACAAAACTCGGCAAGAAATGCCGACTGCGGTCGAACCTCAGGGAGATGGAGCCAGAAAAACAAGAACAAGAAGTGGATCGGGACCATCATTGCGGACCCCGTGAGGAACATCCGCCGGCGCAACCAGCATCTGTCCTGAAACAAGCTCTAGCTGACGATCTTCGAGCAAAAATACGCCCTCGCCTGCCACCACCAGATACACCTTATCCATCCCTGGATGTGTGTGTAGAACGTGCTCTTGACCGACTTCAAAGGAATTGAGTCCAACCAGCAGTCGATCCGATTGGAAGATGGTGCTTTTCCCCATCTTGGAAGAACTCCATACGGCATAATCCTCAGGCAATATAGGGCAGGGGTGCTGTATTTCTGAATCGTTAGTCATTTCTGTCAGTCCTGTCTCGATGCTAGATGTGATACGACTTGCACCGCCGCATCCTGGCCTGATCGTGCACAATTTTCCAGTGAGATCCCATCCATGAATCCGCCAGCAACCACAAGCCGAGGGTCTGATTGCAATTCAGAACGAATCTCTGCGACTCTTTTCGCATGCCCAATACCCAGCTGCGGAATCGCCATGGGAGCTTTTCGCAGAGCCACCATCGAAGGTGAAAGCTCTGAACCATGTACTTTTTCCAGGGTCGAAACAGCCCGGTCGATCAGTTTCTGTTCCGACTCATCGACAGATTCAGGATCACGAGTTCCACCAAGGAATACTGTCGCCAACGAGTGCTGATCTGGAGCACGCCATGGAAAGATCGAAGAAGACCAGATCGTTCCCAGAATTGATAAGTCCTGATCTCTCGGGACCAGAAACCCAAAGCCTTGCGGCTCTTTGTAGCCAGAATGGGGGCCGTATCCTATCTGTACGATCGTCATGGAAGCATACACCTGCTGTTTCAGTAGCTCAGCGGCTCGTGGATGTGTGGCTTTCAGAAGTCGACTCGCAGGAGCCGCCGGTAATGCCAAGATCAGGCCATCCACTTCGACCGTACCTGATTCATACGCTCCTCCGATTGACAGTTTCCAGCCGGTTGCGGAGGGTTCCACCGCAACAACTGGAGACTCTGCATGAAAAGCCTCTCCCAGCTCGTTGGCCAATGCCCTCGGAAGAGATTCCATACCACCTTCCAGGGTTCCAATCCCCTGGAAAGGAGTGCCTGTCGATCGCGAAGAACGAAGCAATCCCAGCAGAACGCTACCGTAATTTTGTTCCCATTCTTTTAACCGAGGTGCGAATGATTCCAGTTCGAGTTGTTCTGGAATTCCCCCCGAAATTCCTGCCACCATCGCATCAGCCAGATATTTTGAAGCCTCAGCTCCAAAGCGACGGCGGAAAAATTGACCGACCGATTCCTCTGCGACGTTCGCTTTTGAAATCAAAGGTTCCGCCACGAATCTGCCCCAACCCAGAGGAGAAAGAGCGCGAGAAAAAGGGATCGAAAAGGGACCTGAAGGAAGGGCACGGAGTTGTTGGTCTCGCCAGATGTAGCGCTTACGAGCACTTCTCTCGGCACCCTTCCAGCAATCATCAAGACCGACCTGGCTGGCTAACCGAAACAGCGTCGAGCTCGAAGGAAGTACCGAGTGAGGTCCCCATTCCAGAATCCAGTCGTCCAGATCGGAAGAGCACACG
>JBBWWC010000308.1:0-6275 GCA_050256555.1 Planctomycetota bacterium | reverse complement strand
TCGGGATTCTTGCTGGTGCCATCATGGGATACTACGGTGGCTGGACTGACATCCTGTTGCAAAGATTTATTGAGATCTGGGGATCGGTTCCGTTTTTGTTTCTGATCATGATCATCGCCAGCATCGTCGATCCTGGTTTCTGGATGCTGGTGATCTTCCTGGTGATTTTGCGCTCATGGATGGCTGTTACTTACCAGATTCGAGGCGAGTTTTATCGCGAAAAAGCCAAGGATTACGTCCAGGCTGCCATCGGTACCGGAGTCAGTGACTTGAAGGTGATGATTCGACACATCTTACCCAACTCGATGATTCCGGTGATCTCGCGAGCCCCCTTCTCCTTCGTCAATTACATCAGTGCGCTGGTGTCCCTCGACTTTCTCGGATTCGGACTGCCTCCGACCGATCCGTCGTGGGGTCGTCTGCTCAATCAAGGTTTCCAGTTTCTTTTGATCTACCCGCATTTGGTGCTGTTGCCGGTGATCGCACTGGCGGTGACTTTGTTTCTCGTGGTTCTCATCGGGGAGGCTGTTCGCGAAGCCTTTGACCCGAAGGTCTTTTCGAGGTTGAGGTAATGGGGATGGATAGCAAAAAGCGACAGGACGAATCTCTTGCCAAGCCTCTCCTGGAGGTTCGCGATTTGCATACTTCTTTCTCTGTTGAGGGAGAAACGGCGCGAGCTGTCGATGGCGTTAGTTTCGATGTGCGAGCCGGAGAAGTGTTGGGCTTGGTTGGTGAATCGGGTTGCGGGAAATCTGTCACCTCGCTGAGTTTGCTGAAATTGATTCCTAATCCACCAGGGCAAATTGAAAAAGGAACAGCACTATTTAAAGGACGTGATCTTCTTTCTCTCTCCTATGAAGAGATGCGAGAGGTTCGCGGTCGTGAGATCGCCATGATCTTTCAGGAGCCAATGACGGCTCTGAATCCTGTCTACACCATCGGGTTTCAGATGCGCGAAGGAATCATGCACCATTCGGGAGCGTCCAAGGAGCAGGCTCATTTGAGAGCCGTGGAGATGCTTGAGAAGGTCGGTATTTCTGATGCGGATGCACGCATGTCTGCTTATCCCCATCAATTTTCTGGAGGGATGCGTCAGCGGGTCATGATTGCCATGGCTCTTTCGATGGAGCCCGCTTTGTTGATTGCGGATGAACCGACCACGGCTCTCGATGTTACGATCCAGGCGCAAATCCTTGACTTGATGCTCGAGATGAAAAACCAACAAGCCGGTGCTTCGATCCTGTTAATTACTCATGATCTTGCCGTCGTTGCCGAAACCTGTGACAGGGTTGTGGTGATGTATGGAGGAAAGATCCAGGAGGTAGCCCCGGTTCGAGAATTGTTTAGTAATCCTCAGCATCCCTACACCCAGGGATTGTTGCGGAGCTTACCTCGACCGGAGTTAGAAGAGGCTCAGGAAGAGCTCGAGACGATTCCTGGAATGGTTCCCAATATCTTCGATTGGCCGAAAGGGTGTCGTTTTTGTACTCGATGTTCATTGGTCGAAGATCGCTGTCGTACAGAACAGCCTGAACTGCGAGCCATCGGAGATGGACATGAGGTCCGCTGTCACCTGGTGGCTCCGGCAGGGGGGGACGAATGAACCAGCAACCCACTTGTGACTCCACCAAGACGATTATCGAGCTGGAACAGCTGAAGGTCTGGTTTCCTGTTCACGGTGGAATCCTTTCGCGCCATATAGCCGATGTGAAAGCGGTCGATGGCATCAACCTGAAGGTACACGAGGGAGAGACTCTCGGTGTCGTCGGCGAGTCGGGGTGTGGCAAGAGCACGCTGGGAAAAGCAGTGATGGGCCTGGTGCCGGCAACGTCAGGCAGGATCACATTTACCAGCGTCACAGGACAGGACGTGGAGTTGACCGGACTGTCGCGTAGGGAATATCGGCCCTACAGGAGCGAGATCCAGATGGTATATCAGGATCCTTATTCATCTCTGAATCCGCGCTTGTCTGTCGAAGAGATCGTCGATGAACCATTGCGGGTTCACCATGCCAGCATGACTCGTGAAGAGCGTCGCTTACGCGTTGAGGAGTTGCTGGAGCGGGTTGGGCTCAGAAAAGAGCAAGCCGAACGATATCCCCATGAATTTTCGGGTGGTCAACGCCAACGTATCGGTATCGCCAGGGCTTTGGCAACACGGCCACGGGTAATTATCGCTGATGAGCCTGTCAGCGCTCTCGATGTTTCGATTCAAGCCCAGGTGATCAATCTGATGCGGGAGCTGCAGCGGGAACTGGGATTGACGGTCATTTTTATCGCACATGATATCTCTGTGGTTGAACACGTTTCAGATCGAGTGGCCGTGATGTACCTCGGGAACCTGGTCGAGTTAGGGGCTACGCGCGACATCTTCCATCAGCCGCAACACCCTTATACAAGGGCTCTGTTGAGTGCGGTTCCAAGGCCCGATCCCGATCGCCAGAGATCTGACCGGTTGGTCCTGAAAGGTGACGTTCCGTCGCCGATGGCCAAGCCGTCCGGCTGCGGTTTCAGAACACGTTGCCCGATTGCGCAGGATTCCTGTTCTGTTGAAGTTCCAGAGCTCGTTGTTCTGGATGAAGGACGCACGGTCGCTTGTCCTTATTCGGACCGATATCAGGAGCTGATCGATACCAGGAGCTGATCGATACCACCGGAATTGAAGCCTGGAGCCTAGCGAGACCGTGAAAGAGCGCCTCTCGATACCTGCTGCATTTTACGGCCGAACCACATCTCCCATAATGTACCTTATCGGACCGAAAGATGGCTGTGGGGTTTTGGCTTCCCCTCGTCTGGAGTCGCTTCTGCGACTGCTATTTAGTCCTGTATAGGTCCGTCTTGTAGAGGCTCCTGCAATAGCTGCTGGAGCGTCGGGAGTCCCGGGATGTCTGCCAGGGCTGGATCGATTCGTGCGTAGCCCCACGGCTGACCCCGATCGAGAGCTTCTCTTCTGTGCTTTGCTGCGTTGTGGGTTGCACAGAATGAAACGATCGGAAAGTTTGGATTGATGGCAGGGACTGCGAGCGCTTTTTTGTGATTCATGGATGTCTCCGAGCTGGCTCCTGCGGGCCACACGATTTTGATGGCGGCGGCCCCTAGCTGTTGAGCTTCAGCAATCTGTTGCGCTGCAGTGGCCTGGGTCTTTTCGGATCTATGGCAGCTGTAGATCCATGGCAATTGGTCCGGTGCTGGCGCATCTGTTTGCGGGTCTACATCGAGCACTGCCTCGAGTTTGCTACACAGATCATCTCTTTGTTGCGCCTTTTGTGACCCCTTTGGGCAGTTCCTGCTGGTTACCAGGACCGATAATCCGAGCAGCTCCTGGGGTGCTGGAAACGGTCCTTGCCATAAATCAATGCGTATCTCGATGGCCGAGATCGCCAGTGAGGCAAATTCTTGATTCTGGAGTTTTTTTAATGATTCCTGCCGATCCACCACAAGGACCCACCCTTCCGGCAGAATCGTCCGTTTCGGTAGTTTTGATTCGGCCATCAGTTTCTCCAGAAAGGTTGAGAGAGGTACTGGTATCACAGGGACCGATGGGTATCATCTCAATTGTTCGAAGGACAGTCAGCGATTTCTAATAGCCAAAAGGGCGATAAAGATTCTCTGCTACTTCGATCGACTCTTTCCCAATGAAAAGTTTGATCCGGTCCATCATAAATCCCGGATATTGCAGATCATGGCGACCTTTGTCCGATAGGTTTCACATTCGTTTCTTCGGCAAAGTCAACTTTTGACGATCTCTCGGTGAACGATTGAGTTCTCTTAATTCTTGTGAGAATTTTACGAGAATCAGGCTCTTCAGGTATTCCTCGATGTAGTGATCTCTGGGAGCAATTTTGACATTTGGTTCTTCATAATTATCTTTTCTGAACGGTAAGGCAACGCTGTCATTTGAAGTGGTCACCCCCACGGGTATGGCTTATGTATTCAGTGACACAGGGAGTTCATTTGAATCAGGGAAAATCTTCTTCTGGTAGTGGTGGTTCTGGTCGCAGCCGACGCGGAGGTCGCTCCCGTAGTGGCGGCAATGACAACAGGAATCGTCGCTCCGGTGGCCAGCGCCGTAACTCATCTCGTGGGCGCCGTGTAGATTCTCGCCAGGGCGGGCCGCAGTATCCGAGCTCTGGGGGCGCCCCTCTGCCCGATGGTGCGGTGGTCAAGGGGATTCTCGAAGTCGGTAATCAGGGATTTGGTTTCCTTCGCTCTGTCGATAAATCCTTCCGTATTCAGCAAGACGATGTTCACGTTGGGAAAAACTTCATCCAGAAGTTCGGATTGCGGACAGGCCATTACATTACTGGCGTGGTTGGTGGGCGTGCTCCCAAGGGGCGTGGTCCTAGTTTAGCCCGAATGGATTCTGTCGATGGCGATGATCCGAGTTCGGTAAAGAATCGTACTTTCTACAAGGAGATGACGAGTATTGATCCGGTCGAACGGTTCATGCTCGGGGCAACCGGAGACATCTCGATGCGCTTGGTCGATTTAATCTCCCCCATCGGTAAGGGCCAGCGTGCTTTGATTGTTGCCCCCCCACGTACCGGAAAAACAATACTGTTGCAGAAGATGGCGCAGTCGATTACGGAAACCCATTCTGATTCGATGGTCATTGCATTGCTGGTGGATGAGAGACCTGAGGAAGTCACTGACTGGAAACGTACCGTCAAGGCGGAAGTTTATGCGTCCTCCAGTGACGAGACATCGGAGACTCATGTTCGAGTTTCGGAGATGGTTCTTCAGCGGTGCCAACGGTTGCTGGAAGCCAAGTGTGATGTGGTCTTACTGCTCGATTCCTTGACGCGTCTGGGGCGCTCTTACAATCTCGAGACGGCCCATAGCGGCCGAACACTTTCCGGTGGTGTTGATGCCAAGACTCTGGAGAAGCCCAAGGCTATTTTTGGAGCGGCACGGAATGTTGAAAATGGTGGCAGCCTGACCATCATTTCTACTGCTTTGATCGAGACTGGTAGCCGCATGGATGAAGTGATCTTCGAGGAGTTCAAGGGGACCGGCAACATGGAGCTGGTTCTGTCGCGCAAGCTGGCTGACCAACGTGTTTTTCCGGCCATCGACGTGACCCTGTCTGGCACCAGGAAGGAAGAGAAGCTCTATACTGCAGAAGAGATCGATCAAATCTGGAAGCTTCGAAGAGTCTTGACCAGTGTTAATCCTGTTGAAGGAATGGAGCTACTGAGTCAACGAGTGGGAGCATTTGAAGACAATCAGGAGTTCCTCCTTTCGCTGGGTGGTTGATAGCTCGTTGATCTCTTTATTGTCGATGTCTTTATTTGAGAGTCAGACCTGAAGTCGGGGATCGATCCGATTTGTTTCCACTCCGTACTGCCCAATTTTTCTTTTTGCCGTTTCGATGTGTAAATCAGAGCCACCTGAAGCGCCGAGCCGATGTGTGGTTTGGAATTGTATGGCGATCTTGCGGTTTTTAGGGCTCAGGTTCTGCGACAGGGTTTCCATCCCATCGATCCCTGATTTGAGAAGTGTGTCGCCGTAGCGGACGACATCGTCGCCAGCGGGGTGGGCCCAGAAGACTAACCCTCCGAGAGAATGAACCTGGTCAAAAGCATCCGCAGAAACGAGAGCCGGTCGACGAAAGCTGTTTTTGCCGAGCCATTGCCGGTAAGCGAAGCCGGTCGAGTGGGTCAGGCCGCCACGGACCAGTGCACGTGCCACATGGGATCTGCAAGGGACCCCGCCCTGGGTTTCAGTTTCCAGGTCTTCCCATCGTAGTGCGATCCCAGATTCGCGCAGCCGCGTCACCCCCTCGGTGACCCGTTCTCTGCGGTCCTCTTCCAGTGCGAGTGCCCAGCTGAAAATCTCTGGCGTGAGGCCCGCAGGAAAGTAGGCCAACATATGGAGGTCTGACTCCCCTACCTGGCAAGTCATTTCGAGGCCTGGAAGGATCCGTAGCTGGTCCGGGATGGAAAGCTGGGTGTATGCCGAAAGTGTGTCGTGGTCACAGATCGATATCGTCGAGAGATGTCCGCTGGATCGTTGGACCACCTCATCGGGTGTATGTGCACCATCGCTGCATCGGGTGTGTAGATGTAGATCGACACGTTGTGGCGGAGTCACCGAGACTCTTTCAAGAGGTCGATCGCTCTGTTGATCCTTGTGCAGGACTTTTCAACACCGAGAACCTCGATCACCTCGATAAGATCAGGTGAGTCTTTGCGTGACGTCAGGGCGAATCTCAACGGCATGAAGAGGAAAGGTTTTTTCCACCCGTTCGATTCGAGGACGTTGGAGAGAAGATCT
>JBBWWC010000307.1:0-3703 GCA_050256555.1 Planctomycetota bacterium | reverse complement strand
GGTTTATTGACAATTTCTCAGTAAGAATTCGGCCCACCGGTCCGGGAAGCGATCCGGTTAATGATACCGTAGAGGTTCATAGTTCGTTGATGGAAAGCGAATTCGGAGGTGGAGGCGCACTCTGGTACTGGGGGCCTGTTCTGGTGAAACCAGGCACTTACGGTGTTCTTGTTTTGCCGATCGGCTATGGCGACCTGTTTGAAATCGGAGAAGAAGGAAATTCCGAGATCAACATTGAACTTCCAGCTCCAGTCGAGATTTCCGTGCAAACGATGCTGGCCGATGGAAGTGGTGTGGCAACCCCGAATCTGATCCGGTGGGCTCCGCTGCAGCCTCCTGGCGTGCCCGGTGCAGGAGCCGTTCCGATTGGGCCAGGTGACAATGGTTTCTTTGTGTTTCAGGTTCCTCTGGGAGCAGTAATGCTGTCGTGTTCGGATGTTGCTTATCGTCCCAAGCATCAAACGGAGCAGATTGAGTCTGGGGGAGACAATGCATTCACAATGCTACTGGAACCAGCGATGGGGATGCTTCTGTTCCTTGAGAATCAAGGAACTTCGGTACCCTGGGATTTAACCTGGCATCCCTCCGCAGCTCCGCAGGGACATAATGGTTCCGTGGTGACACGAGGCCGCACCGGGGTTGGGTATCGTTTACTGGTCAGCCAGCCCGGTGCCTACGAATTGAGCTTTCCGATCATGTCTGGATTCCAGCAGGTGGCACCTTTTACAGTGAATGTTCCTGCCGGGCTCGTAGTTGAGACCTTGATCGAGATCGAAGCGGAATAACATTTACCTTACGGATCACTTGTCCCGACGAGTTCCTCAACCCGACCATCTTTGAGTACTTGCCAGCGGATGTCATCCTTTGAGCCTGGCTCACCGTCTGGTCCAGAACTAACGATACGTGCCCATTCTTGTTCAAGAACTCCATCAAAAACGGCGAAGTTCTGTCCCCAGGGATCGATCAATGCGTACGGATCCACATCTCCAAGGATTCGAGCTGTCGCAGGAACCGGTTGCCCGGCAGACCCTTTCATCTTGGAGGTGATCTCCTTACCCAGTTTCAGCGCCGCGATGTTGGCTTCGATTCTCATTCGTTCATCACGGTTGCGTTGCATTGGATTTGAACGATCGCTTTCAGGCCGAACCCGTATACGTTGTTCATCAATTTCAGGTGGGAAGATGTTATTGGAGAGATCTGCATCGGCGATTTCCAGATAGGGGTCGATTTCGACACGAGCAATCGGTTCACGTGTCACCAGCAACTTGGAGATCACCCGTGGGTTTTGTCGCCAGATTTCAGCAGGAAGGCGAAAATCTTCCGTCTCGCCCGATTCGTAGGTGACCTGAATCGGGATCGGCATCATCAGTCCGCCAAAGTTTCTCATCTGGATGACCGTGAAGTTCCAGGATCTTTCAAGAAGTTCAGCATCGCCAGCCTTTAGACGTCCAAGAAACATTTCATATCCACGACGGTCTTCTTCTGTCACATCCAGTTCATCGAATGAGTTGTAGAAATCTAGCAGTTCCGGAAAGCGATCGGTTCGTATCGTCAGTCCTTCGTTACGCTGTCGACTGACCCATTCCGGATCTGCATCCCGATCTTCCTTCTGGCGAGGTTTTTCGATATCTGGATTTCCAGTATCTAGATGGAAGCGAACCACTCGATCAACGGCAATGTCGGAGTGATCCGTCGAGTAGAACCAACCACGCCAGAACCAGTCGAGGTCGATTCCGGAAGCATCTTCGAGGGTTCTGAACAGGTCCGCCGGCTCCGGTCGCTTGAACGCCCAGCGACTTGAATATTCGCGAAATGCGAAATCAAACAGTTCACGACCAAGAATGCTCTCTCTCAGGATGTTGAGAGCTGTTGCGGGTTTCGCATATGCGTTGTTTCCGAACTGCAAGAGCTGTTCGCTATTGGTCATGATCGGAACTTGATGAGAACTCGTGGTGAAGCCGACAATGTTGCGTGCTTCTCCTCTTCTCGATGGATACTTTTCTTCCCATAGTTGCTCAGTAACAAACTGAACAAATGTGTTCAAGCCTTCATCCATCCAGGTCCACTGACGCTCATCGGAATTGATGATCATGGGGAACCAGTTGTGACCGACTTCATGGATGATCACACCGATGAGTCCGTATTTGGTTCGTTCGGAATAAGTTCCATCTTCTTCCGGTCGTGGGCCGTTGAAACAAATCATCGGATATTCCATACCGCCGACAGGGCCGTTGACACTGATGGCGACTGGATATGGGTAAGGAACCGTCATCTGGGAAAAGACTTCAACTGTATGAGCAATTGCATGAGTGGAGTAACGACTCCAGAGCGGCTCTCCCTCGTTAGGATAGAACGACATTGCCATCGTTTGATTACCTCTGGGTACGTTGACTCCCATCGCATCCCAGATGAACTTTGGCGAAGCTGCCCATGCAAAATCACGAACATCTTTGGCTTCAAAGATCCAAGTTTTTTCGCCAGTGGCTTCCTTCTTCTCGTTTTCGAGGGCTTCCTCCGGGGTCACGATGAAGATGGGGCGTGTTGATTTTTTCGCCGTTTCATATCGGTCTTTTTGTTCGGCTGTGAGAACATCTAGCTGGTTTACCAGCTCACCTGTGGCACTGACGATGAAAGTATCAGGTGCAGTAATGGCGACCTTGTAATCGCCAAACTCAAGAGTGAACTCGCCACTGCCAACGAATTGTTTGTTTTGCCAGCCTGCGTAATCGGTATAGGCGCACATTCTTGGAAACCATTGTGCTATTTCATAGATGGCATTGTTTGTCTCTTCGAACCACTCGTAACCACCACGTGCTCTCAGCAGGTCAGCATTGACGATGAAGTTTTCCCATTTCACTTCGTACTGGATGACGTCACCGGGGTTCAATGTGTAAGGGAGATCGATTCGCATCATCGTATCAACGATAATGTGCGGGAGTGGGTCTCCATTGGCATCGAGGACGGAAAGGATGTCGTAGCCTCCCTGGAATTCCTTTTCGAATGCCAGGCGCCGAAGCCATTGGATGCTTTGTTCGTTATCGAGCTCGTCCGCATCGGAGAGGTTTCCGATCGATTCATTTCGGAATCGATTCTGGTCGAGTTGCATCCAGAGGTATGTCAACGGGTGCGGGGATTGATTGTGGTATGTGACGGTTTCTTTGCCGTGAAGTTTGTGTGATATGGCATCAAGCTTGACCTCGATGTCCATATCCGCTCTTTGTTGCCAGTACGCAGGACCTGGAGCCCCCGATGCTAATCGTGTTTCCGTTGGTGTCGGAAGTACATCATCGAGTTGCCGGAAAGGATCTTCGCGATCGATTTTATCGACAGTTAAAAATGGGGCAGGGATGTCATCTTGCGGATCGTGAGCAAGTGAGATGACAGGGAAAATACAGAAGCAAAGGAAGAGAGCCAAGCGCATGATGCCACCTTTTCGGTGCTTTGGATTGCGGAACTATTTGCGGATCAAAAGCGATCCCAACAACTCGACCTGATCGATCCTGGAAAACTATCAGACAGCCGGGAAGTCTGCCGGCTGTTGAAGGTCTTGCGGGCGAATGAGGGCCAGAGTAGTGAGAGATGATAAAGGCTCAGAAGAAGGCTCACCACAGATGAATCACAACGCCAGCTGTCCGACATCAGTATCGTCGAGCCGATGATGTGATTCACAGAACATCTGCTGTAGCAGCGCAAGTGGCGTAAC
>JBBWWC010000306.1:0-4410 GCA_050256555.1 Planctomycetota bacterium | reverse complement strand
CCAGATCAGCCACCACGACACGACCCTCATCGACGGTGATGGCACAATGCTGGCGGCTCAAAACCGGATCCTCTAGCTGCACCGTGCAACTTCTCGATCTCCCGAAAGTAGTAGTCCCTTCCGATAGCGAGATCTGCCGTGGAGATCCATCGTGAATCAATAATCGGAAACTCATTCGCTGCTGCTCTTCATCGTTTGAAAATTCTCATCCAGAAAAAACTGAGGGAGACGACACGGTCGTCCACGATCTCGGTCAAGACATGCCAGCGTCGTACTACCGGTACAAACCAATTCACCGCGAGGTGACGTGACGGTGTACCCGATCTTTAATCGAGCTCCACGTGCCTCCAGGAGGCTGCATTCGATCGTCACGAGATCGTCATAATATGCCGGGTAGTGATACTTCACCGAAACTTCCGAAACCAGCAACCGAATGCCCTGCTTCTCCAGTTCCAAATATGGCTTGCCCAGCTCCCGCAACCATTCGGTTCGAGCAGTTTCGAACCAGACCACATGGCGGGAGTGATGAACAATTCCTCCCTGATCTGTTTCCTCGTATCGCACACGAATCGTGGTGCTTCCTGTTTCGCCCATCGGAGCTCCTTCACGAAGTTATGTTCTAAGGGTTCCTGCGCTGGAACCGATGCTGGAACATCCTCCGGATCTCGGCACGTGGGTAGCCCAGTTCGCGCCAACGGAGATAGGCTTTTACCGATTTCACCGTCTGGTCATCATAAAGATAACGCCCCGTCTCTGTCACCTTGGCCGGTTCGAGAAGACGCATCGTGATGAGGCTCTGAAGCAACTGGCGGGAAATGCCGGTCTGCTCGAGCAGGTCCTTCGGTTTGAGAAGAGCGGGTTCAGATGACATGGAATCAGGCTATCACGGGGTCCAACGACGTGAAACGCACGGTATGCTGACTTCAGGAGGAATCAGTGTCCCCAGCGATACCCGACTGGCAGATGATCGAGCTCGATGAGGTCTCGAGTACCCAGGACGAAGCACGTCGCCTGGCCGCTCTGGAACCAGGAATCCGCCGGGCCATCCGCGCCCGTATTCAGAGCGGCGGCCGGGGCCGACTGGGAAATGACTGGCACAGTCCTGAAGGAGGACTCTGGTCAACCCTGACACTACCGGTACCAGACGGAGTAGACCCTTTTTACAACCTTCTGCTGGCCCTGGCAGCCCGAGACTCCGTCGCCTCTCTACTCGGCGGGAGAAACGCCGGTTTGGCACTCAAATGGCCCAACGACCTGATTCTCGATCAGCGCAAATGGGGCGGAATCCTGGCAGAGATTGTCGGTCCCGTCGAATCGCCCGAAATCCTCTTTGGAATCGGGCTCAACCTCGAGATCGAGGAAAAGGTACTCAGGCAACATCCGGAAATACCAGCTGAGGCGACCTCGATCCTGGCAGAATTCGGCCACAGTCCCTCCCCCGCACAGGCGCTGCAAAGTATCCTGTCCTCTCTCGATCAGCTTCTCGAAGAAGATCGTTCCAAGGGTGGTAGAGAGCGAAATCGACTGAGAGTCGCTGAAGTTCTCGATACCATCGGTCGTCAGATTGACTGGAAAGGTCCAGCCAACAGGATCGGTAAGGGGGAGGCTACAGGCATCTCCCAGGAGGGAGCTCTTGTCGTCGAAAGAACTTCTCCGGCTCCGCCCGGCAAAGAACTACTTCGATCAGCAGAGATCTCCCACGTCAGGATCTGCTAGGATTTTCCGGCAGCGCAAGCTCTCGGTCCACAACGAGGAACCACTCCCTCGCCAAAGAGGTACGAACGGGAAGGGCTAGATCGTGACCCAGGATGGGCTCAGCTCACCACGCTGGCAGGATGAATGCTGGAAACCTTTCGTCACTGGACATCCAGAACGAGCTGCCAATTTCCAGAGCGCCAGCGGCATCCCCATCGACCCCCTCTATGTCAACGATCCCAACGAAACCGGGCCTGGCGAATTCCCTTTCACCAGGGGAATTCATCCAAGCATGTATCGTGGCAGACTCTGGACAATGCGTCAGTACGCTGGCTACTCCTCTCCCGCCGAAACCAATCAGAGATTCCGCTATCTGCTAGAAAAGGGGCAAACCGGCCTCTCGGTCGCCTTCGACCTGCCGACCCAAATCGGTTTCGATTCCGATGATCCAGAAGCTCTGGGAGAAGTCGGACGAGTGGGCGTTCCCATCAATACCATCGATGACCTCGATGAACTGCTCGAGGGGATCCCCATCGAGCAGGTCAGTATCTCGATGACGATCAATTCAACCTCACCAGTACTACTGGCGCTCTTACTGGCACTGGCGAAACGTAGAGGCCTCGATCTCAGTCAACTTCGTGGAACGGTTCAAAACGATATCCTCAAGGAGTTCATTGCAAGAGGAACTCAGCGGTACCCGATTGAGGCCTCGATGCGATTGGTCATCGATGTCATCGAACATTGCATCCTTGAAGCCCCGTCCTTCTACCCGATCAGTATCAGTGGATATCACATTCGCGAGGCCGGCTCGACAGCGATCGAGGAAGTAGCTTTCACCCTCGCCAACGGCATCGCTTACATGGAGGCTTGTCGTGATCGAGGCCTCGATCTGACGACCGTAGGCCGACGACTCTCCTTCTTCTTTAATTCTCATCATCAGTTCCTCGAAGAAATCTCAAAATTTCGAGCTGCTCGACGGATGTGGGCACATATCTGTCGCAATCGCTTTGGCATTGAAGACGACCGTGCCTGTCAGTTGCGATTCCACACTCAAACTGGTGGATCAACCCTCCAGGCCATGGAACCTTCCAACAACATTGTCCGGGTGACCATACAGGCGCTTGCCGCAGTTCTCGGGGGAACACAATCTCTCCATACCAACAGCTGGGATGAAGCTCTCTCTCTACCCAGCCAAGATGCTGCGCGTCTGGCCTTGCGGACCCAGCAAATCATCGCCAAGGAGTCTGGGGTCACCAGTAGTGCCGACCCCCTGGGTGGATCTCCATTCATCGAGAACCTGACCGATCAAATCGAGCTACAAGCACAAGAGATCATTACCGAGATTGATCGAAGAGGTGGAATGCTGTCGGCCATCGAAGATGGATATGTACGTCGGTCCATCGAACAAAGCGCCTATGAAACACAACTCGCCAGCGACTCTGGAAAAGAACGCCCGGTCGGAACCGAGCACGATGGAGAAATACCCGAGGCTCCTTTCCAGGTCGATCCCGCCATTGAAAAATATCGATGTGAAAAACTCGCTCTGTTCAGAAAAAATCGAGATTCACAGCTGGTAGAATCTGCTCTCATTCGTCTTGAAAAGAAGGCTCGTGGAACAGAAAATCTCTTACCGGTGCTCATCGAGGCTCTGGAAGCTCGTTGCACCCTAGGTGAGGTGTCGAGAAAACTCGCCACCGTCTTCGGGGAGTATCAAGACCATGGCTAGAAGTGGCCCCATCCGCATCCTGCTGGCGAAACCGGGACTCGACGGGCATGACCGTGGAATCCGTCTCGTCCTTCGAGCACTACGCGATGCTGGTATGGAAGTGATCTACACCGGTCTTCGTGCAACACCAGCACAGATCGTCAACGCCGCCCTCGAGGAAGATGTTGATGCCATTGGGCTCTCCAGTCTTTCCGGTGCTCACGAAACCCATTTCCTCGAAGTCTCCAGACTGCTCACCCAGGAGGGTGCCGAAGATGTGCTTCTTTTCGGTGGCGGCATCATTCCAAAGCAGGATGTAGATCGTCTCCAGCAAGCGGGATTCGATTTGATCTATCCTCCGGGTACCCCACTCGATCAAATCGTTGCGGATCTGCGAGCAACACTTCGACCAGAAGCCACCTCGGGAGAAGGAAACGAATGAATCACCCCCAGCTCGATCATGTAGGGATCGCCGTCAATTCGATCGATGACTCACTTATCCTGTATCAAGAGATCCTCGGCATCGAAACCGGTCCTCGGGAACAAATTTCTAGCCAGAAAGTCTCGGTTCAGTTCCTGGAGACGGGGCAAACCAAAACAGAACTTCTCGAACCCACATCGGAAGATTCCCCCATCGCAAATTTTCTCAAAAAACGTGGCCCTGGACTCCATCACATTGCATACAAGGTCGAGAACTTGCAACACACCATGAGCAAACTCAAAGATGCAGGAAGCCGTTTGATCTATCCTGAACCGCGTCCTGGTAGTCATGGAACCCGAATCAACTTCATCCACCCCTCATCCACGGGAGGAATACTGATCGAGCTCGTGGAGTATCCCGGGAAAGAAGCCGGGAAAACTTCAGGAGAGGAGCACAGATCTTGAAGGAAAAAAATCGCACCGAAGCTC
This sequence comes from Planctomycetota bacterium, assembly GCA_050256555.1. GTDB lineage: Bacteria > Planctomycetota > UBA8108 > UBA1146 > UBA1146 > UBA1146. The sequence goes on along the minus strand of JBBWWC010000306.1, from coordinate 101 downwards.
GCCAGCGAATCGAAGCTGCCCGCCTTGGTGGCGGAGAAGCACGCCTCCAACGTCAACATGATGCGGGGAAACTAACGGCACGTGAACGTATCGAAGTCTTG
>JBBWWC010000305.1:0-1813 GCA_050256555.1 Planctomycetota bacterium | reverse complement strand
ACTTGATCCGTTTTGATCTCCGACCGACACGACCCGTGGTGGCTCTGGAGATCGGTTCCGATCACACAGATCTCATCATTGTGAATGGTTCGCGTTTCTGGTTCCGCTCGCTTCCGATTGCTGGAAAAGATTTCACTGCGGCTCTGGAAGAAAAGTTCGGTTGCAGTGCGGAAGACGCAGAGAACCTCAAGGTGACAGCTGCTCGCTCAGAACATGCGGCGAAGATCTTCCAGGTTTTGCAGCCGTTGCTGCGTGACCTTGTCAGCGAGATCAATCGCTCGATCGGTTACTACAAGTCACGTGTTGGCGAGGTAAAGGTCGAAGATCTGTTCCTTTATGGTGGTAGTAGCAAGCTGGTCGGGCTGCGCAAGTTTCTGGAAGAGAATCTACGGATTCGGGTCCAGATGGCCAAGAGCCTCAATCGCGTTCGGATTTCACCCGAAGCTGCTGCCGCAGGCCTGTCCCAAGATCTTCCTACTTATAGCTCTGCGATCGGTGCGGGTCTGCAGGCGTTGGGGCTCGGTGAAGTTGATCTCAACTTGCTACCGCAAGAAAAACAGGAAGCCGTTGAGTTTAAAAAGAAGCAGAAAACGGTTCTGGTGGCGGCTGCCAGCCTGTACCTGTTGATCGGTTTTCTGATCTTTAACTTCGGTGGCAAAATCGAACGAGCTCAGGACGTTCTGGCATCGACCAACAGGGTCAAGGAACTCGATGCGAATCAGGATCGACTCGGAGAGCTGGCCGAACAAGAAATTGTATCACTAGAAAACCGTCAACAGGAACTGATATCGCGTGGTCAGGGACGATTAGCCCCACGCGAGATCATGGAAATGATTGGACTGGTCCTGTCGGGGGAGCAACTCGAAAAGATCGTGACCAATCGTGCTGAGGACGGGCCGGAGATCGATGCCGCACGCGGGCAAGTCGAAGCGGACCAAGAGATTTTGAACAGTCAGAAGACCTGGTTGTCCGGTATCGAAGTGAGGCGGGTTCGTGTTGACGAATCCGGCATTGTTATCGAAGAAGGTCGAAAAGTTGATCAAAGCCAGAAGGTTTTTGACGATCGATTCTTTGTCGAGGTTCAAGGCTTTCGATATGACCAGGGCGACGCGCAGAGTAATGACCAGAAGCTCAAGGATTTGGTCGTTTCTCCGGTCGAGAAAGCGCTTGCCGATAAATATGGTGCCGGAGACCCTTCCCGTCCGCGTGTTACGCGTCGAGTCGGTCAAGAGACATTGTTGATGTGGAGTGATCACGCCAGCTTCAAGACTGCCCGGAGTCGAAACCGTGGTGGCGAAGCAGATCCTGATCACGGAATTACACTTTACCCCTGGACGATCACCTGGATTCATCCACCATTACCTGGTGTGAGCGAGTCTGATGGTGACGAAGAAGAAGAGTAGGGGGCCCCATGAAAGACAAAGTATTCTGGTCAGTTCTTGGAGCGATACTCCTGGGATGGATCATCCTCTTCTTCCTGTTGGTCTGGCCAAAGATGACCGCCTATGAATCAGTGACCAAGAAATTGTCACGATCAAACAGGGCGATTCAGAAGTACGCCAAGATGGATTCGGGCGAGCTTCCGACCGAGGACCTGGTCGAAGCTGAGGAGAAATATCTGGCGAACTGGCGCAAGCAGATCGATCGAGCCGAAGCGTTCCACCAGAATCGTGCTGCGCTCTTTATTGAGGGTGTTGTCGGTGATCTGAGTGCATGGTCGACGCGTTATCGCGACGATTTCGAACTGCTCCAGAGTCGTTATCGCAAGCATGTAGGGCCTGCCGATGAGACTGAGGATAAGGATTACCCATTT
>JBBWWC010000304.1:0-12124 GCA_050256555.1 Planctomycetota bacterium | reverse complement strand
CTGGCAGTACTTGGACCAGAGCATGCGCAACGTTTGATCGATAAAGTAGCTGGTGGGGCCGCCGTAATCCTCGTTGCTGGAGAAGATTCTCCACGGATTCTTGGTGATCTGCCCCACTGAACAATTGAGTTTCAGAGGGGGCAACCTTTTGGTGGAATCAGTTTCCCCACGAACCATTCGGATCACCCTTGCGGGAAATCCAAACGTTGGCAAGACCACGATCTTCAATGCGCTCGTGCGCAGCTCTTCTCGAGTTTCTAACTATCCCGGAATTACAGCCGATGCCGTTGTTGGCCAACGTCTCCATGATGGCAATATTCTGCAAGTCACAGATCTCCCCGGTACATATAGCATGGAGCTGGATCTTCCCGAGTCACAGCTTTGTCGCCAGCACATGGAATCCAACGATTCTCCTGAAGTCCTGTTTTGCGTCCTGGATGCGATGGGCCTGGGTCGAAATCTGAAGTTGCTTGGCGAGCTGATGCAGATGCGGATCCCCGCAGTGGTCGTGGTTACCAAGACGTTGGAAGCTCAGCTTCGCGGCCAGAAGATCGAAATTTCTGCACTGGAAGAATTTCTCGGAGTTCCAGTGATCGAAGCCGCGCGAAGATCTGCGGTTCGAAAGCTGGATCTTGTTTCCCTGGTGGGGAAAGCCCGAGTTCCGGCCCCCGTCCCTGAAACCGAAGATGCTTTAATTCGCTGGCGTACAGATCTTCAGGCGAAAACGAGTTTGCCGATCAATCCACAGGAAGCGAAGCGGCGACGTCTTCGAGATGATCGACTCGATGGAATCTTTACCCATCCAGTTGTGGGTCTGGTTTTCTTTGGCGTTGTGATGAGCTTGATCTTCGGATCTGTATTCTGGTTGGCGCAATGGCCGATGGAATGGATCGAAGGTGTCTTCGGGGCCCTGGCCGAATGGTTGTCAGGGCAAATGACCGAGGGTCCATTACGGAATCTCATGGTCGACGGAGTCATCGGTGGCGTTGCTGGAACCCTGGTCTTTTTGCCACAGATCGTGATGCTGTTTTTTCTGGTCGCTCTTCTTGAAGAAACTGGATATCTGGCACGTGCGGCATTTGTTGCTGATCGCTGGCTGCGACCTTTCGGTTTGCCTGGACATGCTTTTGTACCGCTACTTTCGAGTCATGCGTGTGCCATCCCGGCCATCATGTGCACACGATTAATTCCGGATCGACGAGACCGAATTGCGACCATCCTGGTGGCTCCTTTTCTTTCCTGTTCTGCAAGGCTTCCGGTCTATGTGTTGCTGGTCGGAATCTTATTTCCTGGTCAGCCGTTGTTTGCTGGTTGCGCATTTGTTGGCTGTTACCTGCTTGGTGCTGTCGCTGCTGTGGGGAGTGCGGGACTGGTACGGTTGGCGTTGCTGCCAGGAGCGAGCATGCCGATGGTCTTGGAGTTGCCACCGTATCGACTTCCGTCACTGAAGGAGGCTGTAAGAGTAGCAGCAGAACGTGGCCTGTCGTTTCTCAGCAAGGCCGGAACCGTGATCCTTCTGATCTGTATCTTGCTCTGGTGGTTGAGTAGTTATCCTGTAACAGCGGAGAGTTCCAAGGTGACCGACTTACGAACCTCGGTTCAGATGCAGACGGATCCAGAACTGGTCGTCGAGATGACGGCAGAGGCGGAATCGTTGGCGCTTCGCGAGTCTGCCGCCGGTTCATATGCCGGACAGATGGGGAAGTTGATGGAGCCCGTTCTGGCGCCGGTGGGGGCAGATTGGCAACTTTCTGTCGCCGTGATGGCGAGTTTTGCCGCCCGCGAGGTCTTTGTTTCCTCACTCAATGTGTTGCTAGGAGTCAGTGAAGGTGAGGATGAAAGGACTACGATGGAGCGGGTGATGTCAACGAAGCGAGACGATGGCTCGCCGTTGTTACCGATTCCTTCTGCCGGTGGCCTGCTGGTTTTTTATGTTCTGGCGATGCAGTGTTTGCCTACTCTTGCGGTGACTCGTCGAGAAGCCGGGGGAGTACGCTGGGCAGTACTACAGTTTGTCTGGATGACCGTATTGGCATGGGTTCTCGGAGCACTCACCCGGACCATATTACTGGCGCTGGGTGTTGGCTAATGAACTCCTTTCCGCTTGAAGATCCCCAGTTCTGGTTTGTGACTCTTGTGGCCATTGCTGCGCTGTTGTTGATCGTTCGCCGTAGAAAAAGCTCATCGAGCAGTTCTTGTGGGGATTGTTCAGCAGATTGATTTCTATTTAAACTGATGGCTACCAGGTCTTTTAGACGTTCTCATCGTGATAACTAGAGAAATGAGAAAGGTGGATTGCTGATGTGGATTCCATGGTTATTTGTTCTGGCTCTTTTACCGATTTCAACGCCCGCTGTATTAGTACCAGCTGGAGTTGTCGTAGAGGCAAGACTTGGTGACGAAGTGACTGAACAACAACAGTCCGCTGCAACCAAAGCCTTTGAAGAATTACAGGCTCGCATGGAAGAAGCCTGGGAAGGGTATCTCGCTCCACTACAAGAGGCGAAAACCTCGGAAGAGCGAGACGCAATCGAATTGGATCCTGCCAAGAGCCCTGCAGTGATCTTCTTGTCGCCGATGCTGGAGTTCACCAAGGAACATCCAGGTACCGATGCTTGTCTCCAGGCTCTTTCCGAAGTGATTCGCATGTCTTCCAGTGATGAGAATACGAAGAATGCCTGGATGCTCGACGTGGCGGTCGATGCGGTTCTTTCCGATTTCCTTTCTCATGATGGATTGCACGATCTGGTTCGCTTTGGTTATTACAATCCTCCTTCAGCAGCGATTTTCCGCTTGCTACGAGGAGTGTCTGATCGTTCAGCAGTTCGCGACGTGAAAGCTGCCAGCCTGTATTCGCTGGGGAAGTTGCTGGGCAAGAAAAAAGACACGCGCAGTGAAGGTCGCCAGGTACTGGAGCGTGTCGCCAAAGATTTCAGTGATGTTGTGTTTGTCGGCGAGAGCACTTATGGCAAGAAAGTGAAAGGTGATATCTTCGAGCTCGAACATCTCCAGATTGGAAATGTTGCGCCGGAGATTATTGGCAAATCTATTGATGGCAATCTGATGCAACTTTCGGCATTCCGTGGCAAAGTCGTTCTGCTCGATTTCTGGGGCGACTGGTGAGGCCCATGCCGGGCGATGTACCCACACGAGCGGTCGCTCGTGGAGAAGCACCCTTCAGATAAGTTTGCAATTGTCGGTGTCAACTCGGACCGAACCATCGAGATCGCCAGGGAAGTGCTCAAGAAGAATAACCTCACCTGGAAGAACTTCTACGATGCCAGCACAGATGGGCCGATTGCGACCCGTTGGAATGTTAACGGTTGGCCGACCACCTATGTCATCGATCCCAAGGGAGTGATTCGATTCAAGGATGTTCGTGGCGAAGAACTCGATACGGCGATCGAAGCATTGCTAGAGGAGATGGAGAGTTCTGCGAAAACCGAGAAAGCTCGCTAGTCGTTCTTTTCGGTTTCATCGCGACTGGATTTGTCTGGCTCTGAATGGCCGAGTGGGCAGCCGCCTGAGTCCTTTCTCTTCTCCGGGAAGAGCGGGGCTGGGGCGGCTGGCTCCTTTTTGCCGGCCTTGGTTCGTCGGCTGGAAGCCCACCAGAGTTCATCGAGACAGGCCAGGGAAGCCAGAGTCAGCACGAGTAGTATCCCCGATCCCCCGATCCTCAAGAGCAGCGGTGCAATTGACCATTGCGATTGTATCCACCACGGTGAAAGTAATGAGAGCGCGAGAGATCCATAGCCGAGAATCGACAGGGTGATCTTTGGGCCTTCTGCCCATGGTGTCAGTTCGACCAGGTGCAAGACGACAAACAAGAGTATCGCCATGGCGAAGATATGATCATGAACAATGGACAAGATTTCGCGCGAGCTTTTCGCCGGAAAAAACTCCTCTGCTTCGTAATCTTCTTCGTTCCCCAGGACCCAGCGTTGTGCATCTTCTCCTGATAACCCTCCTGATCGTCCCGAGTACTGGAGTATTGCGACGATGCAGCCGGCAAGTACTGTGATGAAGAAGAGGGTCAACAGCACGCGTGTGGAGGGATTGGCACGAGCGAGAGTGAATCCAGATTGTTTATAAAATCTTGTCACTGGGACGAGTCCGTCCGTGCGTTGAGGAGTGATTAACCAGAGACCGGGACCGCCTGGATCGTCGAGGCGATCTGTTTACTTAGGCCGATTCTACTACCATTGACATCCAGTATGCAGGTCCCCTTCGATTGACAAACATGAACAGGGCAATCGTGACAAAGTCCCATCGCTTCGAACAGTGGAAGATGTGTTAGAGGGACACTTTCGGGAACAATTTTAACCCGCATGCCCGCTGGGATTTTGGGTAATGGTCGAGCATGGTTAGCACTGATCAAAGCAGCGTGAGATGGCTTATCGGCAGATTCTAGGTCGCTGGAGGTGCTTGAAGCCAATTTGTCGTGGTTCATGTTGTGAGTCTCTCGGTCCTGTGTGTACCTTCTTGCTGACAGTCTCCGTAGTGACTCCGCCAGAGAGATTTTTAAGTCTACCGGTTCCCATTGTTGTGACGGGAGGTCCGACGAGCTACTCTCCCGATACTAACGAGTTCGAACAGGAGTACACGAGAAGCGTACGATAGTATATCATTTCGTTTGCTTCCTCGTCAACCTGTTTGGCTAGCCAAACAGGAGCGGAGGTCCCAGTGAGCGGTTGGCGTGAGTTCGACCAGAATCCGGTGAGTCATTCGGCGGCTCATCATTTGACGACCATCTGGTTTTTACTCGAAGAGTTTGGCTATGCACGAGTCTCTGATGTCGCCCGGCACCTTGGGATTACGCGTGGCAGTGTTTCTGTCACTCTCAAGGGCTTACGGCAGAGAGGGTTGGTAGTCGAAGATGAACGTAAGCACTTGGGGCTTTCCGAAGAAGGAATACGAATCGCCCAGGGGATTCGCATCAAGCGTCTCCTGATCCAGACGTTGTTGCGAGATGTTCTGGGGGTCCCGGATGAAGAAGCCGAGCAGGATGCTTGTAAGGTCGAGCATCTCGTCAGCGATTCGACTGCAGAAGCTGCTGGACGATTACTCCAAATGATCGAAGCGGGCAATTCTTCGAAGGAGCTACAGGAGATCATGAAAGAAATGCAAAGTGGAGCAGTAGAGGGAAAGTCCGTCTTCCCCAGCGCTGAAATCCAGCAATTCTCTAACCTTCTTGAGCAGCGACAATCTGAAAACGAGGCTGACGAAAAATGAGCCAGCGAATCTCTCGCGACGAGATTTTCAAGCGTCTCAATGAGCTTCTTTCCGAAGAGATGGAAGCTTCGATGCGTTATCTGCATCTGGGCATGATGGTACAAGGGCTCGATCGCTTGATCGTACGGAAAGTACTTCAAGATAATCTTGAAGAGACACTTGAGCACTCCGAGCAGGTGGCCGAGAAGATTTTGCAACTGGGTGGCACTCCTTCACCCAAGGTCAAGGTTGAGTTCGAGGAAAGACGCTACTCTGGAAAAGAGGCCCTCCAGGAGGCGCTTTTGTTCGAGCAGGCGGCCCTTGATGGATACCGGGATTTGCTCGAGCAAGTCGATGGTGGTGGCGATGTGATTCTCGAAGAGTTTGCTCGCCAGCAAGTTGCGGTCGAATCTGAACATGTTGCTGAACTAAAAATGCTATTGGAAGAGTGATCTAGTGGCGATCAGTGACCGCCCCGGAGGATTGACTGCTCTTGCGGTCCTCAATGGTTTTTTTGCCATGGTCAGTGGGGCAGAAGCTCTTCAACGCCTCATCGATGTTTCTCGCCTGGAGGCTTATCAAGCTGGGGAGCGAAATCATCGCCGTTGGCTTCGCAGGCATATCGAAGGACTGGTCGATTCCGGAGTCGATGCTGTCGATCTCGAGATCCTTGGAATCATCGGTGCGGTTGCGGCGGTTTTTTTGGCGATTTCTATATGGGGATTATTGACCCGTAGAAAACTGGCCGGTCGCTGGTGTGCGACGGTGGGAGCGATCGCTCTGGGAGCAGTATCGCTACTGGCGATGAACTGGTTACCGCAAACGATGTTGCGAGGAACCGGGATCTCCATCATTCGCCAGCTTTTCTATCCGATTTTCATGTTGATCTTGGTGCAGCTGATTTTCCGCAAGGATCTGATTCGATGAAGCGATTTTTCCTACAGCTGATCGCGCATGCTCGGAATTCGATGAGCCATTCTCTTCGATCGGGTTCGGGTGTTGCATTCATAGTTCTGACTGTGCTCGCAGGTCTGACACTGGCAAATCTGGCATTTGCGCCCATCGAACTGGGGGCGATTGAACTGGATGAGTTTCGTACCAATGTAGGAAAAGCGATCGGAGTGGCCCTTTCTACAGCAACACTTCAGCAGGGAGATGCCGAATCTTTTCTTGGTCGGCTGGAGTCGGGGGAGCTGCAGGAGATCACCATGTGGGCCCAGTATCTGGTTCTAGAGCAACCGATGCTTCTTTCTCTGACAGTCTTGTTGCTTGGACTCGTCTTGCCATTGTTGTTACCACTGGGATCCTTTGCGGTGATTTCAGGAGATGTTCAGCATCGAAGCATTCGGTACCTACTACCACGCACCACCAGAACTTCTTTATTGCTGGGACGTTTACTGGGTTGCCTGATCTTGTCATGGCTGTTGATCACAGGATTACTGGCGGCAGTTGTTCTTTACCTGGGTACCGTATTGTCGCTTTATTCCTGGGATGAGTTGATTCCCTGGGCGATTCGCTGCCTTGCTGCTTTGCTGGTACTGAGCTTTCCTTACATTTCTCTGGGTATTTTCTGTTCGACCATTTTCCGTGCGCCGATGGTCTCTTTACTGACCTCGGCGGGGGCTGCAGTGGCAGTTCCTGTTCTGGCCTTCAGTGCAAGAAGCGCATGGGAGCCGCTGGGGAATCTCCTCTATCTACTGCCATGGGGCTATTCTCATCAACTACTGTCGCCCGATGCCAGTACGGTGTCCTTTGCGATGCTTTGCTGTCTTGGTCATGGTTTGATTTTCACCTCGGTGGCTCTGTATTCTTTTCGTAGAGCAGATCTGTGATGGGAAATGACCAGGGATTGAACATCCGTGGCCTTGGCCATCGGTTTGGTGACAAGACAGCACTCCAGGACATCGAGTGGTCGCTTCCGGACCGTGGTGTGGTCGGGTTGGTTGGCCCTAATGGTGCTGGAAAAACGACTCTATTTTCCATCATCGCAGGTTTCTTGCGTCTGCAGCGCGGGACGGTAGAGATTCTCGGTGCTCCGTGTCCTGGACATCTGTCACTGGTGGGGAAATTGGCAGTGATGCCACAGGATGCCATCTTCGCCAGCGATGTTTCCATCCTTGATCAGTTGTTGTTTTTACGCAGCCTTGATGGAGTGGTGGGAAAGCAGGCCCGTGATGAGGTCTATGGTGCGATGGAGAAGGTCGGTCTGAGTGAGGAGCTTGGGCGAGGAGCGGCGATTCTTTCCCATGGTATGGGCAAGCGTCTGGGTGTGGCCCAGGCGATTCTCGGGAGCCCAGAACTGGTGCTTCTGGATGAACCGACTGCCGGGCTTGACCCGGCCAATGCGCGTCAGGTTCGTGAAATCATTCGTGATCTTGGCAAGAGATCGTTGGTCATAGTTTCCTCGCATAATCTCCTCGAGTTGCAGGAGATCATCGATCAGGTCGCGGTCATTGTTGAGGGACAGATGGTGGCCAGCGGTAGCGTTGACGAGGTCACCCAACGAGATCGACGTTTCGAGATCCGTATCGCTCGCTCACTGACCGCGGAGCAGGAAGCGGTCTTACGAAGCTGTCCCAGGGTTCAACATCTCGAATCCCTCGAAGATCGATTGACCGTTGATCTCGATGCCAGTGGCGAAGGTGGGCTGGATGATTCTTTGACTGAATTGCTGAGTCAGATGCTAAAAGTCGGAATACCACCGCGAGAGCTGCGCGAAGGAGCAAGCCTCGAGGAAGCGTACTTGCGACTCACCGGCGATTCGGATCCACAGCAGGATTAGCACTGGCGGTGTTTTCGCGGATGACGCGAGCGCGTTCACGGAATTGCTTGGCAGCGTCATTATCTCCCGCTTGATCCAACAGCAGCGAGATGTCATCGAGTAATCCAGGGTCTTCGCCGACCCAACCAACCAAAGCTTGTAGATGTTGTGCGGCCGCTTGCGGTTGTCCCTGTTTCAGAGCTGCAAATGCCTGGCGCCGACCGAGATCTGCTCGCAGGCTGACCAGTACTGCTCGTGGGCCGTACTGGGTTCGACTCGTATCGAGCCAGCGAGCCAGCTGGTCAGGGCCATCGACGAGCTCCAGTAATTGTCCATAGCGCAACAGTAAGTCGTCGCTTGGATTCTCCAGGATGGCCTGTTCCCACCATTTACGAGCCTCGGGGAGATCTCCGGCAATGGCACTCATGTAGCCGATTCGTTCCTCCAGCACCGTGCCATCGGGTTCCATCAAGGCATACCCACCACGGTCAAACCTCAGCAGATGGTGCAAGTGCATCGCAGCCGTTTTTGCTGCGATCCTGATCGGCTCTGGAATCGGTTGTTGGCCACGAATCAAAACCTGATCGAGATTGACCATCGCCTGTGACATATTTGTTGCGGCAAGATTCTGGTTCCAGCGCGATTGACCGGCAGAGATGGTCAAGAGAACGGTCAACAAAGTGACTCCCAGGACTACTCGACCGGCTGGTGAGGTGACCTGTTCACGATGGAGTGGTAGTCCCTGAAGAGAGGTGTTCTGGCGTCGTAGCAGCAAAGCACTTTTCCAGAGCAGGAAAGAGACACAAAGTGCAATGCCTGTAGCCATGAGCAATGGGATTTGCTCGTAGACGCCACGCCACGAAAACCAGGTTGCCGTGAATACGATGGCCAGCAAGATTTCTCCGGTCAGAGAGAGATCGCTTTTGCGAGTGATCTTCCGTGTGTCTGGTTGGCGTAGTGCCAGCAGGCTTGGTTTCGAAGCTCCATAGGAAAGAACTCCGTTGGGGCATACGTCGACACAATCGAGACACTTCATGCAGCCAGGATCGACGACCTGTTGATGGACATGGATTTCTTTGGAGATCTGAACATTTGAACTGCAGTTTGCTGTGCACAAGCCACAGGATTCACAGGCGTCCATGTTGGCTACGATGGTCATCGGCGAAACGCGATCTGCTACCGAAAAGAAGGCTCCGTAGGGACAGCCGTAAGTGCAAAACCCTTTTGCGCCGAGCAGGTAAACGGTAGCGAAACCACAGATGAAAAAGAACGGGATGGCGATTAGTAGTGACGGGAAAGTCGCCCAGAAATCTTGTGTCATCAAATGATTGGAGAAATCAGGCCACGGTGTGACCGGATCAAACCAATTTTGTAGTGCCGGGATCTTTTGTTCTAGCCACGGGAAGCTCCAACGTTTGAAGGTGGGCCAGATGAACATGTAAAAAGCTAGCAAGTATGGAACATAGCCGAGTAGCCGACTTCGAAAAGGTCGAGGTTGGATTCCGATTTTCCGCATCATCCAGCCGCATAGATCCTGAAGCGCAACCATGTGGCAAGCCCAGCCACAGAACCAACGACCGAAGATGGCGGTCGAGAGGATCGCGATGATGAAGAAGATGAATCCGGCGTTTACCTGTCCATTCTCAAGTGTATACATGCTTTCCGATGGTTCGACCGGAGACAGGGTCGTGCCGGTCAAAAGCCAGTGTGCCAGATGCAAGCCGATGAGGAGGTGGACGCCACCGAGAAGATAGGCGCGACGACGCCCTGCGCGACCGGGGAATCGGCCTGCCGGACGACGGTATCCCTCGCATCCTTCCCGAGGACTTTGCACTTTCGCCAACTCTGACCTCCTGGTTTCTTGCTGGAGAATGATATCCGCAGAAGGCCCTTTGGAAAATATTGACTGGAGATTGTTTGCTCTGATTCAGTGCCGAATAAAGCGAAAGGACAAGAATCGGGCAAAAAGAAATAGGGGTGGAGGAGCCTTGTCTGGCTTCTCCACCCCTATTGGTTGAGTCTGGGACCCAAATCTATCGTCGACTAGTGGTCCGGTTTCCCATCGCCATCATGGTCATGATTTCCATCACCGGTTTCGTGCTCGATGTTGTGGATGGCTTCTTCGATCATCTTGCGACCACGCTCATTTTCCTGGACCAGGGGGTCAGCAAGCATCCGCTGGAGGAAGGTTTTGGCGTCTTCTTTACGATCGTTTTCAGTCAACCACTGACTGCAGAACCAGAGCGCATTGAGAACATCGGGTCCCTGCATTTCAGCGTTTTTCTGCAAGAATGAAGTGAGCGCAGTGAAATCGGGCTCCTCAGTATTGAGAAGTTCCTGCAGTTTCATGGTGGCGCGAAGTTGTGTGACCTGCTTGACCAGTTCTGGATCGTCCGATTTCTCAGCAATGCCGAGGTACTTTTCGAAGTCCGGATGTCCAAACAGGTTTTGCTCGGTCATCACTGCGAAGGCTTCAGGGAGCAATTCGGCAATCTTCTCGTCGCTGTCTGCTGCGATCAAAGCTTTGACCTTTTCGCCCTTGGTCCGCAGTTCTCCGATGTGCTCAAGATACTTTTCTGGGCCACCTGGTTGGTACCCGGTCCGGGCATAGGGACGGAATTCGCTGTCAGCAAGAATGATGGTCGGGAATCCGTCCACCTTCATCTGGTCACGTTTTGCTGCGTTGAGCGCCTCATCGATGACCTTGGCCTTGGCTTCATCGCTGCGCGGGAAATCGAGGTAGAGATAGATGTATTGTTTCCCGGCAGTTTCATGGAAACCGGGCAGGCTGAAGACCTCTCCTTCGAGACGTTTACACCAGCCGCACCAATCACTTCCAGTGAAGTTGATGAGGATATCCTTGCCCTCTTTACGAGCCATCTCCTGTGCAACGCCAATGTCCATCACCCAGGGAAGTCCCGCCTCTGCGGGGGCGGGTTCAGGCACGTCATCGATGGTGAGAGGCGAAAATGCCAGAAGAGCCGTCAGAAAAATCGTCGACATCAAGAGACTCCTTGCTGCGGAGGATCAAAAGCCTCCGGGTATGGGTCATTGGTTTAGTGAAAGAATCCCATTGGACGGGATTTCCACGAAGAGGTCAGGATACCCCAAAGGGTCATGGCGGGGAAGGCTAAGAGAGCCACTGGAAGAGCTGTTTCCGCAATCGGGGGGGGAATTGGGTACTGATTTCTGGAAATCATCTCGACAGAAGAAATCTGCCAGGAGACAAAAGTACCGGGAGATAAAATTCCCAGGTGATAAAAGTACCGCCCCGCAACGGCTGAACCGAGATACCGGTTCATTGGTGGTGTTTCAGCGGAGTCGTCCGATGGGAGAAGATCCGATGGCCGGAAAAGTTGTCTGGAGTTCAGGAAATGAAAACCTATGTTCCGTATGTGGATCGCTGACGACGGATTGTCGCTGCCAGGTGGCGAGCCCAGAGGGTCCGGCGCGGATCAGGATCGAGAAGCGGCGTGGCAAGACGGTGACTGTGGTTGCGGAAATCCCGCTTGAAATTTCAGATGTGAAGCGATTACTGCGTGATCTGAAGAAGCGTTGTGCGACCGGTGGAACCAGTAAAAAGCACACCATCGAACTGCAGGGAGATCATGTAGAGTCGGTCAGAACCTGGCTCGGCCAGTGTTCGATTGCTTATAAGGGTTGGAATTGATCGGATCCGATCGGCCGCCATCAGGAATCAGCGGAGGTGAGATCTTCGTCTTTCCAGGGCCGAGAAATAATACAAGCATTGATACCACCGACGCCCATCGACAATTTCCCGGCGAATCCATCGACTAACGGTACGGAACGATCTCCGACAAAGTGGTCATGAACCCGAGCGATCTCCGGATTCAGTTCTTCTTTCGATAGTGCTGTGGGGGGGACCGAGTTCTTCTCGCTGGCGAACATCTGAGCCGTCAATTCCCAACCTCCACAGGTTCCCATCCCGTGTCCGAAGGTTCCTTTGCGTGCTGTCATCAGAACTGATTCTGGCAACAGTCTGCGGGTATTTTCGACCTCGAGGTAGTCACCTGGTGTGGCGGTGCAGTGCAAGTCCCAGGTCGAGATCTCAGTGGGACTGGCTCCAGCAGCAGCCATGGCCAGGCCGATGGCTTGCTGGGGGCCTTCTTCGCTGGGTGTGATGATGTGATC
>JBBWWC010000303.1:0-3314 GCA_050256555.1 Planctomycetota bacterium | reverse complement strand
GATTGGAAGATCCCAAAACAGGTCGCTTGCAGCGGTTGTTATCGAACAGGACATCCACCGACTGCTGAAGCATCCGCTTCTCATTACGAATGATCACCTCAGGGGCATTAAGATCGAGCAACTTCTTCAAACGATTGTTGCGGTTGATCAAGCGGCGATACAGATCGTTCAAATCACTGGTGGCAAAGTTACCACTCTCTAGCAAAACCAACGGACGGAGATCGGGCGGAATCACCGGAACGGCTTCCAGGATCATCCACTCCGCCTTGTTTCCGGAGTTAATCACGGTCCTGATAATCTTGAGTCGGCGAATCAGACTCGCTCGTTTCTGCTTGGAGCGGGTGTTCTCGTACTCTTCCTTCAACTCTTCAAAAAGTGAGGGCAACTCCAAACGATTGATCATCGTTCGGATCGCATCGGCACCCATGTCAGCCTCGAACTCGTCGCCATACTTCTCACGGGCAAATCGGTACTCCTCTTCACTGAGAAGACCTTTTTCCTTGAGCGGAGTGTCGCCGGGATCAATCACCAGGTAATCCTGGTAGTAGATCACTCGTTCGAGATGCGTTGTCTTCATATCGAGCAGATTGCCCAGACGCGAAGGCATCGCCTTGAAGAACCAGATATGGACAATCGGAGCGGCCAGGTTGATGTGTCCCATACGCTCACGACGAACGCGAGAATGAGCCACCTTCACACCACAGCGATCGCAAATGATGCCCTTATGCTTGATTCCTTTGTACTTACCACAGGCGCATTCCCAATCCCTCTCGGGACCGAAAATACGTTCACAAAAGAGGCCATCTTTCTCTGGACGGTAGGTCCGATAGTTGATGGTCTCTGGCTTACGAACCTCACCCTGTGACCAGGAGAGGATGTCCGTGGGTGATGCTAGGCGGATGTTTACAGCGCCGTAGTCGTTCACCTTATCGTAGACAGGCTCAATCATTGGATCACTTCTTTTCCAGTTCGAGGTTCAAACCGAGACCTTTGATCTCATTCGTCAACACATCGAAAGAAACAGGAGTTCCAGCCTGAAGGCTATTCTCCCCTTTCACCATCGACTCATAGATCTTGGCTCTACCATCGACATCGTCAGACTTTGCAGTCAACAACTCTTGCAATATATGCGCAGCACCATAGGCCTCGAGTGCCCAGACTTCCATCTCTCCAAATCGCTGCCCACCAAATCTCGCCTTACCGCCGAGAGGCTGCTGGGTGATCAGAGAATATGGTCCTGTAGCACGCGCATGAATCTTGTCATCGACAAGGTGATGAAGTTTCAAAAGATACATCCGGCCAACAGTAACCTTCTGCTCAAGAGGTTCTCCGGTTCGGCCATCGTAAAGCACAGTTTTTCCGTCGCTCGGAATCCCTGCTTTCACCATCTCGTTGCGAATCTCGTCCTCTTTTGCCCCATCGAAGACGGGGGTCACCGCACGATAACCGAGCTTGTCTGCCGCCCAGCCCAGCTGCGTTTCGAGAATCTGACCCAGGTTCATTCGAGAGGGCACACCCAGGGGATTCAAGATCACCTCGACCGTGGTCCCATCTTCGACGAAAGGTAAGTCCTCTAGCGGCAAGATCCGGGAGATGACTCCCTTGTTACCATGGCGACCGGCCATCTTGTCGCCGACCGACAGATTTCGCTTCGTCGCCACATAAACCTTGACCATCTCAATGACTCCAGGCGACAGTTCGTCACCACGGGTGAGTCGATTCACTTCTCGGTTCTTGATGTCCTCCAGCTCTTCCATCCGCTGCAAATGCTTCAGCAACGACGCCTTCACTTCGGAGTTCTTCTTCTCGGATGAACCGAGGAAAAGCTCCGGAGACATTGCGATCTTGATGGAGTGGACACTCTTACTCTCATAAAGTTCTTCCGCCTTGAAAACGCGGCCAGTGACCGGATTCCGCGGCGTCGACCCCAGCGCTGCTCTTAGTTCCTCCAGCAAGGTGTCGATCGCAACCATGATTTCTTCATGTGTACGCGAATCGATCTCCTCTACTTTCGCCTTGATCGCACGACGCTCCTCAGGTGAATGCTCGCTACGACGCGAGAACTTCTTCGAACCGATCACCACGCCTTCAATACCCGAAGAAACAGTGAGAGATTCGTTCTTCACGTCTTCACCCGCACGGCCGAAGATGGCATGAAGCAGTTTTTCTTCCGGAGAAAGCTCACTTTTGGATTTAGGAACAACCTTGCCGACCAGGATATCTCCCTGACTGACACGAGTTCCGGTCTTGACGATCCCCTCCTCATCGAGTTTCGCAAGAACACGCTCGGAAACGTTCGGTATGTCTCGGGTAAATTCTTCTCGCCCCAGTTTCGTTTCACGAACCTCGATCTCGAACTCATCGATGTGCACGGACGTGTATACATCGTCACGAACCAGCTGCTCGCTAACGATGATGGCATCCTCAAAGTTGTAGCCATCCCACGACATGAACGCGACGAGGATGTTTCGACCCAGAGACAGAACACCATCCTGCGTCGCCGCACCATCGGCAATCACATCCCCCTCTTGAACCTCGTCTCCAAGACTCACACAGGGGCGCTGATTCTGACAGGTTCTTTCATTAAGACCACGATACTTGGCTAGCTCGATTCGATCGCCATCGACCTCGACATGAGTCGAGTCCACCGAAGTGATTTTTCCGCTCGCCGGAGACCGCAAGACCATGCCGGAATACTTCGAGACATGCTCCTCCATGCCGGTTCCTACCAGCGGCGGATCTGTCTGCAACAATGGCACGGCCTGACGCATCATGTTCGAGCCCATCAGCGCCCGGTTTGCGTCGTCATGCTCGAGGAACGGGATCAAAGATGCTGACACCCCGATCAACTGCTTGGAAGAAACGTCCATCAATTGAATCTTATCGGGCTCCACCATGATGAATTCACCGTTGTAACGAGCCAGCACCAGATCACCGAGCAGATTACCTTTCTCATCGACTGGAGAGTCCGCCGGTGTCAGGTAGAGGTTCTCTTCTTCATCGGCTCGCAAGAACCGAATCGAAGAAGCATCAATCTTTGACTTGCCCTTGCTCACTTCGAAGTAAGGAGTGATCAGGAATCCATATTCATCAATCGTCGCAAACACACTCAGGCTTGAAATCAGTCCGATATTCGTACCCTCGGGAGTTTCGATGGGACAAATACGACCATAGTGCGAAATGTGCACATCCCGGACCTCGAACCCAGCACGCTTTCTGTTCAATCCACCAGGACCAAGAGCACTCAAACGACGCTCATGGGTCAACTGCGACAACGGATTGGTCTGGTCAACGACCTGGGAAAGCTCGCCGCG
>JBBWWC010000302.1:0-2704 GCA_050256555.1 Planctomycetota bacterium | reverse complement strand
TTCCTCGGTCGGTCGGTTTGGTCGCCGATGTGGCCAT
This sequence comes from Planctomycetota bacterium, assembly GCA_050256555.1. Taxonomy (GTDB): domain Bacteria; phylum Planctomycetota; class UBA8108; order UBA1146; family UBA1146; genus UBA1146. Next base: position 2,667 of record JBBWWC010000302.1, on the reverse strand, counting down.
TGCGTCGGGTCCTTGGTAGCTCTTGCGCGACAGTTGCTGGAGAGTGGGCAATCGTGGCAGTGGGGTGAGCGCGGGGTGCAAATCGTGCGACCGAGATCCATCATTGCCTGGTTGTGATCACCAGGATTTTTTTGATCGAGAGCTTCGTCGGCAGCTTTTCGCAATCGTAGACGAGCATCTCCTTTGCGAGGGTCACCATCGATCTTGTGATAGCGACACAGCACTCGCTCCACATTTCCGTCAATCACGGCAAGTGGTTCATTGAATGCAATGCTGCAGATGGCTGCCGTGGTGTATTCGCCGATTCCGGGGAGTTTACGAACCTGTTGAGGATCGCGAGGAAACTGACCCCCGTGTTCCTGCGTGATCATCTTCGCTGCGGCATGAAGATTTTTTCCACGAGAGTAATAGCCGAGACCCGCCCACATTTCGAGAACCGCATCTTGCGGAGCCGCAGCGAGAGAGCGTGGATCGGGATAGTTTTCGATGAATCGTGTCCAGTAAGGAATCACCGTGGCGATTCTGGTTTGTTGTAACATCACCTCCGAGAGCCAGATGGCATAGGGGTCACCAATGCCACGCCAGGGGAGTTCCTGGTCCGATCGGCGAAACCAGTCCCTGAGGGCTGAGGTGATTTTTTGAGCCATCTGCCGAACCTCCTGTGATTCCCGCTGGTCAGGATGCTGGCATCTGGCTGTGGAATCACTACATTCCTTGCATGAGCAATACTTTCGGAGAGTACCTCCGGATTACTACCTGGGGCGAGTCCCATGGCCCAGGAATCGGCGTCGTGATCGATGGGCTTCCTGCCGGGATCCCGGTTTCGATCGAGGAGATCGCCCACGATCTGGCCCGCCGGAGGCCGGGAGGAGCTCTCGCTTCAGCGCGAAAGGAGCCGGATACGCCGCAAATTCAGTCGGGCCTCCACGATGGAAAAACGCTCGGCTCGCCGCTGGCGATCTGGATCGAATCGGTAGATGCACGCTCTGAAGATTACGATTCACTGGCAACTCTGTATCGGCCTGGTCATGCCGACTTTACGACCGAGGCTCGCTATGGTTTTCGTGATCCACGTGGCGGGGGGCGGGCCAGCGCAAGAGAAACAGCTGCCCGGGTGGCTGCCGGTTCGGTGGCTCGGGCGATGCTTGCCGCTGAATGTGGAATCGAGATTGTTGGATGGGTCGATGCGATCGGTTCGATTCGTACCGAGATGAATCCAGCATTAGTAACAGCACAACAGGTCGAAGATTCAGCAGTACGTTGTCCTGATGCCGCAGGTTCTGCGGCCATCATCGAACAGATCGAGAGTGCTCGAGAAGCGGGCGATAGTCTCGGTGGTTGGGTGGCAGTGGTGGCGCGAGGGGTTCCGGCTGGTTGGGGTGATCCAGTTTTCGCCAAGGTGAAATCCTTGCTGGGTGCGGCACTGCTTTCCATCCCGGCGGCGATGGCGATGGAGCTCGGGGATGGTATCGCTGCCACTTCGAGAACTGGAAGTCAGAATAACGATCCGATGGTTCCTGACGGAAGCGGTGGTATGCGACAGGAAACCAATCGCTCCGGCGGATTGCAGGGTGGGATTACCAGTGGTGCACCGGTCTGGGCCCGAGTCGGTTTCAAGCCAACCTCGACCATCGGGACCTCGCAAGAGACCATCAACACAGCGGGCGAAGCTGTGGTTTTTGAAGGCAAAGGTCGTCACGATCCGTGTGTCGTTCCACGCGCCGTTCCCATCGTTGAGGCGATGATGGCGTTGGTTCTGGCCGACCGAATGTTGGCCAGGAAAGCGACTCCCCCGACAGATTGAAGAGGAGTTCCCTTGGCCCGGATTGATCACGTCACCGAGGATCAGGATGATAGTGAGATTCTGTCCCGTGTTTATGCAGATTCCAGATCTCGAGCAGGTGATGTTGCACAGATCCTCAAGGTGATGTCTCCAAGGCCTGATCTTCTGGAGAAGTTCCTCGATTTCTATGTACAGTTGATGCACCACTCCTCGGGATTGTCTCGCGCCGAACGGGAGTGGGTTGCGGTCCTGACCAGTCAGCACAATGACTGTCATTACTGAATCGAATCTCATCTGCGAGATCTTGAGTCCCAGCCGGACAGCAAGCATCTCGTCGAGGCGGCCCGGTCGGGGACCGCAGCTCTGGATGATCGACTACAAGTGATCGCTGCTTTTACCGAAAAATTGTCGCGACACCCTGCTCAGATGAACGACGACGATATCGGGCAACTGAAGGGAGTCGGGTTCGATGACCCGACGATTCTTGAGCTGGTCCATGTGATCGGTTTCTTCCATCACATCAACAGAGTGGCCGATGCTCTGGGTGTTGATCTTGAGTCCTGGATGCCACCTACGTCCACATGAATGGGCCGACAGGCCTTTCCTTGAGCTTCTAAGAGTGTGATTTGAACAGACTTCGATAAGGACGTAAGATGGGGTTTATGTCAGGTAACGGGTGTCAGGTAACGGGTGTCAGGTGTCCGGCTTCGGTTTGAAGGCGGATCTACTAGATACAGGGATCCGCTAACAAATTGTACGAGTTCGTGGATCAAGATGAGGCTTCCATGGCGATAAAAACAAGTCACGTCAAAAAGTTGCTGAGTCGAATTCGACTCAGGAGACGCTTGCGGGCGATGGTTTTTCATTCTGGTAATGCTGCAGCC
>JBBWWC010000301.1:0-1804 GCA_050256555.1 Planctomycetota bacterium | reverse complement strand
TTTGGGTCCCAGCCCCAGAAGCGACCCCAGGAGTAGTTGGCCCAGATTCCACCAAGGATGGTACCGACGATGCTAAAGAAGAGACCGAAGCAGATCGTGCCATAAACCATTCGTGTGATGCTGCGGTAGAAATCTTTATCGTTTTTCCGGATACCGAAAAGTTTTCCGATGAGCCAGACGTGAGAAATCGCCGCTGCAAGCAATCCTGCTGAGTACCCGAGAGTGACGGAGGTGACATGGGTTGAAAGCCAGAAGTTGGTGTCGAGAACGGCAACCAGGCTCGGCATCGTATCTCCGGCAGAGACCGCTTCTTTCAGCTCGTAACGCATTGAAAGGAAGCAACCCAGGGTGCCAAGTACCGTTGCTGTCGTCAGAGAAATTTTGCGTCTGTCATATTTTTCCATGACAAGGGCTGTGATGACGCAGCAAGCAGTGATGAACAGAATCGTTTCGTAGAGGGTCGTTACCGGTGGGCGTCCCTGGATGATGCAGCGAAGTACGATTCCTGTGACCAGCAGGCCAGTGCCGAGCAGGCTTGCTAGCCAGGTTCCTTTTGTCGGGAGTTTTGTTTCAGGTTTCAACCAGCCGAGACAGGCAAGCAAGAATGCGAAGATGAAACAGATCAACGCCCGGTAGAAGTAATCCATTCGATAGAAAGAAACTTCCATGGCGATGTGATTGTACTGTCCGTGAAGAGTCGCAAGATCGGAAAGCAGGGTGTGTATTTCCTGGGATTTCTGCAAGAAGAGCGCTCTGTCATCGAGGACCGCCGGTAACTGTTCCATCGCAGCGAGAGCCAGAATCCTTTTTTCCGCCGGTTGACTGGCCAGAGCAAGATCGAATACTCCGCTCCCAGTGGTCCAGACTACGGGAATATTTTCAGTTGTTTCTTGAACTTGTTCCGGTGGAAACCAGGCGATTCCCCTGTCACCTATCTGCATGTTTTGAAGTAACGCTGATTGCAACTGTTGCAATCCGTTGATCACTACGGTTTGACGATCGGTCGGTAAAGCGAGAAGGTTTTCACGGCTGGCCAGGGCTTCAAGGCCTTCGAGGCCGGTCAGTACTGCTGAAAATCCAGGGCCCGGTGAATCACCAAAAATCTCCGTTAATTCGTCAATGGAGTTCAATGGAAAGACGTAGCGCGCTGTATCGAATGCGTGAAAGAAATCTTCCAGTGCACGAATGTTCTGGGCTAGTTGGACGGTCTGCCTTTCGATGAGCGTCCAGTCCTTGGCCTCCTTTTTCGTTTCAAAGACTTGCTGAGCATTACGAAAGAGCGGATCAAACGATGGTTTGAGATCGTTGTAGCTCCAACGATCTCTGCGTTTTCGATCGGTAATATCAAAACCGATAGAGGTTAATACTTCGGCATTGGTAACCAGGATGCATGGGTAATCCTGAGCGAGCTGGGGATACAGCATGCAATCGAGAGCCCAGGCGATCGGCCCAAGTTTTTCGTCATCGAGCCGTAGGCTTCTTTTGCCATGAATCTTGAGCATGTTGAAGCCTGCGTAGGTGTCGAACGGCTTTATCCTGCCTGCATGTTGAAGTGGCCATTGCGCTACTTGCTGGAGGATCTCTTTTGACCATGGCAGGCGATCGAGACCTTGAACAATAATGTCCTCGACCTCATTCAGCACTTTTTCAGCAGTGGGAGCGGGTACGGTGACATCATCCGAGTTCTCACTGTCGACAGTGGGATTCTGTCCAGGCAGATTTGTGACCGGGAGCATTGTTCCAATGAAAATCGAAAGCAGTAGTAGTCCAGTGAAGTGGATTTTCATGAGGCTTCCTTGATCTG
>JBBWWC010000300.1:0-2958 GCA_050256555.1 Planctomycetota bacterium | reverse complement strand
TGAGAAGGCGATCGATATCCGTCACCTTCGCAAAGAGAGTGGTCACATCACTCTGGATCCTGGTTACGTCAATACCGGGATGACTCGCAGTTCGGTCTGTTTCATCGATGGAGAAGATGGAATTCTTCGCTATCGCGGTTATCCCATCGAGGAACTGGCGGAGAACTCCAATTTTGTTGAGACCGCCTACCTGCTGATTTATGGCGAATTGCCCGATCCTGAGAAATACGAAAAGTTCCGCCAAGGCCTTCGCAGACATTCGATGATTCATGAAGACATGCGTCATTTTTATGAAGGCTTCCCATCTTCGGCGCATCCGATGGCAATCCTTTCTGCGATGGTTTTGGGACTTTCGACCTTCTATACCGAAGGTGATGATCCAGAGAACGATGACGACATCGATTTGACGGTCTGTCGACTTCTTTCGAAAGTACGAACGATTGCCTCCTTCTCCTTCAAGAAGTCGATCGGGCAGCCTTTCATTTACCCCGACAATTCACTCTCTTATTGCGGAAATTTCCTTCATATGATGTTCCGTGTTCCAGCGGAGCCGTATCACGTCGACCCTGAGGTCGAGAGAGCCTTGAACTTGCTGCTCATTTTGCATGCGGATCACGAGCAGAACTGTTCCACCGCAACAGTACGAATGGTCGGCAGTGCCCAGACGAACCTGTATGCCTGCATTTCGGCAGGGATTACGGCCTTGTGGGGATCGCGCCATGGCGGAGCAAATCAAGCGGTGCTTGAGCAGCTCGATATGATTCACCAGAGCGGCCAAGAGGTTGATAAATTTGTGGATATGGTCAAGGACAAGAATTCGACGGCGCGTCTGATGGGATTCGGGCATCGGGTGTATAAGAACTATGACCCGCGTGCCAAGATCATCAAAGAAGCCTGCGATCGACTCCTCGATCATCTGGGTGTGCAGGATCCCTTGCTGGAAATCGCCCGTCGTCTTGAAGAGGCGGCACTGAATGATTCCTACTTCATCGACAGGAACTTGTATCCAAACGTCGATTTTTACTCGGGAATCATGTATCGCGCGATCGGAATCCCAACCGACATGTTCACTGTGATGTTTGCGTTGGGAAGATTGCCGGGTTGGATTGCACACTGGCTGGAGATGCGAAGTGATCCGGATGACCGGATCCATCGTCCACGGCAGATTTATACGGGGGCTCAGAAAAGAAGTTATCCGCTTTAGGTAGCTTCAGGATCCTTCGATCCAGCGTGGGTTTCCAGCCTGGTAGTGTTCGTGTTTCCAGATCGGAACCATCTGCTTGATTTGCTCCATGCCTTTTTCGAGCAGTCGGAATCCTTCTTTTCGATGCGGTAATGAAACTCCGAGAAGGATGCTGGTTTCGCCGACCTCCAGGAGGCCGAGGCGATGGACCGCCAGTGCTTTTGTTGCACCTGCTTCGACCAGAGAGCGAGCCACTGCAGTCAACTCGGAGAGAGCCATCGTTTCGTAAGCCTGGTAGTCGATTTTTGTGACGATTTGGTCTCGATTCTGTTGTCGTACATTTCCACAGAAGACCAGAACCGCACCGCAGCTGGGATCCCCAAGCCATGTCGTGTGTTTTTCGATATCGATGGTGGTCTTGACCAGTTGTGCGTGAAACTGTTGCAGTTCCTGGCTCATTTCTACCCGCCACTCACCGGAGGAATCAGGGCGATCTCTGCTCCTGGTGGGATCAGGTCTTCCGGCGCAGCAAAGCGATCATCGATGGCCACTCGGGTCAGAGAGAGGCGCTCTTCGAGGATCGGATGTTGACTTGAGATCGAAGCCAGAAGATCACTGACGCATGCGTGATCGGCGAGTTCGACGGAAATGCGATCCGCTCGTGCCAGATCCTTGAGGGAAGCAAAGAGTAAGACTTCAGTTTTCACGTCAACTCCTATCGATCGGTAGCATCCGCTCCAGTCTGGATGGGGTCAAGGCGTGAGGAGCTTGAGAAGTGAATGGTAGCCGTCGATCTGGCTCGATATCAGGGTGAATCGAGCCAGCGTCTCCAGTTTTCAATCTCTTGCTGACGATCCGCCGCCGAACCACGAATCCAGAAAACAGGATTAACGATCGTGGGGTGATTGGATGCACGTGAGAGAGCAGTGGCCGCTGCCGCTCGTAAGGGGCCGTCGGAGGAATCGAGGAGATCGACCAGTACCGGAATCAGGGCTCCACTGCGTCGATATCCCGTCAGCACCTGGCAGATGGCCAGGCGGACCGCCAGAGGGCCTTCACGTAATTGTCGTTCGACCTTGTTTTGCCATTCCAGGCGAGTGGCTCTATCGAGCCCGGATCCCCAGCGAAAAATCGTTCGTGCAACACAAGGCCAGCCCCATATTTTCCCCTCATCTTCGAGCAGTTCTTTTTCGATGGCCGAGAGGATCAGTGGGCCATCGATTCGATTTCCGTTGAGCCAGTTTTCGACCGACCAGCGTCGGTAAGGTTCGCTTGAGACGTGATCACGTAGCTGGCTTGAAATGGGGGGTGTGATCGCTTGAATGACGCTCTCGATACGGTCCAGAATCTCCTGGTTGTCCAGCTGGGCGACCTGCAGCAGTCGATCTTCTAGTTCTCCGCTCATCTGCTGCTGAAGTGTCCACAGGATCGACCAGGAGATGGCATATCTGAGCGGTGCATCACCATCATTACGGTAAAACTCTAACCAGTTGGCTGCGACTATCTGCTCGATAAGTTTTGAAAACTTCTGCTGGCCAATTTCTCGCAGCTTGGCCCTGGAGCTGCGGTAATTTTCGATATGCAGGGGCGGAAGTATGAATCGACCATCGGGGGCGGGAAATGCAGTCTCGAAATAGCAGGCGAAAGCCTCGGTAAGCCACCAGCGCGATTGAAGACCTGGTTGATCTGCCGTGAAGTGATGAGTTAGCTCATGGAGTAGTGTTCCATGTCGAGGCGGATCTGATTCCTGTGAAAGAAACTGTGTTTCTGCCAGC
>JBBWWC010000299.1:0-3917 GCA_050256555.1 Planctomycetota bacterium | reverse complement strand
CAAACTCAGGAACGATTCCTGAGTTTTCAAACTCGCGTCCTTTGAGAACCAGCATCGTGGCATCTCCACCATCATCAAGAATCATATTTGGTGGACCATCGGGCCAGCTCATTGCGGCGACGGTACATTCCCAGTACTCCTGAAGGTTTTCTCCCATCCAGGCAAACACTGGAACACCGCTCGGCTCCTCAATCGTTCCTTCCGGACCAACCACGACTGCAGCTGCAGCATGATCCTGGGTCGAAAAGATGTTGCACGAAGCCCAACGAACCTCGGCTCCGAGATCGACCAGCGTCTCGATGAGAACTGCAGTCTGAATCGTCATATGAAGAGATCCGGAAATTCTCGCTCCTGCGAGCGGATTCTGTCCCTTGTACTCTGCACGCAATGCCATCAAGCCCGGCATCTCTTCCTCTGCGAGGAGGATTTCCTGGCGACCGAAATTGGCCAGAGCTAAATCTTTAACACGGTATTCGATTCCCTGTCGGGTCTCCTGGGTGGGCATGTCGGCCCCTTTCCTGACTCCCCTGGATCTGTTCTCCCCCCTCCACATGGAGGTCTGAGGGGAACATCACTCAACGATGTGAGATGGTAACTGGCAAGAAACTGCGCATCGAGTCACTCTGGAAACATCCTTCGATTCAAAGCGAAGAATCTCGAAAGGAAATGGCCCGATTTCCGGGCTATCGAAACCGATCCAGAACTGACAGAGAACTCATTTTGAGCCGAAAGCGGGTAGATTCATCGAAAACGGCGCGACACCTGAAATCCGCCTAGAAGTCGTGAGCACGTCGATACAGCCCACTGGACGGTGGTTAAAGACGGCTTTCGACCCAGCCCTGGATCGCCTGAATCTGCGCAACTCGTTCCGAATCTTGCCCATCGGGGTCAAACTCCGGCGGCGAATCGGGAAACAAAGATCGAATTCCCTGGTAACCCAGAACCCTCAAATCTCTGTGTTCCGATGACAGATCTTCGACCATCAAACGAGCAGATTTCTGAATCCCGAGCTGAAGAGCGGCTCGAAGTGCGGTTTCTCGCAAGACCGGATCTGCCGCAGCTGCTCGAGCGATATTGATCAATTCATCGGCCGCTTCGGGAAGATGGTCTTCTCCTATTTCACGCGCTCGGCGCCAGGTTCGATACCACCCCTCCATCTCATCCGAATCAGAAAATCCCCGAGGTCGAACCTGCTCTTCGCAGCGCTCGAGAACTTTCCTGACCCCTCGACTGATCGCACGTTCACGTACCAGCGCCAGGTAAGGAACCACGGTCGGTCGTTTCCATGGAGGAAGCGACTCGATCGCTTCTTCCAGCAACCCCAACAATTTTGGATGCGGACGTAAACGTAATTGCCGTACCAAGCTGGGAAGATGAATACCATTTCCTGTTCGCGGCAAGACCACCCAGTCATCACTATCGTCATCCGCCCCGGATTGGCCTCCACCGGTAAAAATCACAACATCTCTGGGACCACGGGTCAAAAGAGCGCTAGCTCGCTTCAAGATCAGCAAGGCAAATGAAGTATTGAGGCGATCGGACTCGCCGTGATAACTGTTTTCGCCCGGGCCCCAGGAACCTTCATTCTGCTGACGATCCAGCAGATAATTGCTCATCTCCAGATACCAGTCGTGCTCACCGAAGGAGCGGATCTCACCGAGGTCTCCGACCTTTTCAAGGCTGTACATCCCATAAAAATTGTGATGTGGTTGCCACTCCGATTCGATCCAGGCAACCCCGTCACGAAGTGAAGCACGTACTTTTTGTCGTAACTCTGCGGAGATGGTTTCTTTTCCAAAATGGTAGGCGATCAGAAGCGATGAAACTCCTGCGCAAGACATGTTCCAGCTACCGGATTTGGGATTCTTGTCGGCATAGTGATAAGGACGCTTCTTGGCGGTTTGCATTTCCGCAGCACTGAGAGGGCGTGGTTCATTGAGAATTTCTTCTGAAACCCTTGTTCCGCCGCGAGAATCTGCAGAATCCTGACTTTCACGTTCCGGTTCGAGAACGATCGAAGGAGTGGCCTCTTCGCCATCCACCATCTGGACTGAAAGAGCGTAATTGATCATCCCTTCCCAACAATCTTCCGGAATCGGAAGATCACGCCTGGCAAACACACCCACAGCCAGGGAGGCGAACTGGGTCACCGAAAGATCTGCATCGGTGGCGCTATGTAAGTACCGCCAACCGCCGGTTGAATTCTGGGCTTCGAGGATGATCTTCGCTGCCACTTCAAGATTTTTTCGATGTTTTCTGGCGACACGCAGCAGCTGACTGTCATCCAGTTCAGGCTCGATCAACAAAGCATCTTGCTCAGCTTGTGTGATGGCCGCATCCAGGGCGAAAACCCAGCAGGACACATCGTAGATACGACGCTGCTTCGGCATCGCCACCGCACAAGCCTCGAGATGACTTCTGACCACCGGATGCAGAGTATCAATTCCAGCCACAATCAAGGCATAGGCTTCCAGCGCACGTGCCCCTGGAATCGCATCCAGGTGTGAGTCGATGACCCCCGCCGGATTGGCATGGGCCTGATCAAGAATGAAATCGATACCACCCTCAATACTGCGCGTGAGTCTCTCATCGCGCTCAAGAGTTTTGAGAGCTTCTCGATTAATTCGTAGCTTACGGCCAGTCGAGCTCAGATTCCCATTGGCACGGAAAAAATGGACGTCCACGGGACCGTCTCCAGCAATGATGCCGATCTCCCCCAGGCTCCCGCCGATCCCCGACTCGACATGAACCCGCTTACCATTCATGAACAAGAATACCTTGTCATTACGACGACGAATCCTGACCTGGAAAGGTTTGTCCTTCTCAACAAATTTTGAAAGAGGACCGATCTCTACTCTGTGATCATTCTTGGGCAGGCCCCGAAATATAAGCTGAGATCCATCGCCGCCCAGAACCACACGACCCTTGCCGATTTGAATCGCTGCGTAATTGGACCCCACCTTGTGCATCGTGAGTTTAACTTCGATATCGAAATTACCCTCACCGATCAGATGATCGGCCAAAGCGATCTTGTCTCGACCTTGTCCGACAAAAACATCGCCTTCAGGTTTCCAGCCGCCCGAAGGGACAAAAACACCCTCGGCAGTTCCCCCACGGATAAACTCCTTGCCAGCCAGCACGGCGGCAGAGGGCACATAATCAGCTCCGACGGCCAAGCAAGGCGTCGAAAGAAATATCGGGCATGCCATCCAGAAGAGGACGATGGCGGGCCAGACGCGTCTCAGGACGCGACCCATCGGGGCCTCTCTCTCAATATCAGAAGGACTGGAAACGGGTAAAAACTACTGTGCGCCATGTTAACAGGATCTTGCCGGTCGGTCACGAACCCCCTCGATCTAAAGGTGTCAGGCCGCTATCCTCGGCTATCGGCCTCAAAATGGCCCAAGGAGGGAAATACGAATGTCAGAGACCATTGAAAACCTCTTCCAGGAGGGCCGTTCTTTTCCACCACCAAAAAATCTCGCTCTCCATGCCAATGCTCAGCCAGAGATTTATGCAACCGCAGCTCAGGACCCCCAGGCATTCTGGGTCTCAGAAGCGCAAAAACTGCGCTGGAAAAGCTCATGGGAACAGGTCCTCGATGACAGCGAAGCGCCTTTTTATCGCTGGTTTGTCGGCGGAAAACTCAACGTCACCGAGTCCTGTCTTGACCGACATGTCGAAACGACACCTGATCGGATCGCCTTCCACTGGGAAGGAGAACCTGGCGATGCAAAGAGCCTGACCTATGCGGAACTCCTATCGGAAGTTTGTCGCGCTTCCAATGCACTCAAGGAACTGGGAGTGGGCAAGGGCGACGTCGTTGCCATCTACATGGGAATGGTTCCAGAGATCATCGTAGCAATGCTTGCTTGTGCCCGCATAGGCGCAGCGCACTCAGTGGTCTTTGGCGGCTT
>JBBWWC010000298.1:0-1727 GCA_050256555.1 Planctomycetota bacterium | reverse complement strand
GATGACCCCTGTGCCGTCAGTGATCTCGATCAAGATGGCGACGTCGACGCCGATGATCTGGCCGGGTTGCAACTGGCCTACCTCGATGTACCAGAAGACTGTGACAATGATGGCTCATGGGACTTGATTCAGATTCTCGTCGGCGGTGGAGACACTAATAACGATGGAATCCTCGATGCCTGTGCCGGATCAGACTTCCGTCGTGGAGACGGTAATGCCGACGGTAGTATCGATATCGGTGATGCGGTCTTCACTCTGGGCATCTTGTTCGGCGGTACCGGTCCTCCAACATGTAGCGATTCCAATGACGCCAACGACGACGGTGCCTTTGATATCAGCGACGCCATCTACACTCTCAGCTTCCTGTTTGGATCTGGCCCTGCCATGCCAGCCCCCGGAAGCAGTACCTGTGGCCCAGATCCGACAGCAGATGCTCTTGAGTGCAACTCCTATGCAGGCTGCCCCTGATCGGAAGAAGCCCTTTCAGTAATAAAAAAGAGGGGTAGTGCCGAACGGCACTACCCCTCTTTTTTTACTGTCTTGACCTTGTCCTGGCGCCTGAAAATCAGCTCTACAGAGAAAAACCGATCAGAACGCCCACTCCAGAAATGCGTAACTTCCACCGAGATCAACATCAGCGCTACTGCCGGAACCGTCATCGGCAACGTCGATGACCAGCGAACGATGTCCCACACCGATCAACATTCCAGAGCCTTGGCGGATCCCTGCTTGAACCGTCATACCTTCATAAGTTCCATCGATATCCCCGTAGCTGATCCATAATCCGGCCAGCTCACCATCGATCTCGAAGCTCCAGTTGTTGCCGATCGGTGTTGAAAAACGAGCTCCTATTCCGACCGAAGGAACCCACTCATCGATGGTTTCTGAGGCAGACACAGAGACTCCACCGGATTCTCCGGTAAGGGTCGTATCGAGTACCAGATGATCGAATCCCCAGATGTACTTGAGCATCACTGGTCCGACTCCCAGTAGTGATCCTTTACTGCGATAGGTGGAGATGGCAGCCTGGAAATCACTCTCCAATGTATTTTCAAAAGTCTCACCGGAGAAATCTATCGGATTCGCCAGGGTCGAAGATCCAACCGCTGAGTAATCGATGTTGGTCACCTCGAAGGTTCCCACTCCCAGATCTGCCTCGATGCCATAAACCCAGTAGGTGTCCTCGCCACCCAGTCCGAGGACATTCTCCAGATCAATCGCATCTTCCAGTTGAGACGCCTGGATCGATCCGCCCGGCTCCGGTTGCCAGTTTTCAGCACGAACCCGAAACATTCCAGCTCCACCAGCCCCACAACCGGAGAGGATCGAGGCGGCCAGCAAAGCCAGGACGGACCTGGAATAGTTTATCTTTATCGAAATCATCGGCTTCCTTCCCACAAGGTTCTGTCAGAGAAGGGTAGCCGATAATGAAAAATTCAGCCAGTGTTGGAGAGGAGACTTGCCCTGGGCACCAGTGGAGAGCATTCTCACGTTGAGAGGGCGAGTGGCGGAACTGGCAGACGCGGGGGACTTAAAATCCCCTCCCCGTTCGGGGGTCCGGGTTCGATTCCCGGCTCGCCCATCTCTTTCCCCCCCGAAGATACCGTTTGCGGAGACCATCGGTCAAAAGTACCGGGCCTAATTCATAGACCTATCTCTCGGAAGACCGGTTCAGCTCCCTGATAGTTCACTCACAAAAGCAATCCTCGAAAATCTTCTGAAAACTT
>JBBWWC010000297.1:0-20899 GCA_050256555.1 Planctomycetota bacterium | reverse complement strand
CAGGAAGAAGAGTTTCAAAGTGGCCATCGAAGGCGACTGGTATCGAAGAAGAAGCCTGGGTCTCGCGACACCATGTCTGGATGATGCCTCCCTCGACGGGAATGTTATTACGCAGCACGATCCCATGAACCTGGATGGAAGGGCCGAGTCGGAAGATCACCTCGCGCTCTTCCCCTTCACCAATTTCGACCTCGCGGCGGGCCAGGACCCGTGCACCCGATCGAATGCTGACCAGATGACGACCCGCTAACAAGCCGCCCATCCGTAGCTCGCCATCGACGAGCAGTTGCGGCGGAATTTCTACGGCCTCTCCCAATTCCCGGGCAGTCCGGGGCTGGATCATACGAACCTCGACGTAGGGTTTCTCGGGCGGATCGGTTTTGCTGCTGTCGATGGAGACCCAGAGGACGCTTTCAGGAGAGATGGCCAGTAACAACTCTTCCGGATGGGCACTGCTATAGGCCGTCGAATCGGGAAGTTGATTTTCAAAACTCCACTGCCACCGACCGGGTGCATATCCGGGACAACGAACCACTACCATGGCGTTCTTTGATTCCACAACATCGACGGCGAAAAATCCGCCGGTGCGAGTTCTGGAATGACCGAGCGGTATTGATCCGGCCGCATTACGGAAGGCAACGGTGGCGCCAGGTACTGGTAAACCGGTCGAGACATCGATCACTTGCCCGGAAAATCTCATTTCTGGTAGGTCTTCGATGACCGCTACTGGGTTGGTATCAGTGCTGTTGAGATCGGTCGATGGAGCCGGGTTGTTGTCTTCATTGCCGGTAACTTTTTGCTGAGTTTCTTCGTTACCGGCAGAGGGGTCATCTGTCGGTAAGAAAAACCAACCGACCAGGAACATGAGAATTCCGGTTCCGATGATGGCGAGTGGAAAGAAACCACGGTCGAAGATGTTCAAGACTGTGACTCCTCAGTTACGTGGTGCGTGGACGATCACCTTTAACTCGACCGCAATCGGAGTCGGCAGGGCTCCCACCTCGACGGTGGTTCGGCTCGGCCGCGTCTCCCCGAAGTATTCCTCGTAGACGCGGTTAAAGGAACCGAAGTCCTTTTTCATGTCGGTCAGAAAGACGGTCACATCGACCACTTCATCCCAGCGCGCTCCTGCATCCTCGACCACTTTCTTGACGTTTTCGAAGCAGGAACGGCATTGCGTCTCGATACAGTAGTTTACGATGTTTCCGGAATCATCGAGGGTCACCCCCGGGATGTCGCTCTGACCGCGTGAACGGGGTCCTACACCGCTCAGGAAGATAAAATCCCCGGCTCGGCGAGCATGCGGATAGGGCCCCACCGGTTCGGGGGCACGGTCGCTCATGGTGACGTCATTCATCGCTTTTCCTTAGCCTTTGGTATCAAAACGTATACACACATTGGTTGGTTCCTGGAAGAAGGCGAGGGAATCGGTACCGCCCTCGCGACCGAGTCCGCTCTCCTTGACGCCACCGAAGACGGTGCGCAGATCACGCTTCATCCAGCAGTTGACCCAAACGGTTCCGGCCTCGATCGATTCCGAGACGCGCAGAGCTCGATCGATGTCGCGGGTCCAGACACTGGCTGCCAATCCGTAACGAACATCGTTGGCAATCCGGATGGCGGCTGGTTCATCGTCGAAGGGAATGATGGTCGCGACCGGTCCGAAGATCTCTTCCTGATTGGTTCGAGCGGAAGAATCAAGGCCACTCACTACAGCCGGTGATAAGAAGTAACCGTTCGAGCAACGACCAGCAGGGGCTTCTCTTTCACCTCCGCACAGAACTTGTCCTCCCTCATCGCGGGCGATATTGAGGCATTGTTCGACCTTGTCGCGATGGGCTGCGGAGACCAGCGCTCCGACCTCGGTCGAAGATTCGAGAGGGTCACCGATTCTCATCGCGGTGGCTTTTGCAACGAGTTGTTCGGTGAAGGAATCGACGATGCTGCGTTCGACCAGGATCCGTGAACCGCACAGGCAGATCTGTCCTTGATTGGAGAAGGCCGACCGTGTTGCTCCTTCGATGGCGGCATCCAGATCTGCATCGGCAAAAACGACGGTCGGATTCTTTCCGCCCAGTTCGAGCAATGTTTTCTTGAACATCGGAGCTGCTACCGAAGCGATGGAGGCTCCCGTTGCAGTGCCGCCGGTGAAGGACAATGCGGCGATTTTCGGGTGACTGACGATCGCTGCACCTGCTGCAGGGCCGGTGCCGTGAACGATGTTGAGGACCCCTTTCGGCAGGCCAATTTTTTGTGCGGCGCGGGCCAGAAGATCAGCCGTGACCGGTGTGATCTCGGATGGTTTTGCGACCACGGTGCAGCCAGCAGCGAGTGCCGGGGCGATCTTCCATGTGAAGAGATATAGCGGCAGATTCCATGGTGAGATGCAGCCGGCCACTCCGATCGGTTTTCGTACCGAGACATTCCAGAGATCATCACCAGGGATTCTGGTTCGATAGGCTTCGTCCTGCTGGTAGCGAGCTGCTCCGGCGAAGAAGCGCAGGTTTGCTGCTGCACGCGGAATATCGATGGTGCGAGCTGCAGAGATGGGTTTGCCGTTATCGATACTCTCGGCCATCGCAAAATCTTCAAGACTCTCTTCGATGGCCGTGGCTAATTGTTCAAGGTATGCGCCACGGGCTTCGCAGGAGAATCCTGACCAGCCGGGGAGAGCTCGATGTGCAGCAGCGACGGCACGATGGACCTCGGCCTGACCACCCGCTGCGATGGTGCCGAGAACTTCACCACTGGCAGGCTCATAATTTTCGAGGACATTGCCATCGGCGGAGGCGACTCGCTCTCCGTCGATGAAGTGTAGTACCTCGCTGATGGCGTCGCGGTTCATCCGGTTCCCTCCCGGTAGTTCGATCTGGTCGTCGATTCTAGATGACGTTGAGTCGTCCGCCATCTACCGGTAGGCAGACTCCGGTGATGTAGGCGGCCGCCGGACTGCAGAGGAAGGCGATGGCCGAGCCGATTTCGGCGGCTTCGGCCAGCCGGGCCATGGGTATCGACTGAATCCAGGCTGTTTTGACCTGTTCCGGGGTCGAGCCCTCGGACTGGGCGCGTTTCTCCATCAACTGGGTGAGGCGAGCGGTATCGGTAAAGCCAGGCAGGACACTGTTGATGGTGATGCCAGCGGATCCCAGCTCCTTGGAAAGGGTCTTGGCCCAGGAGGCGACAGCACCGCGCGTGGTGTTGGAGACTCCGAGTCCCGGGATCGGTTCTTTTACCGAGGTCGAGATGATGTTCACGATCCGGCCGTAGTCGCTCTCTTTCATCCCGGGAACGAGCGTCTGAACAAGACGATGATTGCATACGAGATGTCGTTGCATGGCCAGCTGGAACTCTTCCGCATCGGCACTGAAAAGTGGACCACCAGGAGGCCCGCCAGAGTTGTTGATGAGTATCTGGAAGTTTCCGTGTGTTTCGATGTGAGATTGCACCGCAGTCACGAGTGCATCTGGCTGGTTGAAATCTGCGACGATCCGAGAGTGTTCCGAACCGGGCAGTGTTTTCAGTGCTGTATCGAGATCCGTTTCGTTTCGCGCGCAAAGAGTGACCTGCGCGCCGAGGCTAGCGAGTTGCTGTGCAGCAGCGAGACCGATGCCTTGACTGCTGCCACAGACCAGTGCTTTTTTGCCGTCGATTTGAATGTCCATTTAATTTCCGTTCATTCGACTGTCAGGATCGGATCGCCAAGGGCGCTCTCGATCGGTGTCAGGCCGAGCCCTGGAGCCGTAGACGCGGCCATCCGTCCATTGACCCGCTGCGGGGCTCCATCGGCGATGGGGACGGTGACGTAAGAGTTGAAATCTGTCGCAGTCAGTAGCAACTGAGGTGGGGTGCTATGGGCCAGATGTGAGATGGCTGCGGTGACAATATCACCTCCCCAGGCATCCTCTATCGTCATCGCAATTCCCATCTCGATGCAGAGATCACGAGCCTGACGTGCTTTTGTCAGCCCGCCGAACTTTGAAATCTTGATATTGACCGCATCCATGGCCAGATCGGCCCGGGCTCGCATCAAGATGTCGAGACCATCGATCACCTCGTCGAGAACGAAGGGATGATCGGTGTTCCGGCGAACCGCCAGGCACTCCTCGTAACTTTCGCAAGGTTGTTCGATGGTGATATCGAGATCCTTCACTGCCCTGACGACACGCATCGCCGAATGCTGACTCCAGCCAGTGTTGGCATCGGCGATGAGGATGTCAGATGGTTCGAGGATTTCTCGTACCTGATGAATTCGTTCGATGTCGACATCTGGATCCCCCCCGACCTTGAGCTGGAATCGAGTGTATCCCTCTTCGCGATAACCGCGGACCTTTTCGCGCATCGCTTGTGGGTCTTCCTGAGAGATTGCACGGTAAAGCACGAAGTCATCGCCGTGACATCCACCTAGCAATGTGCTGACTGGAACTCCGCAGCTCTGCCCGAGGATGTCCCAGCAGGCGATATCGATGGCGGACTTGACGTAGGGGTGACCCTTGAGACATGCATCCATCTTTTGATTCAGAAGCAGTAAGTTTCGTGGATCTTCGCCGATCAACTGTGGTGCGAGTTCGGCGATGCCGTTGCGGGCTCCCGAGGCATAAGCTGGCAGATAAAAGGGGCCGAGTGGGCAGACTTCACCGTGACCGGTGAGGCCCTGGTCCGTTTCGATGCGGACCACGGTGCTGTCAAAGACGTCGACAGATTTCCCTCCCGACCAGCGGTAGGAACCCTCGACGAGGGGAAGGTCGACCTGGAAGGTCTGAATGCGGCGGATCTTCACGAGACCTCCAACGACTGGGGTTTTTGGGCTCCTGATGAGCCGCGTACCCCCATGGCTTTACAGGAGACCTCCCGTGCTGACAACCGTTCCGCAGAGGAACAGCTCCAGGAGGCCGTATAGAGCCGAATATGACCACCTGATCTCTCCTTGTGAGGAGTCGGGCGCCGTGGTGTCATCGAAAAGTCTCTGACAGGGAGGACCCCGATGGATCGTAGAACCTTCGTCTCGACCGGCATTGCCGCAGGAGCCGCTGTCGCACTAGGGAAATCACCACTGGCATTTGGTGCCGGCCGTGAGGATGAGATTCGGGTTGCTGTTGCTGGCATCCGGAGTCGTGGTTGGTCACATGTACATGGTCTCCAGCGTCTTCCCGGAGTTCGTGTCGTGGCGCTTTGCGATGTCGATCAGGGGATCCTCGAAAAACGACAACAAGAGCTCGCCAGTAATGGTATCGAGGTCGAAATTTTCCGCGACTTCCGTGATGTTCTGGAGCGTGATGACATCGATGTGGTGTCGATCGCAACTCCCAATCACTGGCATGCGCTACAAACAGTCTGGGCCTGTGCTGCCGGTAAGGATGTCTACGTCGAGAAACCGGTCAGCCATAACGTCCGCGAGGGACGATTGATGGTCGAAGCGGCCAAACGATACGGACGGATCGTTCAGACAGGTACCCAATCGCGTTCTTCTTCAGCGATCAGAAATGCGATTTCCTGGATGCATGAAGGCCATATCGGCAAACCGACACTGGCTCGTGGTCTTTGCTACAAGCCGCGTACCTCCATCGGGAAATTGAAAGGGCCGCGTGATATTCCCAAAGGAGTGGATTACGACCTCTGGACCGGACCGGCTCCGATGAAACCCCTGGAGCGTCGCCAGTTACACTATGATTGGCACTGGGATTTTGACACGGGGAACGGTGATCTGGGTAACCAGGGAATCCATCAGATGGATTTATGTCGCTGGGCGCTGGGCTATGACCGGATGCCAGATCGAGTCATCGGTTACGGGGGGCGTCTTGGTTACGATGACGATGGCGACACACCCAATACTCTTGTCTCGGTTCTCGATTATCCCGAAGCTCCCATCATCTTTGAAGTCAGAGGATTACCGAAGAATCTGGCAGCCCAGAAGGAAAACTGGGGTGGCAGCATGGATCGCTATCTTGGTATGTCAATCGGAGCAGCAGTCCACTGCGAAGAGGGAACCCTGTTGTTGCCCAATTACTCGAGCGCACGGGTCATCGATCAGGCTGGAAAGACCATCAAGGAGTGGCGGGCCGCCGAGGATCATTTTCAGAACTTCATCGACTCGGTGAGATCAAGAGATGCGTCGCAACTGAGGGGATCCATCGAGGATGGACATCTGTCGAGTGCGCTTTGCCATCTGGGCAACATCTCCTATCAGCTTGGCGAGGTGGCTACACCACAGAAAGCTGCGAGTCAGATCACCTGGCCGACCACATCGCCAGCAGATCTGGAACGGATGGTTGGGCACCTACGCGCGAACGGAGTCGATTTTTCCTCGACCGGAATCGTTGCTGGGAAATGGCTCGAGATGGATCCGGAAAAAGAGAATTTCGTTGGAGACGAACAGGCCAATGCAATGCTGTTCAGGCCCGGTCGAGCCGAATACGTCTTTCCTGATGAGGCCTAGTCGGTGAGTCACGGTGAGGGACTGAATCTGGATCGACGCGATCTACTCAAAGGATTCCTGGCTGCTGGCGGACTGCTGTCGGCAGCACCGCATCTGATAGCATCTCAGCTGACAGCATCTCAGTTGGCAGCATCTCAGTTGGCTTGGGCGGATGAACCGGAGAAGTTATCTCCGGCAAAGTTCCGTTTCGGTCTGGTGACCTATCTGTGGGGCCAAGATCTCACTTTGCCGCGTCTCATCGATAGCTGCGAATCTTCCGGTCTCGGCGCAGTAGAACTACGTACTACCCATGCCCATGGGGTCGAACCGATTCTCGACAAGAAACAGCGAGCCGAAGTGAAGGCGCGTTTTGATGATTCGCCGGTTACCTGTATCGGTATCGGTGGTAACGAGAAGTTGCATCATACCGATCCGGTCCAGTTGAAGGCTGCGATGGATGCGACCCGTGCCTTCTTGAAGCTGAGCGCCGATATCGGTGGTAGTGGCGTGAAGGTCAAACCGGATCATTGTCCCCAGGGAGAAGAACGAGAACCGACCATCGAAAGAATCGGTAAGTCGCTGAACCAGCTCGGCAAGGAAGCTGGCGACATGGGGCAGGAAATTCGCCTTGAGGTGCACGGCTCCTGTGCTCCGCTACCACTGATCGAACAGATACTTGAGATTGCTGATCATCCAGCGGTGGGGGCGTGCTGGAACTGTAACGATAGCGATCTGGCAGGTGATGGTATCGAGAAGAATTTCGCACGGATCAGCCATCGCCTCGCTCGAACCTTGCATGTGCGTCGTCTCGATGAGAAACGCTACCCCTATCAGCAACTCTTCGACATGTTGCGCGCCCAGAAGTGGGATGGCTGGATGTTGCTGGAGGCCCATGACCGTCCGCCGGAGGCGAGAGTCGAAGCACTACGTGCGCAGAATGCTTATTTCGAATCGATGGCAGGAATCAGAGTGCCCCGCAAATCGAACTAGGGCAGTCTTCAGGGACATCCACTGCTGAGGCAGTTGTTTGCATCCGCGACATCACCGCAGTCCGGGAACGGGAATCCAGGCGCGGCGGCAGAGTTGAACAGGTAGCCCAGAAGAGAGACCGGGTCGGCGATGTTCACCTGGCCATCGTAGTTGATATCGATGGCCGCTATGCAAGGGCAGTCATCCCCGAGGAAAAGGTACTGCAGCAGCTGGATCGGGTCGGAGATATCTACCGTTAGATCGATGTTCACATCTCCGCGAATGAAAGCGCGATCACACTCATCGGGAATGGCATCGGCATCGCTATCGGTCATCGTGCCCAGGAACAGTTCCATCAGATCGACAACTCCATCGCCATCGCAGTCTCCTGGAATTCCGTCGTAGCTTGAAAGAAGGAATTCCAGGTCCAACACATCGAGTTGAGAGTTCCCGTCGATGTCGAAAATTTCGTGGCCGGGGCTAAAGTCATCGGTAACTGCGATTAGAAATTGTGAGCCGTCGGCCAGATTCACCAATCCGTCTCTGTTGAAGTCACCCAGCAGGTCAGGATGGTAGAGCTTCCACGTCTCATTGGCTGGAAGATCGTGGAGGATGCGGGTAGCCCCTCCCGGGAAGAGGACGTGGATTTCGGCGATATTCTCAGCAGAGCCCAGGCCGTGCTGGAAGATCCACTCACCTTCCGACTTGTAGTACTGGCCGGCACCCCTTTGAGCGGCATAGAAAAGTTCGCCTGATTCGTTCCGGCACTCGATGCGAGTACCGACGGCGAAGTGATTGGGATGCGGAGCAACCGGATCGAGTCTAAAGAAGTTTCCGTTGCTATCATTGGGGTGCATCATCAATCTGATAGGACCTAATTGATGTTGCGTGATCAGATCGATGTCTCCATCGAGATCCAGGTCTGCCGGAACCCCACAGAAGGTGAGGGCAGGTGCGTCGAGATTGACAATGTCTGCGATATCAATCCATGCTCCTGGTCCCTGTTGCTGGAACAGCCGATCAGGAGAACCGGAATCGAGCACGTAAAGATCCAGATCTCCATCCAGTTGGTGATCGAAGAAGAAAGTACCCCAGCTGACGATGCCGTCTCCAACACCGTAGTCGGCGGTCACGTCGGTAAAGTAGAAATCTCCCTCGTTTTGCAGGAGCGGATGGGTGGCTCCCGAAGAATTGGTACAGAAGATATCCATCAAGCCATCGAGGTTGACATCTCCCGCGCAGACGCCCATCGAATCGATGTTCACACCGGAACCCTGATCACTTCGGTCGTAAAGGACGGAGTTTTGGTTCTCCAGCATCCAGTTCTGCATACCAGAGGAAATTCCTCTGTCGTTGGACAGGTAGATGTCGAGATCGCCATCGAGATCAAAGTCTTGAAGCATCCCCTGGAGAGTCGGTTCAGGCAGACTAAGAATTGGATCGGGAGTTGGGGCAGCAGTAAAAGTACCATCTCCGTTATTGAAATAGAGCCGATTCACCGCGGCAGTTGGATCGCTTGACATGTAATTCACTATCAACAGATCGAGCCAGTCATCGCCGTTGAGGTCTCCAAAGGCTGCTCCTGTACTGTCACTGCTGAGGACGAGGCCGATTTCCTCCGAGTTCTCTGTGAACTGGAAGTCCCCGTCATTTCGAAGAAAACTATCTCTGTTGTTCCAGCGTAGAATCAACAGGTCGAGGTCACCGTCCCCATCGGGATCTCCGGCTGCAACTCCCCTGGCAAGACTCAAATCCGGAAGGGTCATCTCTCCTGTTCGTGAAGTGAAGTAACCATTCCCATCGTTTTCCAGAAATTCAACCTGACCATCGACTCCAGTGATCACCAGGTCTGCATCTCCATCCCCGTCTAGATCTACCGCTGCCATTCCGGCGCCAAATCCCGGATTTCCGTTGATGAGAGGAAAATTCACACCTCGGAGTTCTGCTTCGTCGACGAAGGGGAGAGGTGCAGGTAAGGATTGGGCTGAAAGCTGTAGGGTGATGAAACCCATCGCAAGAAAGAGCAGTGGTAAAAACAAGATCTTTGGCTGCGTCGTGTTGGCGACCATTCTTGGATCTTTCTTCATTAGAGTAACTTGAGGAATACATCTTCGGGGACCTGTTAGCCACAAAAACTCTCATCCAGCAATGGCACGTGTTGGTGGAAGGTAAGTTAACAAAATATAGAATGCAGTACTTGGCCAGTGTGCGATGCTGGCTTTACAAATAACAGGTCGATGAGCCAAATTCAGCAATAGGTTGCCTGAAGATTATGTCCCCACGGTTCGTTTGTTAAGGTCAAGTTGGTTTCAGCCTGAGTCAGAGCAGTTGAGGTTCAGAGGCGATTCGAGAGGGAGAAAAATGACAATGGATACCGAATCTTCGATGGGAACCGTTCGAGGCTGGATCTCTTCGACCCGAGAGGTGAGCGGTCGCCTGGTGATAGAGATTCTCATGGTTCATATCGTTCTCACTTCGCTCATCAACCTGGTGGTTTTTCCCGCCGGTTGGTTCGATCCGCTTTCCGGAGCTACTGAGGGTTTGATCAACGGCACCTTGCAGGCGTATCTGGTTTTCTTTCTGGTAATGGGATTCATCTGGCGCAAGAAGTGTGGGTTCGGTCTGGGCGATCTGGCTCTTCATCGATCAAAACTACTGATGGGGCTGATCGTTCTTGTGGTCGCCTACGCTTTCCAGCAGATCACTCCACTGCTCCACGGTCAGGAACTGAAGTTTGCTTCCTGGTGGGAAACGCGTTCGTCCTGGATATTAGGGGACTTTTTTGGTGGTCAACTGCTCGGTAATTCTCTTTATGAAGAGGTGTTCTTCCGGGCGTTTCTCATCTCACAACTGACGTTATTGATGCGGCGCCGCTTGAACTGGGGATTCTACAAATGCTTGATCTCGTCCATCATATTGTCGCAGTTGATTTTTGCGCTCGTTCATGTTCCCAATCGAATCTACAGTCTCGGGCCAGAATATGACTGGCAGGAATTTTTGTATGACCAGAGGATGTTGTTCGCCGTTGGGATTCTGATGTCGATCATCTTCCTTCTGACCAACAACCTGTTCATACCCATCGGCATCCATGCGATGGCGAATAGCTCACCAAATATTTTCTCAGGTACCGATTTCAACAGTACTCTCGGCGTGGTTTTGCTGATCTCGATAGGGATCGGTCTGGTGCGCTGGAGACAGGGTCGACGAAACGGTGATGAAGAGCTTGGAAACCGGATGGGGAGCGAGTCGTCCTACTGACATTGACGCTGCGGGTCTGCTACCATTTGAGCGGCTCTTTGTCGATAACATCGGAAGGCGAGATGACCCGAGTGATGCCCGTCAAGAAACTCCCAGGTACTGCTCTGTTACCGATCCTGTCGCTGTTACTGCTGCTTTCGATGTCAGCGATTGCCGACGATCACATCGATTCAGGGAATCCTCCCGACAAGGTCAGTTTCTATAAAGAGATTCGACCCATCCTGCAGGCCAATTGCCATGGCTGTCACCAACCGGCCAAGGCCAAGGGCAAGTATGTGATGACGACATACGATCGACTTCTCGCCGGTGCTGGCGAAGAAGTTGCGATTGTTCCGCATCAACCAGATGAGAGCTTGCTGGTCGAACTGATCACTCCCGTTGATGGTGAGGCAGAGATGCCGAACAAGGGGGATCCGTTGAAGCCGGCCCAGATCGAGCTGGTTCGCCGCTGGATTGCTGAGGGTGCTGTCGATGACACTCCGGCCAGCGCTCAACAAAAGTACGACCAGCAGAACCCGCCTGTTTACGAAACTCCTCCGATTGTGACCGCCCTCGATTACTCTCCGGATGGTCGTTTTCTGGCGGTTTCTGGTTTTCACGAGGTGTTGATTCACGATGTCGAAAACGCGACCTTGGTGCAGCGTCTGGTTGGTCTTTCGGCGCGGATTGAATCGATCAGTTTCTCGCCCGATGGAAAGAAGCTCGCCGTCACCGGTGGCTTACCTGCACGAATGGGTGAGGTGCAGATCTGGGATACCGACAAGTGGAAACTGATACTTTCCGTTCCGGTCACCTTTGATACCGTTTACGGAGCCAGCTGGTCGCCCGACAATCAATTGATCGCATTTGGGTGTGGTGATAACACCTTGCGAGCTATCGATGTCTCCAGTGGCAAAGAAGTTCTTTTTAGCGGCGCTTCATCAGACTGGATCCTTGATACCGTCTTTTCGTTCGACGGTTCACATGTGGTTTCGGTTGGACGAGACATGACCGCCAAGTTGACCGAGGTCAAGACCCAACGATTTGTCGACAATATCACCTCCATCACTCCAGCAATTCTCAAAGGTGGTCTGGCTGCCGTTGATCGTCATCCCGATAAGGAAGAAATACTTGTTGGTGGCTCCGATGGAACTCCGCAGATTTACAGGATGCACCGTGAGGTGAAGCGAGTCATCGGTGACAACTCAAACCTGTTGCGGTCCTTCCCTCCGCTGGTCGGACGTATTTTTGATGTTGGATACAGTGGTGATGGAAAGAAAATCTCTGCAGGCAGCAGTCTCAATGGTCGCGGTTATGTATCGATCTTCAACAGTGATTTCGACGGAACTCTTCCGGCTGGAATGAAGGGGATTCTGGAGAAGGTCTCGACCAGTCGAAGTGCTGCTGAACGAAAGAAGATCACCGAGTTTCACTCGCGAGATATTGAGCAAATTGCGTCGGTTGAATTCAATACACCGATCTATTCGCTCTGCTGGCATCCGCAGAAGAACGAGATCGCCATCGGTGGCGCAGATGGCTTGGTTCGATTTCTCGATGGAGAAAGCGGCGCTCTTCTCCGGGTCGCCATGTCAGTCCCGATGTCAGGCGATCAGGGAGATGATCTGGTAGCCATGATCGTGGATCCTCCGACGGTGAAGATCTCGGAAAAGTTTGGGTATCAGCAGTTGTTAGTCACAGGTATCCAGGCATCTGGTCATGCCATAGATCTGACACATCAAGTTGATTACGAGGTTTCAAAAGAGATCGCTGCCATCAATGGTGGGTTGGTCAGGCCAAATGCCGATGGCGAATCCATCATACGCATCGAGTTTGGCGGTCAATCGGTCGAGGTGTCATTGCTGGTTTCAGGACAATCGGTCGCCTTTGAACCGAATTTTATTCGAGACGTGAACCCGGTTATTGCGAAGGCCGGCTGCAACACGGGATCGTGTCACGGTTCAAAAGACGGAAAGAACGGATTCAAGCTGTCGTTGCGCGGCTACGATCCGATTTTTGATGTCCGCGCATTCTCGGATGACCATGCAGGTCGGCGAATCAACTTCGCTTTCGCCGATGATAGCCTGATGCTTTTGAAGGCGACCGGAGCGGTTCCGCATGAGGGTGGTCAGCGTTTCTCCAGAGATTCAGAGTATTATCAGATTCTTCGCGATTGGATTGCTGCTGGCTGCGTTCTCGATCAGCAAGTCGCGAGGGTCGAGAGAATCGAAGTCTTTCCAAAAAACCCTGTGATACAGAAAATTGGATCGACGCAACAACTTCGAATCGATGCATATTATGACGATGGCTCGTTTCGTGATGTCACTTCCGAGGTCTTCATCAGCAGCGGTAACATCGAAATCGCAACGTGCGATGACCACGCCCTGGTTTCAACTTTGCGTAGGGGCGAAGCACCGATTCTGGCCCGCTTCGAAGGGGCCTATGCCGCCACGACCTTGACGGTGATGGGAGATCGATCGCAATTCGAATGGCAAGAACCCGAGACCTTTCATCTCATCGATGAACTGGTTGCGGACAAATGGAAGCGAATGAAAATCCAATCATCGGAGCTTTGCACCGATGGCGAGTTCCTGCGCCGGGTTTCGTTGGATCTTATCGGTTTGCCGCCGACTTCTGCTCAAGTGATAGCGTTCCTTGCCGATGAAAGAGAGAGCAAGGCCAAGCGAGAAGCGTTAGTGGATGAATTGATCGGTTCTGAAGGGTATGTGGTTCATTGGGGCAATCGCTGGGCCGATCTTCTTCAGGTCAACGGGAAGTTTCTTGGCAAAGATGGCGCGGCGGGTTTTCGTCAATGGATCCATGATCAGGTCGAGAAGAATACTCCCTACGATGAGTTTGTTCATCAAATATTGACAGCGACTGGATCTAACAAAGAAAATCCTCCCGCTTCTTACTTCAAGATTCTGCGGACCCCGACCGAGACGATGGAAAACACCACTCAACTATTTTTGGCGACTCGATTCAATTGTAATAAATGCCACGATCATCCGTTTGAGCGCTGGACTCAGGATCAGTATTACGAACTATCGGCTTTCTTTGCTCAGGTTGATCTCGCCGCCGATGCGGCCAGTGGCGACATGAGAATCGGTGGAACTGCTGTCGAGGGAAGCAAGCCACTCTATGAGATCGTTTCCGACAAAAATACTGGTGAGGTGGTTCATGATCGAACTCGCCAGGAGGTAGTGCCTTCATTCCCGTACGATGCCACCTTCGAGGTTTCGGATGGCGCCAGTCGACGTGAGCAGCTGGCCGCCTGGTTGACCTCTTCAGACAATCAATACTTTGCGCGAAGTTACGTGAACCGGATCTGGGGTTATCTGACGGGTGTAGGGTTGATCGATCCTCTCGATGATATCCGGGCCGGCAATCCTCCGACCAATCCAGAGCTTCTTGATTTCCTCACACGAGATTTCATCGAGAACGATTTTGATGTGCGAAGTTTGATCGAGAAAATTTGCAAAACGAGAACCTATCAGCTTTCCATCGTGTCGAACGAATGGAATCAGGAAGATCGAATCAACTACTCCCATGCGACGCCCAGAAGGCTTCCTGCGGAAGTGCTGTATGATTCGATCCAGCATGCGCTGGGTTCGACGACTCAGATCCCCGGGGTGCCTGCAGGCACCCGAGCTGCCGCTTTGCCAGATGTTGGAATTCAACTGAAGGATGGATTTCTATCGACTCTCGGCAGGTCTGCCAGGGAGAGCGCATGTGAGTGCGATCGTTCCGATGCCCTCGGGCTCGATAGCGTGATGGCTTTGGTGACAGGGCCGACGGTCGACCAGGCCATCAGTGATCCCGACAATGCCATCACCAAGCTGGTCGAGCAGCAACCCGATGATGGGAAGTTGATCGAGGAGCTTTACCTGCGAATTCTCAATCGCCCTGCGACGGCTATGGAGGTCGAGGCGTTATTGAAACGCTTTGGAGATGTAAATACTGACCATGCTTCTTTGACGCAAGAATACGAAGCATATCAGATCGTTGCCCAGCAGCTGGCCGCGACAAAGGAAGAAGATCGAGACAAGAATGTCACCGAGTCAAAGAATGAAATCGCTGACTATGAAGAAGAGATAGCACCCCAGGAAGCAGAACTCGATCGACAACAACGAGAAGCGATCGCTCTTGCGCAATCCGAGCAGGAAGCATACTTCAAGACGATTCCGGAGAAGTTGCTGGAGTGGCAGGAAGTCCAGGAATCTACGACCCGCTGGGCACTGTTGAAGCCAGAAAACCTGAAAGCTTCAAGTGGCGCAGCGTTGGAACTCGAAGATGACGGGGCGGTTTTCGTTTCCGGCAAGAATGGTATGGGCACCTATACCTTCACCGCTTCGACCGATCTGGAGGCGGTGACGGCAGTCCGGATCGAGGCGCTTGCCGATCCACGCTTGACCAGTGGTGGACCAGGTCGAGGTAATGGCAACTTCGTGTTGTCGGAGTTGCAGATCGATTGGACTCCGGCGGCGGTAGGAGATGTTGCTTCTGAGCCGACTCGATTGGTTTTGCATAATGCCAAGGCCGATTTCAGCCAGGCCAATTATGATGTTGCCCTCTCCATCGATGGCAAGATCGACAACACCGGCTGGGCGATCTCACCCAAAATGGCGGCGGATCACAATGCGACTTACGAACTGAAGCAGCCGATCGGTGGTGCCGGATCGACTTTGTCGTTCACATTGCATCAAAACTACGATGCCAATCACACCCTTGCCAGGTTCCGCGTTTGGGTCACAACATCGTCGGTTCCCGTCGGTCTGGGTCTGCCCCAGGACATTGCAGAGATACTCGATGTCGATGAGAACCAGCGCAGTGAAGAGCAACGCGCATCGTTACTTACTTATTTCATCGATATCGATCCGAAGTCGCTGGAGCACAAGAAGAAGGTGTTTGAGGCCAAGAAGCCGAGGGCGATAGATCCTGAATTGAAAAAATTGCGCGAGAAACTGTCTCGTGTCGAAGCACCTATATCCGCGGATCCAAAACTGGTCCGGCTGGAACGGGCGATGCAGTTGAGTGAGCAGCAATTAGGAAATCAGAGGGTCACCGTGGTGCACGATATCGCCTGGGCATTGATCAATAGCCCGTCGTTTCTGTTCAACCGTTGATCTGTGTGTGACTGAAAGGTCTGCTGAAATGCTGAGAATACCCGGAGACGATTGTTCCGATCTGTGTGATTCGGGATTGATAACCCGGCGCGATTTGATGCGCATCGGGGGGGCTGGATTTCTTGGTCTGACCCTCGGATCCGTTTTTGAAATGCAAGCGGTTGCCCGTGAGGCTGTAGCTCGTGCGCCAGGCTGGGCCAAGGCCAAAAGCATCATCATGGTTTATCTCCAGGGCGGGCCGAGCCACATAGATCTGTGGGATCCCAAGGAGAATGTTCCGGATAACGTCAAGAGCGTGTTCGACAGCATTCCGACGAAGATTCCTGGGGTTCATTTTACCGAGCTGTTGCCAAGACTTGCTCAGATCAATGACAAGATGACGATGATTCGCTCGATGAGTTATACCCCCAAGGGTTTGTTCAATCACACTGCAGCGATCTATCAGATGATGACGGGTTACACGACCGACAAGGTCAGTCCTTCCGGCCAATTAGAACCGCCCAGTCCGAAAGATTTCCCCAACTTCGGTTCTCAACTGGTACGGATGCGGCCGCCAGAAGTTCCGATGTTGCCGTTTGTGATGTTGCCGAGACCTTTGCAGGAGAGCAATGTTGTTGGCAAGGGTGGCACTGCGGGTTTTCTCGGTAAGTCCTATGATCCGTACAATTTGTTTCCGCCTGGTGATGATCTGGACATGACCAAGATGGACAAGATCAAGATTGACGATCTCTCGATGGCTCCGGGTGTCTTTGGTCACCGTTTGCAACGTCGTGCCAAGATTCGCGATGTCATCAATGAGGCGATGCCGGAGATTGACAAGGCGGTTGAGGACTACGAGCTGAATGATTACTACGCCAAGGCCATCAATCTGATCGTCTCGGGGAAAGCTCGTGAAGCCTTCGATCTGGAGCAAGAGTCGTTCAAGCTACGTGAGCGTTATGGTCGTAATACCTTCGGTCAGAGTTGCTTGCTAGCAAGACGTCTGGTCGAAGCGGGGACCCGGGTGGTTGAAGTGATCTGGCCGAAGGTTGCCAATTCGGACAACCATTCCTGGGATGTTCATGTTGATCTGTCAAAACGGATGAAGACGCAGTCGGCACCGATGCTGGATTCTGGTCTGGCGACCTTGATCGAGGATCTCGATGATCGAGGTATGCTCGATGAGACCCTGGTGGTGGCGGTCGGTGAGTTTGGCCGTAGCCCACAGCGGGGGGTCAGCACATCCGGCAATGCCAACACCGATGATGGCCGTGACCACTGGCCTTATTGTTACACGGCAGTTCTGGCAGGAGCTGGTATCAAACGAGGATATGTTCACGGTGAATCGGATGAAACCGGCTCTGCCCCTCTGAGCGATCCGGTCCACCCGAAGCAACTCCTGGCATCCATCTATCATTCTTTTGGTATCGAGCCGGAAACCATCGTTCTCAATCATCTGAAGCAGCCGCGTGAATTGGTCAAGGCGGAGGCGGTTGACGAGTTCTTTAGCTAGGCAGTTCCACTGAGGCACTGCACTTACAGAAGACGAGGGAAGTTAGTGAAGAAAAATAATCAGGTGGTCTTGGCCGTCGGTTCGATGGTCGCACTGCTCCTTTCAATCCCGTTAGATTGGTTCCGGATCAGTGGGTACATGGCCAATGGGATTAACGGTTCTTTGACCTTTATCGTTCCATTGCCAATCTGGTTGGTGGTGATTTTTGGAGTCCTGGGTGTTTCGCTCAAATTGCTGAACCACCTGGGGTTGACCTCAATCCCCAGGATTGCGAGCTTCGGTTTTCTACTGGTTTCTTCTCTTTATGTTCTCATCGCCCTGGTATTACTACCGACATCGAGTGAGGTGGAATTGCAGATCGGACCGTTCATTGCATTTTTTGGACTGGTACTCGGGTATTTCCACGACTCGTCTGGTTCGCTTAACCACGAGCAAGAAACTCCTGCCGAGGAAGTGTCCTGAGGCGTTAATACGAGCACAGGTCGTCGGTCGAATCAGAGCCAGAGATGGGGTCAGCCCTTTTTCTGCTGACCAAATCTTTGCAGGATCCAATCGGTGATCTTGCCGAGCACCTCGGTGGAGAAGGTCTCTTCGATTTGGCCATATTCGGTGATCGCTCCCGTTTCACAATGCTGGAACATGTGGTTCAAGTCAGGGTAGGCGACCGTTTCGTGGTCGCGATTCCCGCCACGTTCAAGTGCCGCTTTGATGGCATCTAGGTTTTCCTGGCAAGGAACCTGGAGATCAAGAGTGCCGTTGAGGGCAAGTACCGGGATCTGGACCTTTTCAAGAGTGGGAATCGGATCATGACGGATGAACCACAGGATCCAGTTGTTGTTCAGTTGCGCCTCGAGTTGCTGGATCTCGTCCTCGCCGAAGTCATCGGCAGCTTCCAGTATCTTTTTGATTTCTGCGGTTCGGTCTGCCGCGTCGAGATCATCTCGCAGCACCACGTCGAACAGCTTTCGGTTGAGGGAGAGTCCCTTCTGAATCTCTTCCTCGTCAGTGCCGGAAGCCTGAGAGACCAGTTCGCTTTGGCGCAATAGTAGTCGATCTCCTCGGACACCGGTTCCCGCCAGCATGATGATGAAAGCAATTGTCTCATCTTGTACTGCGGCCATCGGGGCGATCACTCCGCCTTCGCTATGTCCTATGAGGCCGATCTTATCTTGAGCGACTTCCTTGCGTTGAGATAAGAACTCGACTCCACAGATCGCATCTCCGACGAAGTCCTCGGTCGTTACCTTTTTCGGATGATTACCGGCAGAAGTGCCACCGACCCCTCGATCATCGACTCGTAGAACCGCTATACCCTGGCGAGTCAGATGATCTGCAATGACAAGGAACGGACGATGCTGAAAAAGTCTTTCATCGCGATCTTGTGAGCCAGAACCAGTGATCAGAAGCACCGCCGGGAATGGTCCATCCCCTTCAGGGATCGTCAAAGTTCCGGCAAAGGTCACCCCTGCTTCTTTGTTTTCGTAGGAAACTTCTTCGGCTTTATAGGGGAAGGGGGGCTTTGGTTCTTGCGGTCGGCGAACGGTGCTGATCTGTTCCTTTTTGGTCAGGGCGAGGGGACTTATTTTGATATGTCCCTGGTGGAAGGAGCCGGACAGTTTCTGTCCATCATCCGAAAGATCCATCTCCATCCTGATAGATGCGCTTCCGATGCAGATTCTGGAACGACGACCTTCCAGGTGGTCGACCCGGGTCACCGTCACCTCTGCCGATGATTGGTCAGGACTGATCATGAAGCCGCCCAACTTTCCCCCCTCTTGAGTTTGCAGATTCAAGACGAGGCGCACCTTGGTGGGACCCAATGACAGGAGTCCTTCCCAGATACCGGCGAGAGCACTGGAGAGTTCGGTCGGCATCGGTGCCAGGGCGGCTTCCCGTTTGCACTCGAGCTTCAGTTCTGAACCTCGTTGTTTCCAGGTTCCCTGTAATTGCTGACCTTCGGCTTGCAGTTTTGCCTGGTACAGGCCACCGGTGGAAGCGACTGCGATGGTGACATTGCCATCTTCGTTGATCGAGATTCCGGTCAGTGGCAAGGCAAAGGAGTGCTGGGATGGAGTATCGACGGTGCCGCTCCACTCTCCATCCTTGTTTGTTTCGATGTGAAACACGAGCTCGATGGCGGCACCTTCAGGGTCGATATTGCCGCGCCAGATTCCTGCCAGGTCGATCTCGGTGGGTTCGCTGCCTGACGAAAAGGTGGTGATCGAAAGGGCCAGGAACAAACTGAACAGCAACACAATTGGTGAGTTGGAAATTTTCATGACATGGATGATAAGAAGAGACTGGACTGGAAGTCAATCGGGTTCATCGGTTGGAAAAGTTAGCCCATTCCTTTTCGATGCGTTGTGCGGTTACTGCACCGTCAAAAACGAGCAACTGATGGCGAAAGAATAAATTGTCCCCCGGAGTAATTTCGATGTCGCCGCTACCAGCAGCGGTTCTTTCAAAATCGTGTTGGCCGAAAGGGTTGGCGGCGAACAGGCCGTAAGTTCGAGCATGCCACCAGGTTGGATGGCTCAGATTTTCGGGGTGATCGAGAATCGCAACGGTCACTTCCTGGCCATCGATGGGACCACTGTAGGCGACCCAGCGACTGCGTTTACCCCATACTGAAGCAGCAGTTGCACCATCAGCGTTAAAGCTTTTACCGGCGGCTACCGGACCATCGAGTCGCAGAGTCGGCGCCAGTCGCAGGGCAAAGGTGCCCTCCTTGGTGTCGCCGATTTTGACCGGTTTGTCGCCTGCCGGTTTCCACAGGCTCCAGATTTCGATGCTGTAGCGATCTTCTTCGACCCGGAAATCATAGGTTCTTGTTTCTTCAAGGATCTTTTGACCATCGGCGACCCATGACAGTTTTCCGCTGACGACGAGAATTTGTTCATCATCGAGGAGGATGGAATCCCAATCGGAAGGGACCTGGCGAGTTTCTTTCCCATGCCAGAAATCGTGCCCTGCAACCGAGCCATGGGCGATCCAGGCTCCGGCATGATGGGGATGATCTTTCGATTCTCCTTCGATAGCTTGTTCCATCGGCCAGCGGCGAAGAACCATCGATCCCGCGGGTGAATAAAGTGGAAACAGACAGGGGCGAGGCTGGTCAAGTCGCAAGGTGGTCAGTAAATGGCAACCTGCTGCAATATCAACCTGATCCCGCGCCTCATTCCAGTGAACCTTGAAGTTGAGATCAGCTGCTGAAGAAGATGTGATTGCGGAAGATCCTGTATCTTCCTTCGACTTGGATGTGAGGCAGCCAGAGATGGCGATGGCCAGAAAAAATAAGAGTAATGCTCTGCTGGAGATACAAGCTCGGAATGAATGAAGAGATTCGCAAACCATCTCCGAGCCTGCTTTCAGTCGGTCTTCTTCTTGGTGGTTTTCTTTTTGGCAGTTTTCTTTTTCGCTGCCTTCTTCTTGGTGGTTTTTTTCTTTGTAGTTTTCTTTTTTGCGGTTTTCTTTTTCTTCTTTTTGCCCTTTTTTGCATCTCTTTCGCGCTTGGCAAGGATGCGTTGGGCGGCCTCGGAGGAGGAAATCTTCGCCGGATCTTGATCGCTGGCCAGGGTCGCGTTGGTCTCCCCATCGGTGGCATAAGGACCGAAGCGACCGTCCTTGATCATGATGGTCAAACCTTCGAGCTCGATGACATTTTCA
>JBBWWC010000296.1:0-19834 GCA_050256555.1 Planctomycetota bacterium | reverse complement strand
ATGTCACCTTCAGTATCGCTTCCTGGGCGGTGAACCCGGTTCTCAATCGCGGTTGGATTTTCCGTCCTACGGAAGGTACTAACGGAGCGCAAATTCGTAGTAGCGAGGCGAGCCAGCTGACCGAACGCCCGCGACTTACTGTTGTCATTAATGAGGGGGCTCCACCGCCAGCACGGGTAGTTCGGGGTCCATATCTACAGATGGTCACATCGGATTCGATCGTGGTTCGTTGGCGTACCGACAATCCAACTGACAGTGGCGTACGTTTTGGTACCAGTCCTGGGGTGCTAACCGATATCGTTACCAGTACCACTGGCGTAATTGACCATGAAGTTTCATTGACCGGTCTCGATCCCAGTACTCGGTATTACTATGCAATTGGAACCGCTACCGAGGATCTTGCGGGCGATACTCTGGATCATTTCTTTGTTACTTCACCCGTGGTGGGAACTGACGAACCATTTCGGGTATGGAGTATTGGCGACTTCGGTACTGCGGGTGCGGGGCAGCTTGCAGTTCGAGATTCCTACTACAACTTTGCGGGTGCAGACTACACGAATCTTTGGTTGATGTTGGGCGACAATGCGTACTTCAATGGAACAGATACTGAATATCAGCAAGCGGTGTTCAACGTTTATGAAGATCTTCTGGTTCAGACGCCGTTTACATCAACCCGAGGTAATCACGAAACGAGTTCTTCTGTCTACTATGGCCTCGTTACCAATCCCACTGCTGGGCAAGCAGGAGGAGTTGCCTCAGGCACAGAAGCTTTCTTCTCTTTCGATTACGGAAATGTGCATTTTGTCTGTCTCGATTCAGAGGGTTCTGACCTTTCTCCTCTTGGCCCTATGTTGACTTGGTTGGAGCTGGATCTGGCGACTACCACTCAAGATTGGATCATCGCGTATTTCCATCATCCTCCTTACACCAAAGGAACTCACGATTCCGACAATCCTCTCGATAGCGGCGGGAAAATGCGGGATATGCGACAGAATGCTCTTCCAGTTCTCGAGGCAGGTGGCGTCGATCTGACCCTGGCCGGGCACAGTCACGTCTATGAAAGGTCCTACTTGATCGATGGCCATTACGGCACTACCGGGACCTGGAATGATTCTTTGCATCTAGTAGATAGCGGTAGTGGTGATCCGCTAGGTAGCGGCTCCTACGTCAAGGATCCTGATCCGAACCAGGGCGCCGTTTACATCGTGATGGGAAGTAGTGGGCAACTGGGAACCGGCACCCTCAATCATCCGGCAATGTTTAAATCAGTACCGGCTCTCGGTTCGATAGTCCTTGATTTTGACGGTTACGAAATGACCGTGACGATGGTTCGCAACGACGGTGGAATCGAGGATGTGTTCAACATTTCCAAGATTCCTCCTGCGGACTGTAATGCCAATGGAATTCCTGATGTAGAAGACATCGATGCTGGAACTTCACCCGACTGCAATTTTGATGATATCCCTGATGAATGTCAGATTCTTGCGGGTGATTGCAATCAGAATGGCTTGCTAGACGATTGCGAAATTTTGTCTGGTATCGCTACTGATTGTAATGGCAATGGCTTAATCGATGGTTGTGATTTGGCTGCAGGTGCTCCTGATTGTGACCTGGATGGCCTTCTCGATAGCTGCGAATTGGATTCGGGGACTGAGCTCGATTGCAATCTCAACGGAGTGCTCGATAGCTGTGACCTCAATGATGCAGCTGCGCTTGATTGTAATGGCAACGGTATCCCTGACAGTTGTGACATCGACTCTGGAATTGGTCTGGACTGCGATGGAAATTTAATTCTGGATAGTTGCGATATTTTAGCGGGTGCCGTCGATTGTGATTTCGATGGAAATCTGGACAGTTGCGAATTGATTTCTGGTACTGGCTTCGATTGCAACGGGAATGAGATTCTCGACAGTTGCGATGTTGCTGCTGGAAATGTACTGGACTGCGATGAGAACGGAATCCCGGATGATTGCGACCTTTCTGCTGGACTGGTTGCTGATTGCAATAACAATTCGATTCCCGATAGTTGTGATATAGCCGCCGGAGAGTTGGATTGTGACCTCGATGGGGTACCGGATAGCTGTGAACTGACGACAGCTAGCGGTTCCGATTGCAATGACAACGGTATTCTCGACAACTGTGATCTCTCTTCGGGTCTAGCGACCGATTGTGATGGTAATACTATCCCTGATAGCTGTGATCTGATCGCCGGCGCTACCGATTGCGATTCCAATGGGGTGCCCGATGTCTGTCAGCTCGATACCGACAACGATGGAATCATCGATGTCTGCGACGACGATCTCGATGGCGATACCATTCCCAATGACTGCGATACCGATCAGACCCCCGGAGTCGATTGCGATTTGAACGGCTCCCTCGATAGCTGTGATCTGGTTACTGGAGCGACGGACTGCGACCTGGATGGGGTGCCGGATGTCTGTCAGCTCGATACCGACAATGATGGCACCATCGATGTCTGCGACGACGATCTCGATGGCGATACCATTCCCAATGACTGCGATATCGATCAATCTGCCGGCCTCGATTGCGATTTGAACGGCTCTCTCGATAGCTGTGATCTGATCGCCGGTGCTTCCGATTGTGATTTGAATGCGGTGCCCGATGTCTGCCAGATCGATACCGACAATGATGGCACCATCGATGACTGTGACGACGATCTCGATGGCGACAACATTCCCAATGACTGTGATATCGATCAGTCCACCGGTGTTGATTGTGATAGTAATGGCACGCTCGATTCTTGTGATATTTCCTCTGGATCGGCGACCGATTGTGACAACAACGAAATTCCGGATAGTTGCGACTTCGCTTCAGGCGTTGCAGCTGACTGCGATGAGAATGGCATT
Organism: Planctomycetota bacterium; assembly: GCA_050256555.1. Lineage (GTDB taxonomy): Bacteria > Planctomycetota > UBA8108 > UBA1146 > UBA1146 > UBA1146. The sequence goes on along the minus strand of JBBWWC010000296.1, from coordinate 16,967 downwards.
CCAGATAATTGCGATATCGCTGCGGGCGATAGTGATTGTGATTTGGATGGAGTTCCCGATAGTTGTTAGTTGATTGCCGGATCCGACACACTTACTTTTCAAGCGGGTGTCTTTCCTAACAGTGGAACTACCGATACCTGGCTTCAAGGTTCATCTGGAAATGCCAATCAGGACACCTCGACAGTTTTGGAATGGGATGGCGAAGACTTGGGGGGGCAAAATTTTCTTTTGCTTCGCTTCGACGAGATCTTCGGAACTCTACCGGGCCAGATCCAACCGACCGACGTGATTGTCTCCGCGACACTTACCTATAGTTGCATCGACCCGGGCGATGTCGCATCAGTGAATGAGGTGTTGGTCGATTGGTCTCCTCCTTCTCCGACCACATTCAACAACTTTGGTGGAGATCCAGGTGTGCAAACCGATGAGTTTGGTGCTCCGCTGGGGATTGCGTCGGGTGCTGTTGGAGTTCATAGCCTCAATGTTACCTCTAGTATCGCTTCCTGGGCGTTGAACCCTTCACTCAACCGTGGTTGGATTTTTCGACCGACCCAGGGCACTAACGGAGCGCAGATTCATAGTAGCGAGGCGGGGCAGTTGACCGAGCGCCCGCTACTCACTGTGGTCATTAATGAGACCGTAAACGATTGTGATGATAATGGAGTTCTTGATAGTTGCGATCTTACGGCACCGGGCTCTGATGAAAATGCAGATGGGATTCTAGACCTTTGCCAGGGCAGCCCATTCCGTCGTGGCGATGGCAATCAAGATGGTTCTCTGGATGTCACCGATGCGATTCAGATTTTGGCACTTCTGTTCGGGAACTTACCCTCAGATTGTCCTGCTGCATTGGATTTCAATGGAGATGGTGAGCTGAATATCGCGGATGTGATTTCCGAGTTGGACTTCATTTTTCAGGGAGGACCAGCCCCGGCTGCGCCTTATCCGCAGTGTGGTATTCCTGTCGGGAGTCTCGATGACAGTTGTGAATCCTTTACGGGCTGTCCCTGATTTCTGTTAAGGACAGACACCTTGCTGACAGTCGAGAGTTCCACTGGTGGAGTCGATGCCGCAGGTGTCAGTGCCGGGAGCAGGTAAAGGCCCTCCGCCAGAGAAGAGAAGATCAAGGATCTGCACGGCATCGGCGACATTGACCGATTCATCATCGTTGGCGTCACTGGCATCCATGCAGCTTGGTGTGGTTCCAGCCGAGAACAGATAGTCCAGAACCGCAACGGCATCTGCAATATCCACGGTTGCGTCGGAGTTACTGTCGCCCCGGATGAATGCGGACGCTGGATTTCCTTCGATAGTGAGAACGCCATTGGTGCGAAGTGGTGCATAACCTGCTCCGCCGTTTTGAACGATGACCGCTTCGACCGGCGGTGATCCTGCTGCGACTGGTAGTGTCAGGTTCGTGGTCGTCCCATTCGATACAGATTCATCGACACTGGCCTGGAAGAAACAGATGGGAACCTCGGTTCCCGCTGGAATCGTACTGACGCCGTTGAAATCCATCAGTAGCGAAACGGTAGCAATCCCTGCCGGGGCATCGACGTCAAAGGATAGAAAGTCCGCAGAAGCGGAAGCGGTTCCGTTGACGGAAGCGCTTTCGATCAGGGCGACTGCTGGATCGAAAGTGATGGGGAATGCAAAACCCTCGGTAGCCAGTTCAAGATTTCCTGTGATCGAGATGTCGAACTGCGATCCAGGAGCGGTGGACAAAGAGACGGCGGTGATTCTGTTTTCAGGGATAGAAATGACAGCCGAACAACTGGCTGGATCAGAGGCGAGGCCCGAGTTGACCCCCCTGGCCTCGTACGAGTTGGTCCCTGGCTCTGGAGACTGGTCGAGATAAGAGGTGGTGTCTCCGGCTAAATTATTGAGAAGAGAACCGTTGCGACGCAGCTCGATGGAATCGTAGATCTCGGGGTTGTTCCATTCCAGAAGGACTGCTTCTCCAGATCCGGAGCAGGTGAATGAGTTCACTGCCGGTGGTGGATCAATACCTCCTGCGAGGATGAAGTCTTCGCTAAAAGAAGCCTGGCTACCACTCGATGAAGTGAGCAGGGTCGAGACGTTGAGAGTTCCACCGAACGGCGAATGCGTGAGGATGGCCGGAGTTGACCAGCTCAGGGGGACATTGAAACCGAGAGCTCCACCCAGTGGCAAGCTTCCCGCATCCGAGACATCCATGATGGCGCCGGAATCGCCAGCCAGATCGGTATAGAGCACATTGAAGGCTACTTGCCCGGTCGGGTCAGGGATTCCTAGCAGTGCCAGACCCGGGGCAACGTTACCTGTGATTTCGGTGACCACTGCAGAGGCTTGCATCGAGGTGGCTCCGACCGAGGTGACCTGGACTTCGGCAATGATCAATCCTGCGATGTCGAGTAAGGGTGTCGGTACGAAGATATCGACCACCAGTCCTCCGGCCAGTTGGCCAGGAACATAACCGTTGAAGCTAAAGGATCCGCGATCGAACTGGATCAACAGACTCGACGGCCCTTCGTTTCCTTCGGCGAAAAATGCTTCCTGTGTGAAGCCACTGGGGAGTCCCGACTGCAGGTTGTCGAAACTGGTTGAAAGAGTTGGGTTGAACTGTGCGCTACAGAGGATCGGCATCGTGACGAAAGCCAGTAGCAGGCTCAGTGATCGAACTGTGGCAGATGGAAGCATGGAAGACAGCTTTGGATACAGGATAACGACCTCCTCTGTTGGCCAACTCCAGGATACTGTTGAAAGATGCCCTGCGACAGCTTCCGTCAGGGAAGTGCGGCAGCCTTCTTCCCTGGCTTTTCCGTATTAGCAGGCGTTGTAGGTCGTGCAATCAAGGGAGTCTGCATTCGAGGCATCTGGTCCACAAGAGCCGGGACTGGGAGATGTGGGAAGTGTCCCACCACTGAACAACGCTGCCAGGGTGTAGATAGCATCGGCGATATTAACGCTGCCGTCATCATTTGAATCGCAGGCGTCGGTGCAGGTTCCGGCAGGCCCACCGCTAAATAATGAAGAGAGGGAGAAGATGGCATCGGCAATGTTGAAGGATCCGTCAGTATTGCAATCGGCACGCTGGAAGTTTGGTCCCAGAGAATCGGATAAGGGGAACAGCTCTTCAAAAGAAACGATGGCGCCGGTTGTCGATGTCAAAATTGTTTCAACGACCAGTTCTCCGCCAGAGGGGGAATGGGTCAGGATGGGTTCGGTGGTCCAGATCAGGGGGACATCGAAATCAAGGATGCCACTGAGAGGTAAGCTACCGGCATCGACAACGTTCATCGTTGCACCGGAGTCACCAGCGAGATCGGTGAACAGGACATCGAAGGCGATCTGACCGGTCGGGTTCGGGAATCCCAGCAGTGCAAGCCCCGCTACCACGTTACCCGTAATCTCGGTGACCATGGCGACAGCCTCCATCGTATCGGTGCCGATGGAGGTGATCTGTACTTCGGCAATGATTTGTCCCGCGATGGTGACTGGTGGTGATTGGATCAGAACATCGATGATCGCACCCCCGACTGGTTGCTGCGGAACGTAGCCGGTGAAGTCAAAGGAACCTCGATCGAACTGGACGAGGAGACTGGTGGGGCCTTCGCTACCATTGGGAAATAAAACATTCTGACTGAAACCGCTGGAGTTTTCGGCCTGGAGATTTTCAAAACTGGTCGATACCGTTGGATCGAATTGTGCGGAGCAAAGAGCAGGGGTGGCCAGGAATGCTCCTAGTAGAACTATGCACAACATCCTCGACGAAGACTGATAGTTTTCGATGTCTACCTCCTCGTCGGCGAAGAATCAGGGGCAGTTGCTCGTCTCGTCGCAACTGAGCGGCCCCGGGGTTGGATCATCTCCACAGATTCCATGGGGAGCAGCCGGCAGAGCTCCGCCGCCGAATAGGGAGCTCAGGCAATAGACTGCATCTGCGATGTTTACAGTATTGTCGTCATTGGCATCGCACGAGACCAAGCAAGGTATCGAGCCGTTGTTGAAGAGAAAGCTGAGCATGGAAACCGGATCACTGATGTCAAATCCGCCATCCTGGTTAGCATCCCCTCGATTAAAACCAGTGGGCGGATTGATGCCGCCACTGAGAGGGAAAATCTCATTGAAGTTTACCACTACGCCAGATGTCGAGGTGAGGGTCGAGTCGACCGATAGATCTCCTCCAAAGGGGGAGTGTGTGAGTATCGGTGAGGTTGTCCAGGTTAGCGGTACGTCGAAATCGAGAGCTCCGCTGAGTGGTAGGGTTCCTGCGTCGGTGACATTCATCGAGGTGCCAGTGTCATCGGGGAAATCGGTATATAGGACATCGAAAGCGATATCGCCGATGCTTAGAGGGATTCCCAGCAAAGAAAGACCTGCTGCTACGTTACCGGTGATATCGGTGATTACGGCGATCGCTTGCAACGTGTCGGGTCCGACTGAGGTGACCTGGACATCGGTAATGATCTGTCCGGAGATGGTCACGACGATGACCGTAACGTCGACATCGACGACCAGACTTCCGACCGATTGTCCCGGAACATATCCGGTGAAGTCGAAGGAGCCGCGGTCAAACTGAATTAGCATCGAGGAGGGTCCCTCTTGGTTTTGAAAAAACGATCCCTGTTGAACGAATCCACTCGCTTGTCCAGCATCTAGATTATCGAAGCTGGTGGACAGGGTTGGACTGAACTGTGCAACGCACAGAGCAGGGCTTGTCAGGCAAGCCAGAAGTATTACGACGAACACTACACATGGGGTTGGAAGTTGTGAGAGTTTGATACAGCCTCCTTGCTCGTACCATCTAGCATACCTGTTAGGCAGTCCGATACGACAGCATCTCTCAGCTTAGTCACAACAGCAGAGAGAACAGCGACTTAATGTCGTATCTGTGACTCAGGCCATCGCCTTCCAGATCGGTTGTGCACCCTCGACTCCTACCAGTTTCTGATCAAGGCCGGCGTGGAAGTAGGCGAGTCGATTGGGATCGAGCCCCATCAGTTGCAGCACTGTGGCGTGAAGATTTTTGACATGAAGAGGTTCTTCGACCGCTTCGGCGCCCAGTTCATCAGTGGTTCCGATACTGGTTCCGCCTTTGGTTCCACCGCCGGCCATCCACATGGTGAAACCGTAGGAGTTGTGATCTCTCCCGGTACCTTCGGCATACTCGGCGGTAGGCTGACGACCGAACTCGCCACCCCAGATGACAAGCGTTTCATCGAGCAACCCTCGTCGCTTTAGATCCTTGAGCAGGCCTGCGATGGGCAAGTCCGTTGCTCCGGCATGCTTGTCATGATTGAACTTGAGATCGCCATGGGCATCCCAGTTGTTGTCGTTGTGGTTGCCGCCCGAATAGATTTGTACGAAACGTACACCGCGCTCGACCAGCCGGCGTGCCATCAAGCACTTGCGACCGAAGTCCTGGGTCTTGGATTGATCGAGACCATACAGAGATTTGGTTTCTTCGTCTTCGGCTCCAAGATCAACGGCTTCCGGAGCACTGCTTTGCATCTGGTAAGCCAGTTCGTAGCTGGCGATACGAGCGGCCAGATCCGGGTTGCCGACCCGGGCAGCGGCATGAGCTTCATTTTCACTGCGAAGATGATCGAGAACCGATCTCTGGATGCCTCCGCCAAGTAACTCGGGCGGCTCCAGGTCGAGAATGGGTGGGCCTTCAGAGCGAAGCACCGTGCCCTGGAACTGCGCTGGCATGTAACCGCTGGTCCAGTTCTTGGCGCCGGAGATGGGGCCTCCCGTGTTATCGAGCATGACCACGAAACCGGGCAGATTTTCATTGAGGGTACCGAGGCCATAATTGACCCAGGAACCGAGGCATGGCGCTCCACTGAGTACTTTGCCGGAGTTCATCATCAGCATCGCAGATCCATGTAGTGGAGAATCGGCTGTCATCGAGTGAAGGAAAGTGATGTCATCGACCATTGATCCAACGTTGGGAAAGAGATCGCTGACGTATTTTCCGCATTCGCCGTACGGTTTGAAATCCCACTTGGGACCCACTACTCGTCCTTGCTTTCGATGACCGCCACGGCCGAAAGTCTTGACCTCGATGTTTTGACCATCGAGAGGATAGAGCTTTGGTTTGTAGTCAAAGGTGTCGACGTGGCTGGGGCCGCCGTACATGAACAGGAAAATCACCGACTTGGCACGAGCCGGGATCATCGATGATTTTGGCGCCATCGGATTGATGAACGGAGTCGCTCCATCTGCTGCGAGAGCTTGATCAGCGAAGAAGGTGTTTCCAAGCATGCCGCCCAGTGCCAGGGAAGTGAAACCGGCGCCCGCTTCCCAGAGGAATTCCCGGCGTGTTCGGCCGCAAAAATGGTTGGCCGAATCATTGTCTTTACGGTTTTTCAATTCAACATCTCCATCATCATTCAACATCTCCATCATCAATCGATGTGTAAAAATTGATTCAAGTTCAAGAGCATCACACAGAACACGTCCCATGATTTCTTGTCATCGAGGTCATGGTTTGTTCTTAGCATGTGAATGAATTCAATGTTTTCTCGTATGCGTTGTTTGGTTGGTTTTCTCTGGGTGACCAGGTAAAGGGCCTGTTCGACCATCGACTCCTCAGAGGACGATTCCTGCTGCAGCCGTTGTGACAATATCTTCGCCTGTTGTCCGGTGAAATCACTGTTGAGCAGGGTCAATGCCTGGGTTGGTTGTACCGTGTTGAAACGTACCGGGCATGAGCTATCCGTGTCCGCCATATCGAAGGCGAGCAGTAGGGGATGAAGTAGCGATCGCTTGACGTGAATGTAGAGGCTTCGACGTGCCGCTTCCTCTGGACTCGAATGGCCCCAGGCGGCCCCAGGACGCGAAGATGTCGCCAGGATTTCCTCGGGCATTGGCGGATAGACCCCCGGGCCGCCACGATTGAGATTGAGATTGCCACTGACGGAAAGGACCGAATCCCTGAGTTCTTCTGCAGAGAGTCTTCGTCCGGGAAAGCGCCAAAATGTTCGGTTTTCGGGATCCTTCGCATTGGCTTCCTGATCGAATTGATTGGAAATTCGAAAGACCGAAGAAGTCACGAGGTGACGGATCAGTCCTTTGATACTCCACTGTTGTTTCAGGAGTTCAAGAGCGACCTGGTCGAGCAGTGTTGAATCATGAGGAAGTAGCCCGAGATTACCAAAGTCATTGGGTGTCGGGACGAGTGGGTTGCCGAAAAGATGCTGCCAGATTCGGTTCGAGATCACTCGAGCAGTTCGTGGATTCTCCGGGTCGGTGATCCAACGTGCCAGGGCCAGGCGGCGGCCGGTGGTTTCGCCGTCGTTCGGGATGACGATCTCGGCCTGGCCTCCTCCCAGTATCTCGGGGAATCCTGGTTGTACTTCTTCGCCGGGACTTGAGGCGGTTCCGCGAATCCGGATGTAGCTAGTCGGTGGATTGTGGAGCTCCTGAGCGGAGAGGACCTGTGCCAGTTGCCGATTCGGGCGTTTTAGCTGAGATAGTCGTTCGACAGCACTGGCTAATCGATCGCCTTCTGCTGGACCCAGTCGCTCGTTGACGAGTTCTCGATGGGAAGGAAGGGCGCCACCCCCGATGGTCAGATCGACAACCTCATGACTTTTCAGTACTCGATCCCAGAATCGAACATCATCGATGTCGCCTTGAAGACAACGATTACGATCAGGAAGTATGCTGCCAATCGACAGGTGTTCTGGATGATCAAGGGATTGTTTTCCTCCCTGGCCGGTGGCGACACTCGAGCCATCGATCCACAGTTCGATTTTTCCGCTCTGCTTGTCGCGAGTGAAGACGACGTGATGCCACTCTCCATTGGCCATTTCCCCGGGGCCATGGATAAAGGTTTCCGGTTGTCCCACGCCGGCACAGACATGTTGACCCACCAGTGAGATTCCGAAATCGGCAACGACGCCAGAAATCTCGCCGTCGACAAGTCCGGTACCCCGGAACCATCGGAGGTCATCGTTGCCACCGGCGCCCTCCCGATCGGTTCGAAACCACAGTGATATGGAGAAATCGTCCTGCACGGGTCTGTCGATGAGGAGGCGATCATTTCCGGAAAGTTGCAGGGATTGTCCCTGATGGCCTTCACCCCGCGAGGTTCCCTGATCCTCGACAAAGGAACCGGTCCCTTCGAAATCAAGGTGGAGAAGCTGGCCTTTCCAGAGATCTGCTCGTGCCTGGATGAGGGAATCCTCGCCCCAGCGTTCGCGGATTTCCTGGGACAGGTGGCTCACTTCTGTCAGCCGCTCAGATCTTTCTCTTCGCCAGCTTTCGAGTCGTTGATCAAAGTTGTCCGATCCGAGATCGACCGGTAGTTTTCTGACGAAATTGTTGGTGTTGATGCCATTACCGCCACCGGACTTGTATGGCTTCAGGCCTTCGAAGAAGGAAAGCATTCGGTAGTAATCTCGCGCAGGAATCGGATCTCCCTTGTGATCATGACAGCGAGCGCAACCCATACTCATCCCGAGCATGGTTCGGCAAGTGGTATCGAGCATTCCATCGAGATCATCGAAGACCGCCTGTAACGGATCGGCCGGTTCATCATCTCTGATTCCAAGGTGAAGGAATCCGGTCGCAACATGATGGTCGAGGGTTTCTTCTTCGAGTTCATCTCCGGCAAGTTGGAAGGTGACAAACTGGTCATAAGGCAGATCGGAATTGAAAGCGTCGACGACCCAGTCCCGATAGCGCCACGCTCCTGGCTTGAGTCGATCCCGTTCGTAGCTGTCGGTTTCTGCCCAGCGAACCAGGTCGAGCCAGTGCCGTCCCCAGTGGACACCGAATTGCGGATTTGCGAGTAGCTGATCGACACGTCGTTCCCAGCGGTCGGTCGCTGGGTCCTGGAGATAGCTTTCGATCTCAGCGGGGGTTGGAGGTAGACCGATGATGGCGTAGTGAAGTCGTCTCAACAGGGTTACCGGATCGGCTTCAGCGGCGGGTTCTATTTCCAGTTGCTCGAGGCCACTGAGCCAGAAGTGATCGAGCTGACTGTGAGCTCGGCTTTCGAGGCGTTGCAATTCAGGAGTTTCGATGGAGGTGAGGGGCAGATCGCACCAGCGTCGATTTTCAAGTCGGTCCTCTTCTCCGGAGGAACCGGCGGAAAATGTCGAGACGACCACGACCAGGCTAACGATCAGTCCCTGGATGAATATACGCATCTCTTCTGGTTCCCTCCGACGTGCCTCCAGAGGCTGTAACTTCGCAACAGTTGATACAGTTCCAGGGTAACACGTGATGTCGGGAGGGAGGAGCGTGCTACTAGACGAACAATTCGTTTTCATGGGGGCGTAGGGATTCGATGATGAAGGAGATGTGATCGTCAGGATCTACTTCTAGCAACTCCATCCCGATACGCACTTCATTTCGATCGACTCCCTTGGCAAAGTTTTTGTCCTTCAGCTTCTTCTTGACCGATTTCGGGGTCAGATCCTGGAGGCGATGAGGCCGGAGCCGGGCCACGGCGATGATCAGGCCGGTCAACTCGTCACAGGCGAGCAACGTCTTGTCGAGTCGGCTCTGGCAGGTGTATCCCCACTTCGTGTAATGACAATGGATGGCATGAGCGATCTCATGTTCGCCTCGATCTTCGAGCAGCTGTGTGATGATCTTGGGGTGCTCTTCCGGGTGTTTTTCATAATCAGCATCATGAAGTAATCCAGTGATGGCCCAGCGTTCGGCATCTTCGCCAAATTTTTCGGCATAAGCTTCCATGACGATTTCAACCGAGCGAACGTGGGCACGTAACGCTGGCGACTCCATCAGTGAATCCAGGATTTCTCTGGCCTCAGACCGATCCATCGGTGACCTCTTTTTCTGCGCCGATCAAGCCTGGTAGTTCGCCATGGCGGCTTCGATATCTTCAACAGTTTTTGGAATCCCACCGGTGAGATTCACGGGACCATCTGCAGTGACGAGGATGTCATCTTCGATGCGGACACCGAAGCCTTCATCGGGCAGATATATTCCAGGCTCGATGGTGATGACGGATCCTTCCGGTGCGGTCGGATCCGGTTGGACATCATGAACCTCGAGACCGATCGGATGTCCGACACCATGTGGATAGAAGTCTCCGTATCCGGCATCGGTGATGACCTTGCGGGAGATGGCGTCGAGTTCTGAATAGGCCACATCTGCCTTGACTGCAGCGATGGTGGTCTCGAGAGATTCGAGGACGATCTGGTAGATCTCTTTTTGCCGGTCGGTGAAGACGCCACTGGCAGGATAGGTGCGTGTTACATCGGAACCGTAACCGCCTGTGCCCTCACCAAATCGCGCACCGCTATCAATCACGACCAGATCGCTTTCGCTGATGATCTGGTTGTTGGCACGGTAGTGGAGGATGGTGCCATTGAATCCGGCTCCGACGATAGTGCCGTAGAAGGGGCCGCGCGAACCATGACTGCGGTAGCCATGCTCTGCAGCTTCCTGCACGGCAAACTCGGAGATTCCTGGTCGCAGTGTTGATAGCACGGCACGGAAGCCTTCTTCTGTGATTTCAGCCGAGCGCCGGATCATGGCGAGTTCGTCGTTAGATTTGACTGCTCTCAGCCGCGGAATGATCAGGCTTTCATCGACGACCTGGAGTCCTGGAATTCGTTGCTGCAGTTTCTGGAAGACCTCGAGGTCGGGACTGACCGGACGCTCATGGTTGGCGAGAGGGTGAAGACAAGCAGCTTTTCTCGAGCGCTTGCAGGCTTGCATCATGACGTTCGGGAAGGCGTTGGTTCGCATGATGGTTTTGAAACCGAACTTCTTGCGCAGCGAGGAGTCGATGGTGCCTCTCCATCCATCCCACCGTTCTACCTCCGGTAGGTGTGGCGCTAGCAGCAAGATCTCCTTATGGGACTCGCGCGTCGCACCAGGATCGAGCAACAAGATGGCCCCGGGTTCATCGATGATCCCGGTCAGGTATTCAAAGTTGAGATGAGGTCTGAACTCTTCTTCGAGACCACCTCCCGTACCAGCAAAAATGACGCCAGCAGCATCACCCAGCTGTGCGATGGTTTCAGCTCTTCTCCTGGCGAACTCTTTCTGGGAAATGCGAGGGTGGCTCATCGAGTTTTCTCCATTGTTGATCTTGTCAGGCTCATGGTTTTACAAACAAACTGAGATCTTGTCAGCTGAGGCGACCCAGCTCGTTTCTGATTGTCTCGTATGTCGAGAAGGAGCGAAAGAGAATAGGAGCAGTAGGTCGCAGATGGATGGTTGACTTGATATGTAAGGAAGGGGAGAATTGAAGCCGTAGATGGGCTCTGGTGTAACGTTTCATTTCAATGCACTTGAAAGCAAGCCATGGGGCAAATCAGCTCTCTTTTCGTTGTGGAAATTGCTGTAAGGATGTTGGATGGGCTGGGTCTCTAATTCACTGTTTTCATGTGTTTGCTTGTGCCTTTTGCTGTTGGCGACCAGTGCCGATGCTCAGGTGGCAGACCTTCTGGTGGCGCCATATCTCCAGTCTCCGACCCCCTCTTCGATGGTGGTCGGTTGGGAGACCCAGGGAGCCAGTCAGAGTCAGGTTGAATATGGACTCAGCAGTGCTCTGGGACAGCTAGCTTCCGGCACGAGCATCTCGAGTGGTGGCGGAGCTTTCATCCATCATGTCGAGTTGACCGGGCTGTCTGCTGGAACCCGCTATTATTATCGGGCTGTGAGCGGGTCAGTGGTCAGTCCAGTTCACTTTTTCAGTACTCCACCAGCCCTTAGTTCAGAGGCTCCCTTTCAGTTCATCGCTTACTCCGATGCCCAGAACGGCAGCAACGGAATCAAGCATGAGGAAGTGATCAATGATGGGGTGATTTCATTCTGTGCCCAGGAGTACGGAGTACCCATCGATCAGAGTATCAGTTTTTCTCTGGTACCCGGCGATCTGGTCTCGACCGGAACGACTCACAGCCACTGGCAGGATCATTTCTTCGGTCAAGCGCAGAATCTGTATCGCCATGTACCGTTGATTCCAGCTCTGGGAAATCACGAGATCGATGCACAGCTCTACTTCGACTACATGCAGCTGCCCGACAACGGCACACCCGGATTCGAAGAGCACTGGCATTACCTCGATCACCAGAATGTTCGGGTGATCACTCTCGATACCAACTCCGGCTACCGCATCCAGGAGCAACTCGATTGGCTCGCCGTGGTCCTCGATGATGCGGCCGTCGATGATCGGATCGATTTCGTCTTTGCCCAGTTCCACCATCCGCACAAATCAGAGATCTGGACCCCGGGTGAGACCTTCTTCAGCACCCAGATCGTCACCATGGTCGAGCAATTCAGTACCGTGACGGGCAAGCCGTCGATTCACTTCTTCGGTCATACTCACGGTTATTCACGCGGGCAGAGCCGCGACCATAATCACTCGATGGTGAATGTGGCCAGCGCCATGGGCTCGCCCGATTACTGGGGTCTTTATCCCAATGCCGATTACGAAGAGTTCGAATTCAGTGTTCCGGAGTGGGGATTTGTTTTGATGGATGTGGAAGCGGGGCCCGATCCTGCTTTTCGTCTGCGCCGAGTCAGCCGTGGAAACGATTACATCTTCCGCGACAACGAAGTGATCGACGAGATCTACGTGCGTCGCTACAACATTCCACCGGAGACACCGGTAACGCTATCCCCGGGCCCCGGCTCGGGAGTCATCTCTGGAGACGATGTCATTCTGACCGGATCAGCTTTCGCTGATGTGGAAGGGGATGCTCACATCGAGAGCCAATGGCAAGTGACCACCATCTCGGGCGACTACACCAATCCGGAGGTCGATGAGTGGCGACGCTTCCAGAACTGGTATCGCTCACCGGCAGTCGATCCGGGCATCAGCATCAATACTGTCCTTGATTCGGATATGTCTCATGTTTGCCTCGAAACTCCTTTACCAGGATGTACGACCGTCTACTGGCGAGTGCGCTATCGCGATCGCAGTCTCGGTTGGAGTGACTGGTCTACCGAGAGTTCCTTCGAGGTGGGCAACTCGAGCGCCGGACCGATGGCTCCATTCCCCGCGGATGGGCAGGAGTACGTCACTTTCACTCCGCTGATGGAGTGGTTCCCCTGCGACCCGGCCGATTCTTACGACGTTTACCTCGGTCAGAATCCGGTACTCGGGGCCAGTGACTTCGCCGGCAATCAGCTGGCCACCACCTATGACCCGGGAACCCTGGAAGTTCTGACCGCCTATTACTGGCGAATTGACTACCGAGTCGGAAGCACAGTCATCCCTGGTCCCACCTGGAGTTTCACCACCGATCAGGACTACCCGACCGAGTTCACCTCGGAGTGGCGCTTTGGCGATGCGGCCCCGGCCGATGAGGTTGATCTGGAGCCGACTCTGGGTCCATCGACCTTGACGCCGCGCGGCATGATTGAAGGAGTCGAATGGGGCACCGATACCAGCGATGGCATCGAGGTTCCGCATATCAACGGGGAACCGGTCGATTACATCTGGCTCGACAATGTCCATGGAGCCGGTCGTGGCCTCGAGAACTTCTACAACGCCCCCGGCAATGGCGGCGGAGGTTGCTGTGATGTTCACCACTTCACGCTGATCTTCGATGTGTTTCTCGATACCTCGCAGACCGGACTGCAGGCGCTGTGGCAGGGCAATGCCAACAACGACAACGACGCTGAGTTTTTCATGCGCTGTGGAGATGGAGCACTATGGAGCGCCGGTGATGGTTATTTCGCACCGGGTTCGTGGAATCTGGGTGAATGGGTGCGAATCGTCGATCGGGTCGACTACCAGAACAACACCTCGGCGGTGTTCGTCAACGGGGTCAAGGTGATGGGCGATGACCAGCTCGGTGCACCGGACTGGCTCTATGCTCTTGGCAGTGGCAATCCGGTCTGGATGCTCAGTGATAACGGCCCCGACACCGATGTTGCGTTTCTCCGATGCGGTGCGGTCGCCATCGTCGATGGTCTGATGGGAGATGAAACGATCGCCGCGTTGGGTGGCCCCAATGCAGCGGGCATTTTTGTCGATGATCCGGTCCAACAGTTCGTTCGCTCTGACGCCAATGGCGGTGGTGGGATCGATATCTCCGATGCGGTCGGCATGTTGACGTACCTGTTTGACGGTGCGGGGGCCGATTGTCTCGATGCGCTCGATGCCAATGACGATGGCTCGATCGATATTTCTGATCCGGTTTCTCTGCTTGGATTTCTCTTCAGTGGTGGCGCCCTGCCGCCGGCGCCTTTCCCTGCCTGCGGCGAGGATCCCACCGCGGATCTGCTGGAATGTAACGATCAGATCGGTTGCCCCTGATCAGGCCTGATGATCAACGGCGCTCTTCAAGACGATAAAAGGAACTGGCGTTACCGCCCTCGATGGCGGCTCGTTCGCTGTCCGAGAGGGTCGCGAGGTACGGTTCGACGAGGTTTTTGACCTGGGGGTATTCCGCCGCCAGTCGACACACCGGCCAATCACTACCGAACATCAATCGATCTGGGCCGAACGCCTCGATGGCGGTTTCGATGTAAGGCCTCAGATCGTCAGGACTCCAGTTTTTCCAGCTGGCCTCGGTCACCATGCCGGAGAGTTTGCACATCAGATTCGGAGCGAGGGCGAGTTCTTTGATCTGACTTGCCCACGGTTCGAGGACTCCCGCTTCGATTCGTGGCTTGGCAATGTGGTCGAGGACCATCGGGACTTCCGGGATCGCCTGGACGAACTCGATGGCGGCCGGTAGCTGCCGTTCATAGATGAGCAGGTCGTACGTCTGGCCCCGCTGGGCCAGTGAACGGACTCCCTGGCGGAAAGTTTCTCCATCGAGAAATCGATCGTCCGGTTCATCCTGAACGATGTGACGGACACCGACTGCGCGTCGATGTTGGCACCATCGATCCAGTTGCTGCGGCAGCTGAGGCGATTGCAGATCGACCCAGCCAACCACGCCGAGGATCCAGCGGTTCTGATCGGCGAGTTGCAGCAAGAATTCGTTTTCCTGAATCGATGAATCAGCCTGAACTGCAACGCAGCCGACGATGCCCTCCCTGTCGAGTGCTGGGCGTAGATCCGCGGGCAGGTGGTTTTGCATGAGGATCGTCATCTGATCATTCATCCAGGTATGAACAGCGGGATCGTGACGCCAGAAATGCTGGTGGGCATCGATCTTGATCGGGCTCATCGGTACTCCCCTTCGGCTACATCTTCGCTGTTTCTCGGCTGTGGGTCGAGACCCGGTCTTGATGACTTCGCCGGAAATTGACACACTCTGGCAACGGAGGTCGGCATGGAGCAGAAGAGACAGCTGGTATGGATTGCGGGAATTCTTGCTTTGGTTGCGTTATGGACCAGTAGTTCCTTGCATCTACTGCATGCGGAGAAGGATGCCGATCTCGGTTTGTTGGCCGGAATCTGCGGGGTCAATGACGAAGGCTGTGCCTCAGTTGTGACGAGCCGTTGGGGTGTTTTTCCGCCGGGACCTGCCGGACAGGAAGGTCCCTACGATGGAATCCCGGTGGCCGCACTCGGTTTTGTCTATTATGCAATTCTGGCCAGCTGGTACCTGTTGATCGGGATCCCCGATCTGGGTCGGTCATGGTTGTTTCGTGGCATCTTGATTCTCAATGGTCTTGGCATGCTGGGTTCGTTGGCCTATAGCGGCATCATGCTGTTTGCCATCGGCACTCCCTGCATGCTTTGTTTTCTGACCCACGGCTGCAACGTGGGTATTTTTGCCATCACCTGGATGTTAAGGCCCCGGCAGCCACAACCGGTCGGATCGGGCTCACCCTCGAATCGACTGCTGGCTGCTGCCTGTAGCGTGGTTGTTGTTGGTTGTGTTGCTCAGTTCGAGATTTTCGAGGCGGGGCGAGAACGGGCACGGTTTGTGGCGCTCGATGAACAAAGTTCCGAGTTGCAAGAACTAGCGCGCGATTTCGAAAAACTGGAGACCCTGCATCGGAATCAGCAAAAGATTGATACTGCGGTGCGGGCTGACGACCCCCTCATCGACGATGTCGGCGGACTCCATTATCAGCTGGTTATTTTCTCGGATGTGGAATGTCCCAATTGCGCCCGTTTCGACATGTATCTCAAGGAAACGATCCTGCCGATCTGGAATGGCCATCTCGAAGTGGTCTGGAAGCATTATCCCAATACCGCCGAACATCCACATGCGATGGCCGGGGCAAAGGCTCTGGAGGCGGCGCGTTTGCAGGGCAAGTTCTGGGAGCTTCGCGATTGGTTGCTGCCACGTCGGCAGTCACTGGGTGCGGTCCTGTGGCCGCAGGCCGCCCTGGAACTGGGACTGGATCAGCAACGATTTCTCCGGGATATGCAGAGTGCAGCGGTGGCTAGACGGATTCAGGAAGACATCAATCTGGCCCGTAAGGGGCAAGTTGGCGGCACTCCAGGAGTCTACCTCAATGGACGTAAGGTTAGCCGTTTGGTTCGTCGGAGCCCCGGATTCTGGAAGATCCAGAGCGACTCTCTTCGTGAAATCTTTGAACGCAAAGGTCGCAGCTGGTAAAGCTTTGATTTAACAAAGAATCGGCCCGTTTCGGCTCTCAGAACATTTTTACGATCTGTTGAGGGCAGCGCCGGACATGGGTATCCTTGAGTTATAGGTTTTGTAGGGCTGGAGCCAAAGTTGGCTCTGTTCAAAATCTATTTTCATTCGCTCCAACATGCTCGCCAAAAACATCTTGGAAGTGGAATCCGCGTTCCTGCCGTCGAAATTCAAATGCTTGTAATTGTTGCAGGTAGTTTTCGTCGGCTTGATTTCGGTTCCCAATTCATTGAAGGGGTTGCTCATGCAAGGCAACATCGTTTTCGCCGCACTGTTGGCGATTTTTCTTTTGCCCGGTTCTTTTGCGTTTGGTCAGAGCTTCGAGATTTCCTCGGCGGATCAAACGTTGTCGGCAGCGGGAGGGACTGCGTCCTTCACTGCGGTTTTTAGTATTGAGCAAGTGGCCGGCGCCGTTGAAGAAACGAAGGGTTTTTCCTTCGCGTATCGGCATGATACGAACTTGCTTGAAGTGGTCGG
>JBBWWC010000295.1:0-2014 GCA_050256555.1 Planctomycetota bacterium | reverse complement strand
AAATCAATCTGGTTTCTGAGAGGATCGTTGATGATCTGCCACTGGTTACAAGCCTTTACCATCGTCTTGCTACTCATTCTTCCAAGTTTCTCATCGGGCCAGGACGCTTGGTTTGGCGATCTTGATTCGTTGTGGGCTACCGATGGAGTGGAGATTTTGCCGGTCACAAATCTCCCGGGTCAAGTCAGGTCGGTTTGTCGTGACGCTTCCGGTGGAGGTTGGATTGCTCTGGAAAGTTCCAATCAAATTGTTCACGTTGACGTATCTGGCAATATTTCAGAGACGGTTGAAACCAGTTTTGGAGTTCAGTCACTTGCCGTCGCTCGCGATGGACGTATTTGGGCGACAAGGCCTGGACTCGATGACGTTATCGTTATCCAGCCAGGTCAGGGCATTGTTGCCAGCTACAGTGTTGGGGTGGTTCCCTACGGAATCTGCATCGATGCACAAGATCGAGTATGGGTCTCCTGCTCGTATTCAAATAACATTCATCAACTCTCCTCCACGGGACAATTAATCCAGGTGATTCCAACAGGGTTTTTCCCGACCGGAATTACTACAGCTCATGACGGAGGCGTCTGGCTGGCGGAGAAAGACGGGATGCGGAAGATTTCTGCCACGGGAGATCTGTTGTGGAGTGGGGTTGCAGGAAACTTCCCGATCAGCGTCACGACCGACCTTCAAGGTCGAGCCTGGTTTGCATGCAAGCTTAGCCATCAAGTCGCTGTAGTGGGCGATTCTGGTCTTGAGAATCTAATTGACGTACCAGCCTTACCTATCGGAATTAGTGGTAACGGTGACGGTGGTGTCACTGTGGTTTGTGGTGGTGGTTCTGCTGTGATTCGAATCTCTTCTAGCGGCGAGATCGTCGATCAGGATTGGGTTGCTGATCCAGGTGCTAGCGGCGACCTGACGGGCCTGGTTCGCGCCCTGACCGTCGATCCGCAGGGGGATGTGGATATGGATGGGGTTCCGAACTTACGGGAGGCTCAGCTTGGATTTGATCCTTTCGATCCCAATTCCTCGCCGATGTATTTTATCCGCGGAGATGCGAATCAAGACGGGAATGTCAATCTTTCCGATGCGATCACGACTTTGATGGTACTCTTTGGTATAGAGTCTTCTTCGTGTCTTGAATCGTTAGATATCGACGACGATGCGCAGCTGACTCTTGCAGATCCATTGCGAATCCTCGACCATTTATTTGGTAACGGTCCACCTCCAGGAGCTCCTTTTCCAGATTTAGGTCCAGATCCGGATCCCGCTCAAGGTTTGCCCTGTTCCCCGTAAGGAACCAGCTTGAGGCTGTTTTACCGCACACAAGAAGGTGAACCGGGGTTGCATCATGAGGGCCGAACGTGCCATCATGCTTTTGTTATGTTCCTCTTTTGAGGAGCCTCTCGACGATCCCTGATCGGGGATCGTTTCAGCGTCCTGATTTCCATCGAAAGAAGGGTTGAAACGGGCGCATGTCTTTGGAAAAACCGTCTGTCCTGTTCTTTCTCTTAAACCAGGACTGAGTCGGTACCCCGAATCGAAGGGGGATATTGATGGATAACAAGGTCGATCAAGAACATCAGATCGCCGTTTACGTAGACCTCGACAATATTGCTATCGGAGTGAAAGAAGCCAAGATTGCCAAGCTTGATATTTCCAAGATTCTCGATCGTTTGGTCGAGAAAGGGAAAATCACGGTCAAGAAAGCCTACGCTGACTGGACCACATGGTCGCAATACAAAAGGCCCTTTCATGAATGTGCTATTGAGCTTGTCGACATACCGAGCCGGAAAATGTCAGGTAAGAACAGCGCTGACATCAAGATGGTCGTCGATGCGATGGAGCTGTCTTACACCAAGTCTCATGTAGACACTTTTGTGTTGATCTCCGGTGATAGTGACTTTTCGCCGTTGGTTTCTCAGCTACGTGAAAATAATAAAAAGATCATCGGATTAGGCGTCAAGCATTCTTCGAGTAATCTTCTCATCGACAACTGCGACGAGTTCATTTTTTACGA
>JBBWWC010000294.1:0-4833 GCA_050256555.1 Planctomycetota bacterium | reverse complement strand
TCACTTCCAGATCCAATCCTTTAAGGATTGGAGATCCTTCTACTGAAGCTTGGAGGCCTTTTATTTCGAGCATCTTATTCCTTCTTCCCCGAAATCTATCCGACGCTTCCCTCGAGGCTCACCGCTAGCAACTTCTGTGCTTCCACGGCGAATTCCATCGGGAGTTCACTGAATACTTCTTTGCAAAAACCATTCACAATCATCGAAACAGCATCCTCAGTCGAAATTCCACGCTGGTTACAGTAAAAGATCTGATCCTCGCCTATTTTTGAGGTCGTCGCTTCGTGCTCGACCTTTGCGGTCGGATTACGAACTTCGATATAAGGGAACGTGTGGGCTCCGCATCGGTCGCTCAGCAGCATCGAATCACACTGGGAGAAGTTACGAGCGTTTTCCGCTCCCTTCTTCACATCGACAAGGCCACGGTAGGTATTCTGCCCACGGCCAGCGCTGATCCCTTTCGAAATTATGGTGCTACTGGTCCCCTTACCGATATGCATCATCTTGGTTCCAGTATCTGCTTGCTGAAGATTATTTGTCAGGGCTACCGAGTAGAACTCTCCAACCGAATCCTCGCCAAGGAGAACACAGGAAGGATATTTCCAGGTGATTGCCGAACCGGTCTCGACCTGGGTCCAGGAGATTTTAGAGCGATCGCCCTTGCACAGACCTCTCTTCGTCACGAAGTTGTAGATTCCGCCGACACCTTCGGCATCTCCTGGGTACCAGTTCTGAACTGTCGAATACTTGATGTTGGCATCTTCAAGAGCGACTAGCTCTACAACAGCGGCATGCAACTGATTCTCATCTCTCATCGGAGCGGTACACCCCTCCAGATAAGAAACCGTTGATCTTTCATCCGCCACGATCAGAGTCCGCTCAAACTGTCCCGTCCCTGAAGCATTAATACGGAAATACGTCGACAGCTCCATCGGGCAGCGCACACCGGCCGGGATGTAACAAAAAGATCCATCCGAGAAAACTGCCGCATTGAGAGCTGCGTAAAAATTGTCGGTGTATGGAACGACAGATCCGAGATATTTCCGAACCAGCTCTGGATGATTCTTCACAGCATCGGAAAAAGAGCCAAATATGATCCCGAGCTCTGCTAGCTTGTCACTAAAAGTAGTCGCCACTGACACACTATCGAAAACCGCATCGACAGCAACGCCGGAGAGCCTCTTCTGCTCATCTAGCGAAATACCGAGCTTCTCGAAAGTCTCAAGAAGTTCTGGGTCCACTTCGTCGAGGCTACTCAGTTCTTTTTTCGGCTTGGGCGCACTGTAGTAAATGATCTCATCGTAATTGACCACATTTCGATCCACCTTGCCCCAGGAAGGATCGTCCATCGTGAGCCAGTGCCGATAGGCCTTCAAACGAAACTCGAGCAACCAATCGGGCTCTTCCTTACGCCGCGAGATCTCGCGAATCTTATCCTCATCAAGACCGGGCGGAATCGAATCCGATTCAACATCCGTGACGAATCCGAATTCATATTCCTTGTCGGCAAGATCTTGTAATTCTTTGGCTTCAGACATTTCTTCCCCCCAATGAACCATTCAGATCCTGATCACCAATCAGCGCCAGAATCCCATTGGGAACTGCCATCTGAGCCAGCGTGATTTTCTCCAGGGTCTCTCGGATTCGATCGTTGATATAACGCCAGTTTTCACTCATCGGGCAAATCGCTCCGACCCCGCATTCATCAGGTCCGGAATCTGCGCATTCGGTCAATGAAATCGGTCCCTCGAGAACTTCAATGATCTCCTGGATCGAGATATTTTCTGGCTCACGAGACAGGAGATATCCGCCCTGAACACCACGTCGCGATTGTAAAATGCCGCCTCGGGCCAAAATCTTGAGAATCTTGCTCACGGTAGGGAGCGCAAGCCCAGCGCTCTGGGCAATCTCTGGGGCAGAGAAGATACGACTCGAGAGAGCCTCGTCACCCGCAGGTAGCGAGGAATGGGATCGTGCCACCATGGAAGAGAGGATAAAAATCCCGTAGTCCGTCTGCCTGCTGATCCGTAGCACCAGAAGCTCCATCGTTGAAATCAGGACCTGAAATCGAGTTGGATTCGATTTCTTATGTCCTTGAAGCTCCTGAATCACCCTCAGAGAGCTCCAACGCCGTATTCTCAAAATCAGTACATAATTTGTACTGATTAGATTCTCTCCTCAAGATCAACCCCCGTCAAGCAATCCTGAGTACTCTTTCGCTCTGCTGGTCGTCTCCTCCATATGCCCATACACTCCGGTCTTCAGCACCGCCGGAGAGGAGCAGATTTGATGACTACACCACAGTCTTCCAAACAGCAAATCCCTGCCTCCCCAGAGACCTCCTCTCCAGGGCTGGCGTCCGATCTATACCAGCTTGCGAAACCGAGATTGACGTTGCTGGTCGTGATCACCGCAGCACTCGGTGTCGCAGCCGCCTGGCCCTTCACTCCGCACAATCGATTCGCCCTGACCACTCCTGAAATTCTTCAAAGAATCATTCAGCTTCTCGGGATCTCTGGTGGTACCGCACTGCTAGCAGCGGCAGCGAATGCATTGAATCAATGGTGGGAACGTACTCCTGATCAGTTGATGCGAAGAACAGCAACTCGTGCCACTGCAACTGGACGAATCGGCGGAAAGATCGTCTTCGCTTACTCAGTCATCACAGGAGTCACCGGAAGCGTCCTTCTCTACATCTGCGGAAATCCATTGTCCTGCTTACTGGGTGTGCTCAGCTTGATTCTATATGTCCTCATCTATACTCCGATGAAAAAGAGATCGACACTGAACACACTCTTTGGAGCACTCCCTGGAGCACTACCTCCTTTGATCGGTTGGTACGGTGCCGGAGGTTCTCTATTTCATCCGATCGGAGTCTCCCTCTTTGCGATACTTTTCGCATGGCAGATTCCACACTTTCTTGCCATCGCATGGATGCATCGAGAAGAATACGAACGAGCCGGTTTCCGAATGCTACCGGTGATCGATAAAAATGGGCATCGCACCGCCAGAGCGGCTCTGGTCTGGTCATTGTTCTTATGGGCGATAAGCCTGCTCCCGGTTCTTTCCCGATCGGCGGGATCGATATATCTAGTCGTCGCAACCATCGGTGGGGCTTACCTGACGATGCGTGCCTTTTCCTTGGCCAAGACCAGAGACCGGGCCGCAGCCAGACGATTGTTTTTCGCTACTCTCATCTATCTTCCTATCGTCCTCGGGGCACTCGTGGCAAACCCGAGCTTTCCGCAATGAACTCTGATTTGAACCCCACGCCCACTCCTGAATCCATCAGCATGCGCCCTCCATGGTGGCTCATCGGTTTACTCATGCTTCTTTGTGGAGCGGTCATCGCATGGCGAATCCCTCCTTTGTTCCGAGCTATTGAAGAAAAAAGGAAGCTCGATACAGAAGGTGCATTTGTCAACGGCTTTCAACTCAGCGAAGAACTGAAAGTAGATCCCACTCTGATTCGTTTCGGATCTCCTGAAGAGATCATCCCCATCGATGAAGCACCTATTTGGGATACAAAAACGGTCGCAAATCTTGGTGAAAATTTCCGCACAAGATTTCTTGTCTCCGAGAGCGAAGTTGTCGGAGTGGTCATCAATGGAAAAGCTCGAGCCTATCCGATTCGGATTCTCCAGTGGCACGAAGTGGTGAATGACGCACTGGGTGAAAAGCCGATTTGTGTCATCCATCATCCCCTTTCGGAAACGACCACTGTTTTTCGTCGACCGGAATCGAAGAACTCAGAACCAGTACTGTTTGGTTCCAGTGGGCTCACCGTCGATTGCTGCCTGCTGATTCATGATCGACTGGGATCCAATGCTCGATCGAACGAAAGCCTGTGGAGTCCTGTCGACGGAGCGGCCATTTCCGGTGACAGATCTGGTCAACAGCTCGAACTGGTCGCTTTCCAGTTAACCACCTGGAAAAAGTGGCTAGCAGCACACCCGGAAACGGACGTACTGGGAATGCTTGAAAGCCACCGCCGCTATTACAAGAAAGAGCCCTACAGTCCTTACCGACTGGTCGACAAACCTCGTTACCCCTACTCTCCCGAACCGCCAGCGAGTCCACGGGCTAACTTATCCAGAGTAATTCTTACACGAGAAGAAGGTGAATGGTGTGCCCGCACGCCGGACGGTTCTCAAAACAGCTCCGCATGGGTATCGGAAAATAAACCTTTTCCCCATGTCATCACGTCCTGGTTTGCGATTCATGCCCGGGAAATCCCACTTCGACTCCCTTGAGATCAACACCTTCAAGCAAGCCACAGCAAAAATGCGAACAGAGTCACCCATACCGCATCGAGAAAATGCCAGTACAAATTCACATGGCCCACCAATTCATGATGAAGACTCCAGTAGCCACCGCGTAATGCATGAGTTGTCACATACCCCTGAAAAATCAGTCCGCCCCCTACATGGAGAGCATGGAGAAGTCCAAGAACGTAGATACTCCAGCCATGCAAACTACTGGAAGCATTAAAAGAGGAAGCCTCTCCCTCGATCAACATCTGCTTCCAGACCATGTCCTGAAGAAACAAGAACAAAAATCCCAGTACCAGAACCAGAAGCATGCAAAAACGAAAAGTGCGTAAATAATCGCGGCGAACGGAGCTCAATCCAATCTGTGAGAAAACACTCACCAGAAAAATGACTCCTGTACTGAGCCACGCCGTATCTGGAATTTCTGGTGCTCCAGCCCCCCAGTCAGGATTGTTGTTCCGAACAACAACAATGCCAATAATGCTAGCGGCAAAGAGAATTGTCAGAGACAGCAAAAAAAGCTGTAACCCCATTCGGGCCAGCTCCGGAGCAGGCGCGGGAG
>JBBWWC010000293.1:0-8575 GCA_050256555.1 Planctomycetota bacterium | reverse complement strand
ACCCTGTTTCTCGACGAGATTGGTGAGTTGCCACTGGAAGCCCAGGTGAAGTTACTCCGAGTTCTTCAGTCCGGTCGTATCCGGGCAGTGGGAGCTAACGAGGATCAATCGGTCGATGTTCGGATCATCGCTGCTACCAATAAAGACCTTCGAGAAGAGGTCAAGGCTGGTCGATTCCGTCTCGATCTATTCTACAGAATCCATGTGGTTCATGTAGAGCTGGCACCGCTACGTGAACGTGAGTTTGAATTCCCTCATATCGTCGAATCTGTTCTTGAGCGTCTGAGGTTGAAGGACATCGACGTTCCAGAGATGAAATCCAGCGCCATCGAGGTGCTGATTCAGCACAACTGGCCTGGAAACATCCGAGAACTCGAGAATGTACTGGAACGGGCGGTTTTGCTCAGCGCCGGCGAAGTGATCGATGGTGATCTGATCAGGGATCAGATCGCTTCGTATCCCATCAAAGTGGATGAGCAGGGGGCCGCGACCAATTCCGATTCGAGTGGTTATTGCGTAACGATGAGTCTCAAAGAAGTTGAAGATGCTCACATTCAAAAAGTTCTCGGCCATCACGGTGGTAACAAAACCCGTGCAGCCAAGGATCTGGGCGTCAATGTGAAGACCATCTATAACCGGACTGTTCGCCGCGATTCGAAGGAAGACACGGCGAGTTCAGAGCAGTGAGCGCTGGCTCACCTTGACTTCGATGTTCTTTAATGGGGGCGGTTACTAGAGACCCGTAGGGTCGATGACCAAGGCTTTAGGGCTGCCCATTCGCTCGATCTGGATGACGACAGGATTTCCAGAGCGAAGCTTCTCCAGGCTTTCGCTGTGGGAACCCCTGACGTCTCCGAGTGATCCGAAATCGAGAGCGAGCCCGTTGACCGAACGAAGGACATCGTTTTCACGAAGACCTACACGCTCGAGAAGACTTCCGCTTTTGATTCCGAAGATCTTGAGGGATCCGTCTTCCTGTATCTCACTGGATGCATTCATTAACTCTCGCTGACACTCAGCAACGTTTGCAAGTCGATCCAGTAACGGTCTATTGATGCGATAAACTTCTGACTGAGAACGTCTTCGGGATGAGACAGAGCCAGAAGCTCCGGCAGTTGGTTTTAGCATCTCGTCGAGCACTGCATTCTGTTCTGCCGTGAGTTCGCTTTTTAGTTTTTGCTCGGTGATTTTCTCTGACTTCATGGCGATGACTGGGATGGTGCTGGGCAGTCCGACCAGGAATCCCCATACGATGGCTGCGAGCAGGATCAGTGAAAAGGTTACCCAGAGTATTTTTTCGGTGATGTTCATTCGTTGATCCTTCCGGTCAATTTTTCGACCCTTCGAAGCATGGACTGGAATCTGCCCTGCCCCACGGGGCCATGGTAGCGGATGCGGATCTTTTCTTCACCTCGACCGTGGTGGGAAACCTGGTTTCAGCTGCAGTGGTATCGGGGTCGGCGGAAAGGTGGGAGCGTTTCCATGGAGCAGGGAAGGAGGCGCACCGATGGGGCAAATCCATACTTCCCCGACAAGCTGGCGTGCTTTCGGTGATAAAAAACCGGATTTGGGAAGGCACAATGTTGCCGTCAGCGTGGCCTGGATGACCTCACCTGGGGTAGATCCAGAATCGGCCATCAGTCCGGAGGGGACATCGACGGACAGGACAGGGCAATCCAGCGTGTTGATTCCGGCGATGGCTTGCTGCAGAAGTCCTTCCGGTGGCCGATCGATACCGCTACCAAGGATGGCATCGATCGCCAGAGTACTATCTTTGTAAGATTCAATGTCATCCGTCGTGATCTGCGGCTGGGTGGGGATTTTTAAACGCTGGCAAATGACACGATTGATCTGGCGATCCTGATGTTTTGATTCCGGTGCCAGATCGAAAATTTGGACTTCGGCCCCGAGCGAATGAAGATGTCTGGCAACGGCGAAACCATCTCCTCCATTACCACCGGGACCACAAAAAATCGATATTTTCTGTCCTGAAGTGGAGTCCCCAGATTTCTCGAAGATGTGTTTTGCACACAGGGCGATACCGATGGAAGCATGCTCCATCAGGATCAATCCGGGAATCCCGAGTTCTTCGATACAACGTTTATCGATGTCTCGAATTGAATCGAGTTGGCAACGCTCTGGTTCGAACAATCAATTTTCCTTTACCGGTTCCGCTGATTCCTGGCGATCCCTAATCGTTGATAGAGAGGTGTGTAGCGAAAGTAGGTTTCAAAGGTCAACACTCCGAGAGCTGTTTGTGCCACTCTTCCTCCGGCGGCGCCGATCCAGTTGGGATCGGGATCCCAGGAACCGGACGATTCGCCTTGCTGAATCTGGAGTGGCAGAATCTGTTGTTGTAATTGTTGATTCCATTTCTTCCATGGCGTGCCGCCGACATGGAAGAGTGCCAGTGTTGCGGTGTACCAGTAGTACATCGATTGTGGATATTGGTCCCATTGAGCTCTGGTTTCAGGTTGAGGTGGATGCGCGGCGAGACGATCGGCGCAGGCGAGGCTTTCCGATGAGACTGGTGAATGTCCCAGCGAGAGTCGCGAGATCAAGCCGACGGCATCGATGCCGAATCCTTTACGCCCACGACCACGCCCGCGGTCGGCATAAACGGCATGTCCAGTCTCGTCGATGGCCCGACGAAGGTAACGTTCGAGAGAGGCGATGGTTTTTGGGTTCGGCAAGATACCCGCCTCGATGCCGGCATGAAGGGCCAGAACCTGCCAGCCGGTGATGGACAGGTCGTTACGCAATGACGGTGCAGGAGTGTAATCCCAGCCGCCTCCAGGCTGCTGACTCGATTCGAGAAACCGTATGGCCCGACGTGCAGACTCGATAAGGGATGGATTTTGGGTCAGTTGTGCCGCCTCGCAGAGAGCGAAAGTGGCGATGCCGTGATCATAGAGGTTTCTGGATCCGGTTTCTGTATTGGAACGGATGCAACCGTCCTTGTCGGTGTGGTCGAGTAACCACTGGAGCGCTCGCTGGCAGGAAACTGCGAACGGATCGTCGGATTCTTGCGGCAAATGGCCATCTCCGAGAAGCGCCAGAAGAACGATGGCCGTGATGCCGGCGCGGTGTTCTGGATATCCTGCACCGTTGCACGTCGCATCAGATTCAAGACAGTGACGATCGAACTGATCCGGTGACCAGCTCCCATCCGAATCTTGATGTCGGATCAACCAGAGGAGCCCGGCTTTGACCGCACCTTCGGTGTCGGGATTGCCGCCGTGAATACGAATAGCACTGGATCGTGCAGTGCCCTGGCGAGAGTTCCCTTGAGTTCCTTCTGATGCTCCAAGACCTGCAACATCGTTGACTAGTTCTTCTCCGGCATCGCTATTTGTTTGTGGTTCTTTGACGGTTTCCGGTTCTGTAATTTCTACCGGTTCCGATTCCTTGTTTTGCAGCGGCTCCGGATCTGGCTTCGCTTCGACCGGAACTTCCTGTTTTTTTGCTTCCCAGCGAATCACGACGGTTTTGAGAGGGGGGGGAGGGTCCGCATCTGGAAACAGAAACGGGACCAGGATCAGCAGTAGAGAGCCATGGAGGATTGTGGAAGCGACTACCGACGAGAAGGTATCAGAAGGAGGAGGGGCGATCTCTCTTGGTAGTGGACTTTTTCGATCCGATGAAATCACAGTGGATTTCGGGGCGAGTTTTCTGGGTCGCGATAGATTTTTCTTGGGCGAAGAAATGGCTGCTGCTGAAGGTTTTCGACCCGATTTCCGGGGAGTTTTTTCCACTACCTTTGATTTGGGGTGTGACGGTGAAATGGCGGTTGTGGGTTGAGTGGGTTGGGGGGTGGGCTTTCCGGCACGGCTGGATGCCGCAGGAGTGGTATTTTGACGTTTGGAGGGAAAACGCAGCAGCGAGCGAATCCATGCCAGTTCCTTCTCGAACAGGCGTTTCAGGAAACGACCCACCACAGACTCCTTTCCAGCACTTTATCGGGACGAGAATCGCAATTCTGACAGATCGGCGGTTGTTCGAGCAGGTCTCTGCTCTGACCCCATCCTGAAGCCCTGAGCCGACAGATGCCACCCTTCCCCAGCTTGACTCTTTCGAGCTCCGGGATACGATGCCTCGCTGTTTCCTTCCGGGAAATCAGGGTGGGGAATATTTCCTGCCTGCGGTTGCAGTATGACCTCTGGTGAGTGCTCCGTTTTACGGGGTGGGTCCGATCCAGAGTCGTGTCATATGTGGCACAGAAGAGGTGCGATACGTCAATTGTATTTGACGGGGATTCGTTACCGGGAGGTGCGAAAGAGCCTGAGACTCCGTTTTGTAGTGATCCTGGAAAGATCAGGATCATTTGGCAGCAGTTTTGCTTAAAACCAGAGGATGAAGAGATTTCTACTGGCTCGCCTTCTCAAGAGATGGTGAGAGCTTGGTGGTTCTTCTTGTTGAAGAAATCCCATCAAAGAGATCTCGGTAAAGAAATGAAGCGTCCCAGCCCCGGCTTCGGTGAGCCCAGTACCGGATGTTACGGGGGAAAGGAGAGCCAGCGTGTTCTACGCTGAGATGTCGACTCGCACGATCAGACTCGTGCTACTGTCCATTGCCGTTTTCGCAGTTGTTCTTGGAGGGTGTGACACAGGTCACCGTTTTGGTGCCGGATTCGGAGATCCTCCGTCTACTGGACCTCCGGTTCCGCCACCTCCGCCGGATTGCGTTTCACCTTCGCTCAACAATGTGGCTCCAGAGCAGGGAGCCGCCGGTACGCAAATTTCGTTCACCGGCGTCAATTTCTCGCCGGATCTGGAAGGCAACCGGGTTCTGTTCCGGAGCTTCAGTAACAACACGGTTCTGTCTGGTCTCGTCACCAGCATTACTGTCGACAGTTCTGATCCCAATGCCTGTGGTTCTCCATCGGTATTGCAAGTGATCGTTCCTACGGGAGTTCGTAGTGGTACTGTCGAGTTGTTTGTCGATGATGTTTTCGCCGGTGCCGGCGTCTTTACTGCCGCACCGGAAGTGGTGGGATTTGCGGTCGGCGATGACGGAGTCGGTGTACTCCAGAATGCCGGAGGAGCCATTGTTCCAGACACCGTGGTTCTCTATGGTTACAACCTGACCGGAGTGACGGGTGCCTTTGTCGATGACGGGACCAATAACCTGGCTTCGCCGAGTGTTCAGAGTGGCGCTGGAGCGGTTAATTACACCCTTCCACTCGATATGGACGCGGTTCGTGTCGAGATGCCGGTTGGCATCCTTCCTTCCGGAGACACCTCTGGATTGGCCATTACACTTTCAGTCGCAACTGCCGGATTCCCGCTCAATAG
Source organism: Planctomycetota bacterium (assembly GCA_050256555.1). Taxonomy (GTDB): domain Bacteria; phylum Planctomycetota; class UBA8108; order UBA1146; family UBA1146; genus UBA1146. The sequence goes on along the minus strand of JBBWWC010000293.1, from coordinate 3,281 downwards.
TTCACCGATTCAGGTTCCACTGGCCACGTTACTGGCTCCGGGTGAGACCTCGGATGTACCGCCATATGTCACGGCGGGATTGATTCCAGGTGGAATTCGAGCTGGCCGGATCCCGCTTCAATTTTCGGTTGTTGCCGAGCCGGTCCGTGGTCGTTTTGATGCGATCCCGGAGTACGAAGATCCACTGGGATCTGATAGCTGGTTCGCATGCACGCCAGTCGAGGGATCTTTCGATGGCCAGGGTTTTGTTCCGGGCGGATTTGGTTTTAACGGCCAGATTCCTTTCTCCATGAACTCTGGACAGAAATTAGTGTTCGAGTGGGATAGCGCCGCTGATTTCCCAGATGGACTGGTCACGACACGAATACGATTACAACTGTCTGATCCTGTACCTGCGACTGCTGCAACGGATGATCCCGGAATTTGGATTTCCGGATCGATCGCAGTTCAGAATAGTGTTGGCAGTACTGCTTCGGGTGCGGTCAGCGAGAGTTTTGACACGATTGAAAATCTTGACCCACTCGCCGGTGGGGCGATTTGGGGTGGTGGCGTTCTCGACTTCAATGCGGTAGCCCCGGAAACCAATCTGGGAGCGCTCGCCGGAGATGGCACGGTGGACGTGATTCTTCAGGCGGATCGCACCTACGATATGAATCAGCTGAACGGATCCATCTTTGATATCACTGATGATCCTCCCATCGAAATCCTGGCTGCGAGCCCGGTACCGGGAGAATTTCAGATGAGAACCTTCCTGCTGGAGCAGAATGCGATCGTTCAGTTCTCTGGTCCGCCGGATATCCCCATCATTATTCGTTGCTCCGGCACCGGTGATCCAGAAGACATCGTTTTCTTGCTGGCCGGCGACCTGGATGTTTCAGGTACCGATGGTGGCGAAGGCGATGCCAATTCCGGAGGTACGGGGGGAGTTGCAGGCCCTGGTGGCGGAAATGGCGGTAGCGGATCTTCGATGGAGATCAATGCGGCCAGTCAGCTGATCGAAGAGATCACCCCTGCGACGAATGGAGAATTTGGTGGTGAAGCGGGCGGGTCGATTGACCTGATCATTCCTGCATCCATCTACAGTACACGCGCTGGAAATGCTGGTGGCGGTGGGGGTGGCAACCTCGGTGAGGATGGAATCAACACCTTCTCGTTCAATCTTTCGAACCGCTCTCCGGATGGTCGTGGCGGAAGTCCAACCATGGATTCGCTGGGACTTCAGCTGATCGGCGGCGGCGGCGGCGGAGGCGGCGGAGCCGGTACCCGTAGACCCACCACTACTGCGTCTCCCGTTGTAAATAACGGCGGCGGCGGTGGCGGCGGCGGCGGAGCCATCGGTGTAGTCGCGGATGGTTCGGTCCGGATTACCGGGGAAGTGCAACTGTCCGGAGGCAATGGCCAACGAGGCGTGAATGGAACTACAGCAGGTGCTGGTGGTGGCGGTGGTGGCGGAACCTTCATGGTTCGTGCCACCGGAAACCTGGAAGTCGGAGCTTCTGCAGTGGTCAACGCTGCTGGTGGTTTCGGTGGTGTACAGCTGGAGTCGCCCAATGGAACTCAGATTCAGAAAGGTGGAGCAGGATCGGCTGGGCTGATCCTCTTCGAGACGAACGGTAGCCTGGTGGCGCCGGGTACTCTGGATGAAGCTTCCCTGTTCCCACCGTTGGGTACTTCTCCTGGAACTTCTTACGGTGTTTCTTCAGGTTTGATTGAAGTCGGCAATGGTACGACGGCACTCATTCTGGATGTCGCCAACAGTCCTTACATTGCAGACACCGATAACGGAATCATCTCTGACGGAGTGGGTTCTATTCTGTTTGATAATGGTGGCAATGCTGGAGTCTTCGAGCTCTCTCAGTTTGAACTTCAAGCTGGTGCGGTCATGACGGGAGTGGGTTCCAATCCACTGTTCCTTCGTTCTACAGGTACCGTGGATATTGCCGGAACCATCGATGTTAGCGGTCAAGATGGAGGACTTCCGAATCTCGACGATCCCAATGCACCCTTGAGTGGAGTCGGTGGATCTGCCGGCCCAGGGGGTGGAGTGGGTGGTGCGGGTGGAGTGGCTCTGGCGGCTTCCCTGAGCGATGGCGAAGACGGTGGAATCCCTGCCGGAGTCCCTGCTGAGTTGATCGATACCGGTGTACCGCCGGGTGGAGATCCGGGCGGAACCGTTCCTCCGAATTTGATTTCTGCAGCGACGGGTGGCCAATCAGCAACCGGCTCTCTGGCTACTTGCACTGTTGGAGGTGGCGGAGGCGGCGGTTATGCCGATGACGGGGGCAATGGAAACGGTGCCGGTTCTTGTACCGATCCCGAGTTCCCGGAAGCAGGGCAGGGTGGCAGTTCCTACGGTGCCGCATCCTTCCTGGTTCCCGATCCGATTGATCCGGAAATTAGCATTTCTCTCAACGTAGGAGGGCTGGGTGGCGCTGGCGGTGCGGGTATCTTCGATACCGACAGTTCGACACCGATGGCAGCAACTGGTGGTGGAGGTGGCGGTGGCTACCTTGAGATCACTGCCAGTGGCCCGATGGTTGTCCAGCCGACAGCTCAGATTCTTGCTTTCGGTGGTAATTCTTTCCTTTCACCAGAAGGAGCTTCCGGCGGTGGTGCCGGGGCTGGTGGTGCGGTTCGCCTTCGCGGCCGTAGTGTTGTGAGAATCGAACCGGGTGCCATTTTGAATGTGAGCGGCGGATTCGCCAATCAGGATCCTGGTGGTGCTTATCCGATCGATAATTCGACCAGTAGTGGTGGTGCCGGAGGCCCAGGCTGGGTCCGTGTTGAGACTCCTCTGGGTTTCTCAGATACCGGTATCGACGTGATTCCAGTACCTGTAGAGGGCTCCTTCAGCTTGTTTGAAGCTCCCATGAGTAGTGCTGCCTCAAAGCCCTATTCCCTGGTGAGTGACAGTGGTAGCTCTTTCACCAATCTGGCCCTGGAGTCCGCTACCGTGCAGTTGCTTTCGGGAAGCCCGGCAAATCTGCAGGTTCTTTACGAAGGTTATGGTATCAGTGAATCGAGTGCGGGAGGGACTGGCCCACTGCTCGGGATTGTTTCTGATCCGGCATTGCTACGCGACCCTCAATCGGTCGTGATTCGTTTCTTCCTGTTCCAGGACCCGGTCAATCTTGGATTTACTCCGGTGGTCGATTCGGTGAGCATGGGCTTCGATGAAATTCCGCCGCCACCTCCACCGCCGGTTCCGTAAGCGGATTTCCGACCGGATGTGATCAAAACAAGGGCTCCCTGGGATGAATCCCAGGGAGCCCTTGTTTTGA
>JBBWWC010000292.1:0-13549 GCA_050256555.1 Planctomycetota bacterium | reverse complement strand
AAAAGCAGACAATCCGAAAGTTGTCGAGGCGATGACTGCGCGGGCGATGTCGATGGTCTTGTTTCGTAATGAAAGAGAGATGGAGCGGATTGATCGTTCAGAAGTAGAGCTATACGGGTATCGATTCATGCAGGGTCAGTTTTCTGCCGAGACGGCTCCGGTCGGTCGGTTCGATGCCACCATCGAAGAAGTTCTTCATCTGGTGACGACTGGATACTCCGAAGCTTATCCCCGCATCTTCGGGGCGCTTCCTGGAACATCGTTGGGTGATTGCCTTGATCGTGCTCGCGGTGGTCGATACGGAGCGGTTCCGCGGCGATATCCAGAAAAATCCTGGTTCCATTATGATGACGAAACCTGTGAGTACTCCTGTATGGCGGTCGAATATCTTTACTGGGCTTTGACCTCTTTACTGGGGGCCCAGGATGACCCCGACCGGATTCGAGAGATCTCTGGCGAGTGGGAGCTTTGTAGGGCCGAGCAGGTTCGAGAAAAAGATCCATGGATTACCGCATTGCTGGAGGACCCTCAGTATCGCTGGGCACGTCAGTTACCCGATGGTCGCTACGGACCTGCGGAGGTGACCAAGGATTCATCGGAGGCTGCTCCACGAAAGAAGGATCGATGAGTTCTGCGAGACCTGTGGCTTTAGTGACCGGAGCGAGCTCGGGAATCGGCCTTAGCTTTGCTCGCGAGCTGGCCCAACGGGGACATGACCTGGTACTGGTCGCACGGCGCCAGGTTCTCCTTGAAGAGATTGCTCAAGAACTGACCCGTGAATATCAGATCGATTGTTACGTCGAGCCGCGAGATCTTTCAGATCCAGATTCTGTCGGCGATCTGGTCGAGAGCCTCGATCAGCAAGGCATCGAGATCGAGGTGCTGGTGAATAATGCCGGTTACGGATTGTCGGGTTCGTTCCTGTCGCAACCCTGGGAACGTCATGAGCAGTTTATTCGAGTGATGCTCACAGCAGTCTGTGAACTGACTCATCACCTGTTGCCGGGTATGAAGCAGCGGGGAAAAGGGCGAATCATTCAGGTTTCATCGGTGGCCGGATTTTTACCGGGTACTGCGGGTCATACCCTTTACGGAGCGGTCAAAGCGGCACTCAATTTGTTTTCGGAGTGTTTGACGCTGGAGTGCCACGGTAGTGGGGTTCATGTGACAGCCCTTTGTCCGGGATTTACTCGTACAGAATTCCACGATGTCAGCGGTACACGCGAGAAGATGAATCAGATGCCAGGTTTTGTTTGGCTCGATTCGGATCAAGTGGCGAGAGAAGCACTCGATTGTTGCGAGAGAGGGCAGCTCTATTGCATTCCGGGGATCCTCTACCGCGGGTTCCTGTTTGTTCTGGGCTGGATGCCTGCAGCTTTGCGAAGAAGTTTGATCTCGGGCCAGGGGTCGAGATTCCGTGATTCTTCGGAATCTGTTTCCGCTGCCATAGATGGATAATCTGAGTGGTTTTTTGGTCCTGCAAGATCAGAAGATTCTCTTTAAAATGCGACTCAATTTGGCGCTAGATTCCTTGCATTACGATTCACGAGGGAGGATTCTAATGACGTCAAATGGCGATTAAATTTGTTTTGGAAATCTATATTAAAGAGCAGGAGAAGAAATGTCGATGGTTGGAAAAAAAGCGCCTGAGTGGTCCTCTACAGCTTATTGCAATGGCGAAAAGAAGACGATCGGTAGCCAGGATTATATTGGTCAGTGGCATGTCATTTATTGGTACCCCTTTGACTTTACTTCGGTGTGCTTAACAGAAGTTCAAGGTTTCCAGGATCTTCAAGATGAATTTCATAATGAAGGTGTTGCAGTCATCGGGGCCAGCACTGGTTCATTTTTCGCCCACAAAAATTGGTTTGAAGATGGAGAGACCTTCAAGGGGGACATTTCGCATCCGGTAATCGCAGATACGAATCACCAGATCACCAAGGCTTTCGACGTGTTTCATGAGGGACTCGGTGTTGGGTATCGTGCGACAGTGATCGTTGATCCTCAAGGCGTGATACGTTCTCAGACCGTTAACGATCTGAGTGTTGGAAGAAGCCCTGCTGAAATTCTTCGGACTGTTCAGGGTTTTATTTCTGGCGGGGCTTGCGCAGCCAACTGGTCCAAGGGCGATGAGTTTGTTTCCTGAGTGGTTAAAGTTGTGTCTCTGATAGGGAGTATTCGGACGAGCCGCGTTCAAGAATCGCATCGCATCGCATAAAGGGGCTCTCCCTGCCTTGGTAGTCAGGAAACACTGTTAATTTACGTTATATCAGGTTGTTCTTGTTAACTATGCATGGGGTGGAAAACGGTCGTTGGATTCGCGCCGAATCATATCTTAACTCTTTTGCATACGGCGTTTATCGCTGACAAGCCGTTCGTTTGCGCTGCCAATCAGTATGTGTGTCGATGTATTTACTAGGTTTTCACTGGGTTTTTACTCCTTGTTGCAAGTGGCGTTGTTCGTTCTAATCGTCTTATCGGACACTATATGTGCGTTGTGTCTATTGTTGATTTATGCAGTGTACTTTGGTTTTAATTATATTTGGATTGCTGTTATTGCGGCCCTAGTAGCAATCTATTACTTCTCATTAATGGCGGTCAGCTGATTGTTGATGGTTTATGAATCTGGTTGATGACATATCAAAGTGAGTTTTGATTCTATTGTCGATTTCAGACTTGTAGATTTATTCAATAGTTCTAGAGGAGATTGTTTTATGCGCCTGTCTATTCTTGTGTCCGTTACGGCACTTTTTTGTTTCACAGCGGTTGGTGAAGCTCAAGACTTCGGTCCTTTGAGTACTGTTGCTACTCCCCTACCAGGTAATCTGAGCGAGTTTGTTGCTGATGAAGCAGCGGCACTGGCTTTGGGCAAGGCGCTTTTCTGGGATGCCCAGGTCGGAGGAGATGGCGAGACCGCTTGTGCGACTTGTCACTTCTCGGGCGGATCAGATACTCGGGACCGTAACCAGGCGCATCCTGGAGCTGACGGTGTTTTCACTACTTTTGCTGCCAACCAGCAATTGACCAGTGGTGATTTCCCGTTCCGTAAATATTCAGATCCTGATGATGCAGATTCGGCAGTTGAGCGAGATTCGACGACAGTCGGTGGTTCTCAGGGAGTTCACGACTTTGACTTTGTTGGAGTTTCCCTCGGGCTCAATGGAGTCGCTGCTGGTGAAGATGATTGTGATAATACGGATGCGGATGGACTACCCATTATCAATCCGATCCATAGCGTTGATGGAGTCAATGTCCGTCAGACGACGGGTCGTAATGCTCCCTCTGCTGTCAACGCAGTTCACTACGTGGATAATTTCTGGGATGGACGCGCTCGTGCGGAGTTCAACGGCAGAAATCCAGGTGGACAAGATTCTGATGCCGCTGTGCTCATAGCAAATGCTGATGGTGGTATTGAGGCCTGTGGGGTCTCGATGACGAAAGCTTCCCTTGCGTCGCAGGCGGTTGGCCCTCCAGGTAGTGATGTTGAAATGACTGGTGCTGGTCGCCGGTTTATTGATCTCGGAAAAAAGGTCTGTGCTCTACAGCCACTCGCAAACCAGATGGTGGCTGCAGACGATAGCGTACTAGGCGACATGGCGATGTCCGGTGGCGAAGGTGGTCCTGGTCTCGACACAAGCTATGTCGAGATGATAGAAGTAGCCTTCCGCAACGAGTACTGGCAATCGATGGGCGTCTTTGATGCCGATGGGACGGTTGTTGGTTCTGGCGCTCCACAAGGTCCTGAAGAGTTCTCCTTGATGGAGCTGAACTTCTCGCTCTTCTGGGGTATCTCCGTGATGATCTATGAAGCGAGTCTTGTTTCTGATGATTCGCCGTTTGATCGGTGGCTCGCAGGAGATGAAGATGCCATTTCTCCTGAAGCCGAGAATGGGCTGGACGCATTCTACAGCGGTGGACTCAAGTGTGCATCTTGTCACTCCGGTCCGCTTCTGAGTGCCGCCACCTGGGATCAGTTGAATGAAGATTCTGGTGTGGGAGAAGGCCCAGTTGTTGAAGTCGACGGCCAGGATGATTCTGGTATCGCCGACAAGGGATACTTCAATATCGGAGTTCGCCCGGTTGCCGAAGATGGAGGTCGCGGTACCGCTGGTATCACGACATGGGTCGATGCTCTGGACACAGGAGCCTACACCCTCCCGGATGCTCAGATTGAGGATATCAATCTTGGTGACCAAAATATGAATGCCGGGGCTTTCAAGACTCCCCATCTTCGTAATGTCGAGTTGACAGGCCCCTACTTCCATAACGGAAGCCAAGCGACCTTGAGGCAAGTTGTCGAGTTTTACGTCCGCGGTGGTGATTTCGGTGGAGATGGAACCAACGTTCATAAGAACGTCAATCCTATCGGAAAACTTCGTAACAAAGATCCACGTCAGGAAGCGGTGGTTGCATTCCTGCGCTCCTTGACCGATGAACGCGTTCGCTGGGAGATGGCCCCCTTCGATCATCCACAGCTGGATATTCCAAATGGCGCCATTGGTGACTCGGTTTCAGTTGGTGAAGGCCTCGACGGTCAGCACCCGGCAGAGTCATCTGACAACATGCAGACACTTCCTGCTGTTGGTGCGGGTGGCCGTGCAGCGATTGGTGCGGATGCGGTGAAGGGTTTCCTTGCTGACGATGCTACTGGCAATGGTGCTGGCGCTCTTGGCGGAGGCAACTCAGGACCGATTTCAAATGTCGTATGCTTCGAAAGTGGTAGCAACGTGATTTTGTCCTGGTCGACCAATGGTCCCATCGATTCGTTTGTTATCGAGATTGATAACGGCGGCGAGCTGGGTCTTGAGGTTATCACCCTGAGTGGTTCTGAATCGAGTTTCTCAGATCCGTCGTTCCGCCCAGGAGTGACCGGATACCTGATTACTCCATTCTCGCTCGGTTCGGAGCAGAAATCTGCTGGTTGTTACATCCGCAGAGGTAATGTTCCTGGACAGATCGCACATTTCTCCAGAGGCGATATGAATTCGGATGGAATGATCGATGTTGCCGATGCTATAGAAGGCCTGCAGGCTGTCTTCATGGGAGGAACGCTTCTTTGTGAAGATGCTGCTGACTGGAATGACGACGGTAACGTGGATATCTCTGATTCGATTGCGAACCTGTCATATCTGTTTGGTAGCGGAAGTGTTCCGGCCGCACCATACCCGTTGTGTGGTTCTGATCCGAGTTTTGATACGTTGGGTTGCGAGCAGACGAATATCTGTCAGTAACTGATTGCTACAGTTTCTTTAACTGTTTGCAATGAAGCCCCGCACCAAAAAGGTGCGGGGCTTTTTTTCCATCTGAAGCGATCCATGTTTTTCTTGAAACATGCACACCGGTCTTTCATGACTTTTGTGACGAAAGATCAATTTGTAATCTATTAGCTTTCAAACTTACTGCTGATTGCACAATCACTACGGAATCACAATCATAGGTACCGAGGAAGAATTCCCAGGTAGGAATTACGTACCGGGATTTCGTAGGGATTTCTGTTTATATGAAATTACGGGGTAGGTTTCTGATGAAAAAATTTACATTCCTTTCGGGTTTGTTGCTGGTTTGGCTTTGTTGCACGATTTCTGCGCAAGATTTTCCCCCCATGTCTACGCTTCAAACTCCACTTCCGGCGAACCTGGGCGAGTACGTCCAGGACAATGCGAAGGCGATAGAGCTTGGTAAAGCCTTGTTCTGGGATGCGCAGATGGGGTCTGATGGAATGACTGCTTGTGCCACCTGTCATTATGCTGGCGGTGCAGATAACCGTGATCGTAACCAGGGTCATCCGGGGGCTCTGGGCATGTTCCAGAATCTGGCTCCCAACCAGCAGCTGACTCATGATGACTTCCCGTTACATAAGCTCGCGGATCCCGATGAGGCGACTTCCGGAGTTCTCAGAACCTCCACCGAGGTGATTGGGTCCCAGGGTGTTCATAAGTTTTCATATAATGGTGTTTCACTCGGTCTTGATGGGACAGCCAGTGGTGAAGATGACTGCTCTGGTGAGCCAGATCTTCTGAACAACGTCCTTGGAACCAATGTCCGCCAAACGACGGGCCGTAATGCGCCTTCTGCCATCAATGCAATCCATTATGTCGATGCTTTCTGGGATGGCCGTGCTCGTTCTGACTTCAATGGTGCTGATCCGGGTGGTCAGGCAAATCCAGATGCAGTAGTTCAGCGAATCGGTCTCGATGGGGAAATCTGCGCTTGCGGCGTCACGATGAAGAAAGCTGCGCTGGCTTCACAGTCAGTAGGTCCTCCACTGAGCGGAGTGGAGATGTCTGGTTCCGGACGATCCTTTTGCGATCTGGGTAAAAAAGCCTGCGCCTTGTTACCTCTGGCGAATCAGATGGTCGCAGCCGATGACAGCGTTCTCGGTGGCTGGGCGATGTCGGCTATTGATGGCGGGCCCGGGTTGGCAACCAGTTACGTCGATATGATTCAGGCTGCCTTCCGCCCTGATTTGTGGGCGTCCGATGCGATCTTTGATCGCAACGGAAACGTCATCGGTACCGGTACTCCTCAAGGATTGGAAGAGTTTGCCCAGATGGAAATCAACTTCTCCATGATCTGGGGGATTTCCGTGATGCTCTACGAAAGTACTCTGATTTCCGATCAAACTCGTTTCGATCAATGGTTGGCAGGCAACACCGAGGCTTTGACTCCTGAAGAAGAGAATGGCATGGATGCCTTCTACAGTGGTGGAACCAAGTGTGCAGAGTGCCATACCGGACCGCTGTTGAGTTCGGCCACATGGGGCGAACTGAATCAAGATAATGGTGCTGGAGGAGCAGGCCCGGTTGTCGATGTCGACACCAATGGTACCAGTGGTATTGGTGACAAGGGTTACTTCAATATTGCGCTTCGTCCGGTAAATGAAGACATTGGTCGTGCGGCTGTTGGGAACCACACATGGACCGCTGCATTACTTGCGGGAAATAACGGCGCGCTTCCCAGTGCGCAACTTGAAGATATTACCCTGACGGATCCGGATAGGAATGCTGGCGCTTTCAAGACTCCAACACTTCGAAATGTCGAGCTGACCGGCCCTTATTTCCATAACGGAAGCCAGTCAACCTTGTTGCAAGTTGTACAGTTCTATACCCGCGGAGGTGACTTCGGTCATATGTTCCCGGACACGACGAGTACATACATAGATCCGATCGGAAAATTGAATAACAAGTTGCCACGTCAGCAAGCTGTGGTGGCCTTCATGAAGAGTTTGACCGACGAACGAGTTCGTTGGGAAAGAGCTCCTTTTGATCATCCAGAACTAGCATTCCCAAACGGCGCCATCGGCGATGACATCTTTGTCGAATCTGGTGGTCTTCATGCTGGAGAGTCCGCAGACAATCTACGAGTCATTCCCGCAGTGGGTGCCGGGGGGCGTACAACAGAGCAAGGACCGGTTCCAGGCTTCCTCAATATTACTACAGGATCAGGTGCTGGCCCGCTTGGTGGCGTTGATGATCGTCCGGTGGCAGACGTTGTGTGCTTTGAAACTGCCAATGGCGTTTCAATTTCCTGGACGACCAATACTCCCATCAGCATGTACGTTGTAGAGATTGATCACGGTGGATTGCTGGGTATGCAAACCTTTAATCTAGGGGGGGCGGCGACTTCTTTTGTTGATCCGGTCTTCCGTCCAGAGGTGACCGGTTATGTGATCACGCCCTATTTCCAGGGTGTTGAACTGGAGTCCTCAGGATGTTTCATTCGTAGAGGCTTTGGACCAGGGCAGATTTCACACTTCTTGCGCGGTGACATGAACCTCGATGGATTGATTGATCTTGCCGATGCGATTGATTCGTTGCAGGGAATCTTTAGTGGTGGATCGATGATTTGCCATGATTCAGCTGACTGGAACGATGACGGAGCGGTCGATGTATCGGATCCGATCTCGACCTTGAGTTACCTCTTTGGTGGTGGCCCGACTCCGGCGCTGCCCTATCCACAGTGTGGTTCTGATCCGACTATCGATACTCTGGATTGTGGACTTTTGAACAGTTGTCCCTGATCTAATCCCGGACAAAATTTAACAAGAGAGCCCTGTCGCGGATTTGCGACAGGGCTCTCTTTTTTTGATCTTGTTTTCGAGGCCTTATTTTTTGTCGAGAGAAAGAATCCGGAGATTTCGGAATGCGACAGCATCTCCGTGTCCGAGAAATCCGATATGGCCAGAGGTTCGCTTCAAGCCTGGATGGGCCGCACCGTCGAGCGTTCCATTTTTACTGGCGATGTCGAGGTCGGCGTCGAGGATCAAGTGCCCATTGAGAGTGATCGTCACTCTGCGTCCTTGGCAGCGAACCTCCTGGAAGTTCCATTCACCAACCGGAAGTTGATGTCCACGGATGGCCGGGATGACTCCATAAATGCTTCCGTGAAATTGGTAGGGCTTCAAGTTCGCGTATTTCTCTGCGCTATCGTCGAGAATTTGCGCTTCCATTCCCTCGAAGGCAGCATCTCCTTTTGCTGGAGTTCGAAGACCCAGACCATTGTTTGAGCCGGGCCATAACTTGAATTCAAATCGAAGGGTGAAATCTGCAAACTCTTCACTGGTGTAGATGTTTCCGCCGGTACCCGCATCGCAACGGATTTCATTGTCGCTGAAATGATATCCTTCTGTTTGACCGATCCAGCCGGTTGAACTTTTTCCATCAAACAATGGTTTCCATTTCAAGCAGCGATCGCGGATCTTCTTTGCCATCTCTCGTCGACTTTCCGGAACCTCTTTGGTCAAGCGAAGAGCTCCAAGAAGGTTGATGCAATATGCCTCGTAACGACTCGCTTCCATTTTTTCGGCCAGCTGCAGAATGAGATCGGCATGTTTGCCTTTCTCTTCCTTGGGCGCTGCCAGGAGCTGCTGGATGGCCGGCTCCATCGCATTGGGCGATCCGAGATTTACCAGAGATTCGAGGGCTGCTTGCGCTGTTTGGGGGTCTTCATCTTTGAGGGCGAGTGTCAGTCCTTCGATAGCGCTTGTGTCTGGACCTCTTAGAGCTAGCGCACTGGCAGCAGCTGGACTCCAACGCTTTGGTCCGTCGTGAAGGATCTGGAGTAGTGCTGCAGAGGACGTTTTGCCGGCGATAGCTCCCATCGAGCGGATGGATTCGTCGGACCAGTTTTCGTCAGCAACGACTGAAGCCAGTAGTGGCGCTACCCCGATGGGGTTTCCCAGCTCGCCAATCATCCGGGTCAGAAACCTTTCGACCCCTTCGGTATGGGTGGCTGCGCTGCTTTTTGACAATATCGTGGCCAGTGAATTACTTTGGTCGTTATTCTCGGGTGCCGCAGCAATCATGACGAACCCACTGATGACAATTCTTGCGGCCGCATCATGAATCATGATGATTTCTTTTTCTTTGTAGTCGCCAGTGATCAGGGTTCGGTCTTTTACCACCTTGATGATCTCGTGGATTTTCTTGCCATCTTCGGAGAGTGCCGACAGGAGTATTTGATTTTTGCTCTGGGCATCGGCTTTTTGTAATTGTGCGAGTACTGTTACGGCTGGATTTTGGTCTGAAGTTGGCTCCTGGGTGATTCCCGCTTGCGACCACGAAAGAAAAATAGCAGTGACGATGATCGAGATGTTTTTCAGCTTCATGTGCCCCCAAGAATTGGTTTCGCTGGTTGCCGTTTTCCTGCGTTTATGTCTGCGATTATACTGTCTTTCGTGTGTTTCGCAGCTCTACGTGATGGGTCTCTCCCTATCGTTGCATCCCATACCAGTGCCGATAAGATACTAGTAATAGTGGATATATACATTTAGATTTGCAGCCAGGAGGTGTTCTATGCGATTCCAGTCAGCGACCAATTTTTCGGCGGCCCGTTGCCAGTTCCGTCGTCTTGCTCCAGCAGCCCTGGGGCAGCCGAGTCTTGTGGGGCTCGCGATGAAATTGCTCTTCTTCACCATCACCTTATCGCTTCTCGCTGCACCTTTGCAGGCGCAGTCTAATTCAGCACCAAACACCGTGATCAATTCATTGATGAGGACGACCTTGAATCTGGTTTCCGCTACGGGTGCTTCTTCTGAGATTTCTTTTCGTGGAGTGGTCTCATTCTCGCGAGAAAAATTGCAGCTCAATAGTGTCGGAGAACCGTTCTATCCGATGATCATGATCGGTGCAGAGCTGACCAGCCCCCAGGGCGATTCCCTGTCGATGAAGAGCAGTGGATATTTCCCCTGGCCGCCGGTCCAGTGTGGTGGGTGCAATCCACTCTATGATATTGAGCTGATCGCTTCGAATGGGACTCGTTACGTGGCGAATAGTCCACCAGAGATGCGTATAGTCAGCGAGGGCAGTCCTTTTTCCGTTGCTTTAACCGAGACCATTAACTTTGATTTCAAGATTCTTTCGGACATCGAACTTATTGTGCCTGGAAACCCTAACGTTCCGGGAATTGTTGTGACTCCTAATCCTGATCCCAATGATCCGGAGATGGAAGTGATACAGATCCCGTCCTTTTCTGTCGATAATCTGAGCACTCCGGTTCAGGGACCTTCTGTGATCTACAGCATCGGGGCTCCGCCGGTTCCTGGCTTGACGGTCCTGACACCGTTTCCTTTTGAGGACAATGTGGATGCCTTTTGTCACGGAGTTCGGGTCACCGATCCTGGTCGTAACATCTATTTCTCGGTTGATCGAGGGACTGTTGGAGCGGCTGGTTCTGCGGTAAGAGCTGCGGCCACTAGCCCCGCTCCCTTTGCTTCCTCTTCCGAGTTTGCGTCGATAGGAATTGGTACGGGAGCTCCACCTCACAATACGCTGGCGGTACCCAATACCCACCTGGTCCTGGATCCGAATGACGATCTGGACGCCCTGGATGATGCTCCGCCAATTTTTTCAGATACGAATGGAAATGGTATTCCGAATCGGCCGGTTTGGTATTCACTGGCCAATGGCGGCGCCTCGGCGGGTAGTGTGATTCCCGAGACTCGCCCACCCACCCTTCCCGTCGACGGAATTCTTTCCGGCGATGACATCCTGGTCTTTTTACCAGAGGGAACCGGAGGGCCGGTGGGTCCGCACATTTATGCCAGTGGGCGGATTGATATTGGACTTCAGGATGGATCCAACAAAAACGAGCCGGATTTACGCGATGACATCGATGCTCTGGTTCTGATGCCCTACAAGAACTGGGATAACGGAGATGAGACGACCATCACTCCGGCCCCAAAAAATCAGCCCCCTCTTGATGGTCAAGGAAATGTCAATATTCCCCCAGGAGGTTTGACCTGGGATCTGGCATTTTTCTCCTTGTCACGAAACAGCACTAGCCTCGGTGGACCTTTGGGATATACCGCAGCAGATGTTTTCGTGACCAATTTCAACGGTACTTTCATGCGTTTGAATCCGGCTGGAACTCTCGCTTTGACCGCCGAAGACAACATCAACGCAATGAAGTTTATGCTGACCAGTTGGCATGGTTCGATTGATATTCCGGATCCGACGGGAAGCACTTCAACCGTGAATGTTGGTATCGGTAGCAGCGAAGAGATTGTTGTGATCATCCCGGATACGCCAGCAGGATCGGGCTTTGGGGTTACCCAGACGATTGTCGCAGCACTCAACGAGAGCAGCCATTTCCAGGCCAGACCCTGGATGAAAGCGATCGCCAGGGACTACAACTCTGGCCTGCTGACGATCGTGGGAGCGGGGCCTTGTAATGTCGTGATTACCGTGACCAATCCGAACATCGTGATCACTCCGATACCGGCGCCTCTACCCTTCCCACTGTTTCCGCCGAGTGCTTGTCCCGGCGATGAATGTGATGATCCGATTCCTGCGGTTTTGGGTTTCAATCCGTTCGATACCACGGAATGCACCGACAGTCCCGACCCATATGACGATGCCGAGTGTTCGAACACATTCCTGGGAGACATGAATCAGGACATCTGGTTCAGTTATGAGGCTCAAGAGTGTGGGGTGCTGAAGGTGGATACTTGTGGAACTGCAGCCTTTGATACCGATCTGGTAGGGTACTTCGCCCTCTCCTGCAGTGACAAGATACAGATTGCCTGCAATGGTGATCTGGCCGGCTGCGCCAACTTCACTTCCGGGATGCAGTTCCCGGTCACGGCGGGGAACAAGTATCTGATTCGGGTCGGAGGGTTTGATGAGGATGCGTTTGGAATCGGCGAGTTGCGCCTGGAGTTGGTTCCAGACAGCACCATCGGAGATGAGTGCGTCGATGCCATTTCAGCGTCACTGGGTCTCAACTGGCTCGATACCACCTGTGCGACTACCAGTGGCGATCTGTACGACGAAGACGAATGCGTTGGAACCTTTCTCGGCGGAATGGTGGATGATGTTTGGTATGTCTACACCCCGGATGCGGACGGTTTGCTCAATGTGCGGACCTGCAACCTGATCGATTTCGATTCAGATATCGTTGTGTACACGGGTGCCTGCGATGAATTGAGCCAGATTGGTTGTAATGGCGATGGTGCCGGCTGCGGAGGTTTCTCCTCGGTGGTCGAAGATGTTCCGATCATTGCCGGCGATCCTATTTTCATTCGTGTCGGCGGTTGGGAGACTGGACAACATGGCAAGGGCCAGCTCGAGCTGGAGTATCGCCAGAATAATGTTCCTTCAACAGTCCAGGAACTGGTCTGTAGTTCGGACTGCGATGAAATTGCCACTTTGAGCTGGATTAATGCAGGCTCTTACGATGCGATCAACATTTATGTCAATGGCACGCAGGTCGATACTCTCGGCGGTTCTGAAACCAGTTATTCTTACACGGGAATTACGGGAGCCCGGACGATTTGTGTCGAACCGATGGCCGGTGGATTGGTCGCAGCACAGGTTTGTTGTGAGGTGTTTGGACTGACTCCTCCACCCGAGAACGTCAATTGTGATCCCGCTGCAGCCTCTACTGATGTGGTGATTGCCTGGAGCAATCCAGTCGCTTATGACGCCGTCGAGGTGTGGGTCAATGGTGTGATGGAAACAACTCTGCCTGGAACCGCGACCAATTTCCTTGTGGCCTTAGGTGCCGGTCGGGAGATCTGCGTGCGTGGTCTCATCGCCAACTGCTGGTCTGGGTTGAAGTGCTGTGACAATACCGGGACCCCACCACCTCCGGAGGTTCAGGAGTTGGTCTGCGAGTCAGATTGCGCCGATACCGCCACCGTCACGTGGGTCAATGGCGGTACCTATGACTCCATCACCGTCCTCGTCAATGGTACGGCGGTTGCTAATCTCGGTGGTGCTGATACCAGTTACACCGCGACCGGCATCACCGGAACACGAACCATCTGCCTCGAGCCAGTGGCCGGTGGATTGGTTGGACCGCAGGTTTGTTGTGAAGTCTTCGGCCTGACACCACCACCAGAGAACGTCAATTGTGATCCCATCTTTGGCACCACCAATGTGGCAGTCGCCTGGAACAATCCGGTGCTTTATGACGCCGTCGAGGTGTGGGTCAATGGTGTGATGGAAACAACTCTGCCTGGAACCGCGACCAATTTCCTTGTGGCCTTAGGTGCCGGTCGGGAGATCTGCGTGCGAGGTCTCGTCGCCAACTGCTGGTCTGAGTTGAA
>JBBWWC010000291.1:0-3531 GCA_050256555.1 Planctomycetota bacterium | reverse complement strand
TCATTATCGACTCCATCGTTACACTGTCCTGCTTCCGCTCCACAAGGAGGGACGCCGACGCAGTCGGGGTCAAAACAATCGATCAGGCCGTCGGCGTCATTGTCGCCACCGTCGTCACAGACTTCGGCACCGGTCTGGAAGAAATCGATGGTCAGGTTTCCTGTACCACCACTTCCTGCTCCGCCCCAGTTGCCGACACGGATGTAGTAAGTAACACCTCCGGTGACGGCAACAGCAGTTTCAAACTCAGAGTAGAATCCCTGGCAGGGGCCAGGGTTGGTCGTGGCATCTCCGTTGCAGGCGACTTCGAGGAGTCCAGCACAACCGCCACTACCATCGTACATGGCGAGGTCTGTGTCCCAGCTGGTAGCGTCACAGGTGGTGACGTTGACGGCACCGTCTCCATCGGGAGTGAAGGAGAACCAGATGTCATCAGTGAATTGCCCCAGCACCAAGCATGTTGCAGGATTGGGAAGAGGATCGAGTCCGGTTGTGGCTGTCGTGTTATCCATTGCGACCACGTACGTTGCATATCCAGCAACAGCAATCACATCGGCTGAAGTACATTCATCGGCGCCTTGTGCTCCGAGTGGTGAGCAGAAGAGTGCGAGAAAAGCGATAAAAAAGACTGATTTATACAAGGGAGTCCTCTTTCCATTCTCCTGAAAGCGGATCGTGAAAAGCTACGCTGTTCGCATCATCGGATGTGATCCGGTGATGAATAATCCGCAGAGATTTTTGTTATCAAGCCCAGGAAATGGCGAGCCAAAGCATTGAAGTTTGCTTTTGCTCTGAATCACCACATCTATTCCATGATAGAGAGTGACGAGAATCTGTGCGAGGGGAGAAATGGGCTGTTTTGTCGAGATTCTCGTTGCGCAAGGTGGATTGCTTGTAAAAGAACAGGAGGCCTTTCCCGTTGGGAAAGGCCTCCTGCTACTGTTGTTACCCGATTCTACCAGTATTGATTACGGGCAGACGGGGAAACTCGCACAGTCAAGAGTATCGGCGTTGTTCAGATCTTCGCCGCAAGTACCAGGTGCTGGATCCGCCGGAGGGGGACCACCACTGAACAAGGCTGCCAGGGTGAAGATCGCATCAGCGATGTTGATTCCACCATCGTCGTTGGCGTCACAAGCATCGTCGCAGGGGCCTGCAGGACCACCAGAGAAGAGTGCCGCCAAGGTGAAGATGGCATCGGCAATGTTATATCCACCGTCAGCGTTGCAATCACCACGGCCGAAGGTGGGCCCTGTCGGACCACCACCACCGCCGAGTGCTGCAATGTAGCGGGCAGCCAGATCGTTTTGATCTCCACCGAAGCCACCAAACTCCCAGGACTGAGAGATGGTGTTTCCGGTTGGATCGTCGGTGGCGTAGTAGATACCGGTGCCGTAACCCGCAGTCGCATCGGTCCACAGCTGCGCTACGTTGGGGCCTCCAGCTCCGGCCAGAGGGGAGATCTGATCGGTCCAGTCATTTCCTGCAGCGGCGCCGGCCTGGTTATACGCAGTTCCACTCAGATCAGTGGTGTCGAGACCGAAGCCTGTATCGGAACCGTTCATCGCCACGAAAGTATCATCTCCGTCTAGCACGGTGCCCTGATCGACACCGTCATAACCATCATAGGGAGTGACCAGGTGCGCGAAGCCCCAGTGGTCTCCCGCTTCCATGTAGATACCAACACCACTTTGGACAGCGGTTGTCAGGGCGATTCCGTCAGCGTCAGTGATCCGGTAATCATTCGGGAAGGTGCCATTCATCATCCAGGCTCGGACGATGCCGGCGGAACCGAGACAGCCCCACGCGCCAGGCGAAAGACTCGACACGACGTATGTGATGCCGTTGGCATCCAGCGCCGCTTGCAGTGCCGCGACACTATCGATGTCGTCGATTCCTTCGAGGGCGAAGATTACGTCAGTCTCGCCACCATAGGCGGTAACGTTGGCGATCGCCGTTTGCTGGCCACCGCTATTACCACCGCAGACGCCTAGAACATCGTAGCTGTAGGCACCGGGCGCCAACCCTGGATCAACATAGGAGGTGTCACCGCCACCGACGGTGTCGATCAGCACTGTATCCCTGTAGATCTCGATGCTGTCGTACAGATTGGCGGTCCAGTTGAGAGTCACATCTCCGCTGACGCAATCACTAGAGGTGGCCAGTCCAGCCATCGGGGGGCACAGAAGCGGAACGATATTCAGAGTACCGGTACCCCCTCCACCAGCACCCCAGGAACCGACACGGATCGTGTAGGTGGTTCCACCAATGGCGGTCATCTCAACAAATGAGAAGAAAGCCTGGCAGCCAGCGACGGTTGCTGTGCCGTCATCACCGTTACAGGCGATGGGGATCATCGTACTACAATCAGAACCCTCGTAGACAATCAGATCGCTGTCGAAGCCTGCTGCGTCACAGGTGTGAATCCAGACCTGTGAATCGGCAGCGGCGGTCCAGCTGTACCAGCCATCCTGGTCCATGACGCCCAGGAAAGTGCCGGGGCAGAGGGCGTCATCGTAGGCATCGGCACTGGCTGTGTAGCCGATGGTGTCGATCGGATTGGCGCCTTCGACGACCGGAATGGCAACGAAACACTCGTCGCCATCGGTGAAGGTGCAATTGGGGTCAGCAAAGCAGTCCGAATCGAGACAGTCGATGGCTCCATCGAGATCATCGTCGACTCCATTGGTGCAATCTTCAGCAGACGGAACTGCCAGATTGAGAGTCAAGAGCCCGATACCGCTGGCGCCGACTCCGAAGGAACCGACACGGATGTAGTAAGTGGTGCCCGCAGTCACATCAAGGAATTGAATATGACTGTAGAAGGCCTGACAGCCGGTCAGGATGGTGGCGTCACCATCGCAAGCGAGCTCGGTCAACGCGGCGCAATCACCTTCATAGACGGCGATATCTGTATCCCAGCCGGTAGCATCACAGGAGTGGATCTCGGCGACAGCAGTTACGTCAGGAGTGAAGGAGTACCAGATGTCATTATCGAAAGCTCCCATCACTGCGCAGGGGACAGTCGGAAGTGGATCCGCACCGAGCGAGGCACCGGTCGAATCCATGGCGGCACTGTAAACACCAGCGCCGGCAATCGGAATGTCGGTGGCGTCGATGCACTCATTGTTGGTGGCCGCAGGACAGGCTGGGGTTCCGAGACAATCGGCCGTGTCGAGGCAGTCGGTGAGCCCATCAGCATCGTTATCGATGCCATCGTCGCAAATCTCCGCGCCACAGGGATCAATGACTGCACAATCGGTGTCGAAACAGTCAGTGGTACCGTCGCCATCATTATCGAGACCATCGCTACAGGTGGCCGTGTCACCTTCGAAGCAAGCGGGATCGCCGATACAGTCGACATCGAAGCAGTCGGTCTGGCCGTCGGCATCATTATCGACTCCATCGTTACACTGTCCTGCTTCCGCTCCACAAGGAGGGACGCCGACGCAGTCGGGGTCAAAACAATCGATCAGGCCGTCGGCGTCATTGTCGCCACCGTCGTCACAGACTTCGGCACCGGTCTGGAAG
>JBBWWC010000290.1:0-5048 GCA_050256555.1 Planctomycetota bacterium | reverse complement strand
GGGTGACCTGTTCTCCAGACAAAGTCCTGCAAATCGTTCTGTGGTTAAAGACCACGCGACCGTGCGAAGCAAGGAGAGATCGATGACGGACATCCTACGGGCACTATCGACGCGAATCACATTCAGTATATTTGCGTCAGTCCTGATGCTCGTTTGCGGAATGGCCAGCCCCGTTTTGGCGTATCAGGACGGTGGCGTTGATGAGCTAATCCGTGACATTTCCCTCGAAGGCCAAGAGCGAGCCAAGGCTTCTACGACTGCTACTGAAGCAGCGCAGAAGTTGATGAACGAGCTCCGGTACGTCGAGGCTGAAGAGAAGCTGCAAGAGGCGACCCGCCTTGATTCCAGCAATACCAAAGCTCAACAGATGCTGGAAACGGTAATGTTGATCCTGGGTGACCGTAGCGGTGACATTCAGGATCTTCGCCGTCGTCTGGTGGAAGAGAAAAATGTCCGCTTACAGCAGGACGTTTTTGAACTTGAGCGGCTCTACCTTGACGGTCGTCGTTCGATGGACGATGGCGATTTCGACAAGGCGATCACCATCTTTGATCAAGTTTTGGAGAGGATCCGCTGGTTCCCCTTTGATTTTGATCTCAGTGATCAAGCCAATCGTGCACGTCAGTCGAAAACAGAGGCTGTCAGTCAGAAGCAACAGTCTGAATCTTCTGCTCGTCGTGAGCGCGAGATGCGGATTCTCTCTGATGCAGAATCAGAGATGGCTCGTTCGGTTTCCTTTATCCAGAATCGGATCGAAGAGATTCTGCGACAAGCACGGCGGCTTTTTTCTGATCGCAAATACGAAGGTGTGATCGATCTTTGCGACGAAGTTCTAAGTCTGGATCCGTCGCGTCAGGATGTTCGTGCGCTTCGCCGTGAAGCTGCTGATTTGCGTCATCTGTATGAAGTTCTTGATTCGGGTATTCAGACAGCCGCCGAATGGGAACGTACATTTATCTCGCAGCTGGAATCAGAGATTCCGTACACGGATATCTTTAACTTCCCTCCCCGCGAAGACTGGATGCGTATTTCACGTCAAGAGCAGAGCCTCGAATCTCGCTTGCAGGCAGTGGAGACGGTTCAGGTGAAAACAATTCGCAGCAAGTTACGTGTGCGAGTTGCCAGTGTCGAATTCCAGGACGAACCCTTTGATCAGGTGATTCAGTTCCTTCAGGATCTTTCGGGCATCAACTTCGTTTTGACACGTGAAGCCCGTGAAGCTCTGGAAGGTGGAGATGGAACGGTTCGGCTTGCCGAGGTGACAGATCTTCCGCTGGAAAATGTTCTGAACATTGTTCTGCAAAATAACGATCCTGCGTTCTCGTTTGTAATTCGATCGGGTGCGGTGCTGATCGGGCCGTCTGATTCTCTTCGTAATGATCTGTTCCTGGAGTTTTACGAAGTTTCCGACATCACCAAGGATCACCCTGATTTCCGAGCTCCGAAACTGGCACTTCAGTCCAGCCAGGATGGTGACAGTGGTGGGGGTGGTGGTCTGTTTGATCTGGGCGATGAGGAAGACACTCAGGAAACCACTCTCGACAGCGATCTGCTGGTCGAACTGGTGATCGCCGCCCTTTACGGTGACGAAGGCGAGCCCGATGGCGAGAGCGTCAAGTATCAGAATGGTAAACTGGTGGCTCGGACCACCTTGCCTAACCATCGTAAGTTGATTCAGTTGCTGGATGCTTTGCGTAAGTCGACCGGAGTGATGGTGACCGTTGAGAGTCGTTTCATTGATTTGCAGGATAACTTCCTCGAGTCGATCGGCGTTGATTACGGTAACCCCTTTAACTCGAATCTTCCGAACCCGATCAATGACATTGATGGTGCTGGAACTCAGATTGCTTCCGGTTTTGAAATCGTTGATGCCCAGGGTGAGATTGACGTGAGGGCTGCAGTTTATAATGCGTTTTCTTTGCCGTTGGGGTCGTCCGTATCTCCTTTTGAGATCAGTGACCGTGGAGGCATGGCGATTCAGTACAACGTGCTTGATACCTATGCACTGGAAGCGATCCTGGAAGCCAATCAAAAGTCGCAGCAATTCAAGCGTCTCGATGCTCCGCGGGTTACCGCCTTCAATACTCAGATTTCGCACTCCCTGGTCGTCGATCAGAGTGCTTATATTGAAGATGCTGAAGTTAATCAGACCGGTGTTGTGCCGGTGATTAACCCGGTCATCGGAATCCTCAATGCGGGATCGATTCTCCAGGTTCGTCCGACAGTGAGCCATGATCGCAAGTATGTGATTCTTGAGATAGAACCGACTCTTGCCGTTCAGCTACCGTCTCGATTCAAGACCTTGACACTTGGACTGACGAATTTGAATGTAGAATTCCCGGTTCTTTCGGTCACAAACATCAAGACCACCGTCACGATCCCGGATGGGGGAACGGTTCTCGTTGGAGGACTGAAGCGAACCATTACCCAGGACTCGCAGGCAGGGGTACCGGGACTTTCACGGTTACCCATATTTGATTTCTTGCTGGGACGCAAAGGTGAGGCTCGTATGCAGTCAAACCTGTTTGTTCTGATCAGCGCGAAAATCACTGTTATCCGTGACGAAGAACGAGCGAAGTTTAACTAGTAACAGAGTCCTGACGTCTCTTGTCGGAGCATCTGGATTGATTTAGATGCCCGCGACGGGGAGGCGGGAGTGGGGTTGATGGAGTTACGACGAAGGAAATTGCTGAAACCCTTTAGGCTCCGGGCACTGTTGTGTCTGGTGGTCGGGGTTTTGCCATGGATCACTCCAATGGTATCAGCGCAGTCCATCGGTCGAGGAGATCTCTCTACCGATGAGGTTTCTTTCGTTCGTGAACTTCTTGGGACTTATAATAGTCCCGATCTGGCTCGGGTCTGGATTGATTCGCGGTTAAAAGGTGCGAGTCGTTCAGCGGCAGCGACCCTGAACTACTTCCTTGCCGACGTGCTTCGTGTTGAAGGTGACATCGATAGTTACGAAGCAGAGATCCAGCGGCTTGCCAAGAAGTATCCCGATCACCCCAGATCTAAAGGTGCGCAACTAGAAGCGGTGCTTGCTGCGATGTTGCGTCTCGACGATGCCAATACAGAAGCAGTTTTTGCGACCAGCCCTGGTGAGCGCAAGCGCGCGAACACCCGCCGCAATGAGATCTGGGTCGCCGAAATTAGAACGATTCTCGATAGCAACATTGTGTTGCAGAATCGCGAGGTTCTGGCTTGTGAAAAACGGGTGAGTGAGGCCGGTGACGACGAAGAAAGAGGTCGTTGCGCTGCAGAACTTGCTGCCAAGGTGAGTGTTCGTGACTTGTGGGAATTCCAGCTTTTGAACGCAATCAAGGTCTATTCAGGAATGCTTCCCGATGGTGTTGATGCGGTCCAGGAGTTACTGGAAGAGTTGGTAATCCTGTCGAAGAGTTTTGTTGACCAGCGTTATGAGAACTTTGGTCGTCGCTACGAGGCGCAGCTCATTTACGGGCAGGCGTTGGCCGCTTGTGGGCGGCCCGAAGAAGCCGCCAGCGAACTGGAACTACTGGTCGATATCGAGCCGAGTGTTGACCCCCCTTACGAAGACGACGTGGTGTATTTCATTCGTCGAATGCGAATCGCCTCACTTTCCGGTTCTCTTCAGGCTTATAACCTTGCGGGCCGCCCAGGCGAAGGTCTGGAATTGATCGAGTATCTTTACGAAGAAATCGATCCCAACTTTCCTTACCGGAAATCTCCGGAAGATCCAGATCTGGCTGCGATGGTGGCGACACTCAATATTGAGGAGTCGATCTCTCGTATCGCCGGGGGTGATCGAAGCACTGGATTGTCGATGCTTCAGAAGTTGATCGATGATTTTGATCGTCCAGAAACATGGAAAGCGGATCCGGGCGGGACCCGTGAGATTCTGGAGCAACTCGCTCGAGGTTTGAGTCGTCTTGTCGACATGCAGGTCGCTGGGCTTTCCGCTGAAATCTACACCCGTGCCGCTGCTGGTTTTCGTGATCGTGGTTTGCCGATGCGGGCAATCGAGGCGGCAAAGTTTTCACTTGCTGCCGGTCACGGTGGGAAAGACGCCGCCAGCTGGCAAGCCAAGGCTCTTTACGAGATTGGCGAATCGAGTGATGCGCTGGGACGCTCCGAGGAAGCTGCGCTCGCTTATCAGTTTCTTGCGCAAGAGTTTCCCGACAGTGAAATGGTGGCGATGGCCTCGCAGAATTTCTTTGCCATAGTCGGTGATCTTGCTGCAAGCAAGGATGGCGCTTGGGCCGAGATGATTCCGGTGGCTGAGAAGTTGTTTTCAGACAACTCGCAAGGCCTTGGGAGCGAGCAGCTGAAGTTGCAACAGGCGACCGAGGCGGAGCTGGCTGGCGACTACAAACAAGCCAGAGATATGTTCCGTCGAGTTTCACGTACTTATACTGATGGTGGAGTGGAACAAAACGTTCCGTTTTTCTTCCGTGCCAGAGCGGCCGGGGCGCGTTGCCTTTTCCGAACCGCTGAAGATGTGGAACAGGGAATCAAGGATGCCTCTGGCGAACTGCTTCCTTTGCTGGCGGACGCCAGAAAAGATCGAGACGTTGGTGGTGAGTCTGCCCTTCGTTACGAGATGGCCAGCTTCTACTGGAGTGATCGAAAAAAATCGGGACCGGAAGCCGTGACGGCGTTGTTGCCGGTTCTCGACGAATTACAGGGAACCAACGTTTTTCGAGAAGGTGCCTTGTTGCTGTTGCTGGAGATTCTTGCCGCTGAGGGTCGTTTTGTTACAGCTGAGAAAGCCCTCACGGAATTGCGCCAGCTGTGGCCGGATAATAATTCAGTGGTCGCTGCTACCTACTATCTGATCGACGCCTACCGGACATCTGGTGCTGAAAATGAAATGCAGCGTGCCGGGCAACTGGTTCTCGATTGGGTGAAACTTCCAGGGGCGCAGTTTGCTGAGGCCGAGCCGGGAGTTCGGTTGGGGCTGGCATCGATTTTGATCGATGGCGGATTTGCAAAAGAAGCGGCTGCAATCCTCGCCAGTGCGCAAGAAGAAGCCCAGGGAACCGATGACCCGATTCTGGATATCGGCGTTT
>JBBWWC010000289.1:0-3827 GCA_050256555.1 Planctomycetota bacterium | reverse complement strand
TTGCTTGAAGTGGTCGGGTCGAATCCATATGAGCCGAACGTTGTCGGCGAGCTGGCGGCGGTCAATGGTGGTTCGGGGCCTGATTTTATTCAGGGAGAGATTTTTCCCGACGGATTTACCATCGGTGTTATTTATGCCTTTGTCGATCAGAGTCAGGTGATCACCTTCGAGACCGCCAAACCGATGCTTGAGGTCGAGTATTCGACCCAGACCGGTGCGCTCGATGGCATCACTGACGATGTCGTGACGACGATTGTTTCTGCCGATGATCTGGGAACCCCAGCAACCGCTACCGTGGTGGTGGTTGGTGCCGGAACTTCAGCACCAGCAACGGGACTTCCGTTTTCCATCACTTTTGAGGCCGCTCCACCAGCCCCCCCGATACTGTTTTCCATCAGCTGTGGAGATCAGGTGGTCACTTTTTCCAGTGCCACCGGAGTGGGATCCTTTGCCAACAGTGTTTCCTTGGTTGAAGAAGTGGCGCCGGGCCAGGATGCTAATGACACCCAGGGTTTCTCTTTTGGCGTCGGACATGACTCTGCGCTCTTGACGGCGACGTCGGTTGATCCAGGAGCAGTACTGGCTGCGATGAACAATGGGACCGGAGCCGAATACTTCCAGGTCGGAATCGAAGCTGACGGTTGTACGGTTGGTTGCATCTACGATTTCCAAGGTAGCGTAACCACTACTTATTCTGTCGCCACAGAGGTGGCTTCCATCGGTTACGACACAGTTGCTGGCGCTCTTGCCGGTAGTGTTCCCGGCTCTTCGCAGACGACAACCTTGACGCCTGTTTCTGGTCTTGGACCGAATGGCGTGACACTGGTGATGGTGGTCGGTGGCCAATCGATCAGCATGCAGAGCGAAGCAGGTATCGTTACCCTGGAGGCCACGGGCGGCTTTGATCGCGGTGATTGTAATGACGATGGCGCTTTTGATATTGCCGATGCTATTACACTCCTGGATGCACTGTTTCTCGGCGGCAGTGTTACTTGCGACGATGCTTGCGATGGAAATGACGATGAATTGAAGGATATCGCCGATGCTGTGTATATCCTCTCGGCACTGTTTATCGGTGGGCCGTTGCCTGCCGGCAATGGCAGCTGTGCCCCTGATGCCACTGAAGGGGTTCTTGGTTGCGACACCTACAACAGCTGTCTGTGATCGCTTAACAAAGGATCAGGTGAATCAAGGCTGCAAGCATTCAAGGAATGCTTGCAGCCTTTTTCTTTGAACTAGCAGTTTTTGCTGCCGCCCAGTTGAGCATTCCTGGATCGTGGGTATCCTGGAATAGTGAGGACTATGGAGGTGGTCTGGTGATACTGCCGGGCTTTTCCATGGAATCTGGGTTTGGGTTTTGCCCAGTTCTTTAAGCAAAAACAAAAATTTTGGAATGTCGGTCCATCCCACTTGGCAACGATCTGATCGGTCTGGATAAGCAAGCGGGTCCTTCATTCCCTGTTTCCAAGGGAGCAATAAATGTTACGCACCGGAATCTGTTTTACTGCGGTGGTGTTTCTTCTTCTGACGGGTTCGTTTGTCAGCGGTCAAACTTTCGAGATTTCTTCAGCTGACCAGGCACTGCCCGCTGGATCAGGGACGGTTCCTTTTACCGCCATCTTCAGCATCGAGCAGGCCACCGGCACGCTGGAGGAGACGAAAGGTTTCTCCTTCGCTTATCGTCATGATGCAAGCTTACTTGAGGTGATCGGTACCAATCCTTTTGAGCCGACAGTGCTCGGAGAACTCGCCGCTGTGAATGGCAACACGGGTCCCGATTTTATTCAGGGAGAGATTTTCGCTGACGGGTTCACGATTGGTGTCATCTATGCCTTTGTTGATCAGACTCAGGTGATTACCTTCGAAGTGGCCAAGCCGATGCTGGAAGTGAATTACTCGACCTTGCCGGGAGCAGTCAGTGGCATCTCTGACGATGTTGTGACTCAAATCGTCTCTGCCGATGATCTTGGAAGTCCGGCAACAGCCACCGTGGTGGTGGTCGGTGCTGGAGTTTCAGCAGCGGCGACAGGAGTTCCATTTTCGATCACTTTTCAGGCGGCACCTCCGGTTCCTGATCCGATCTTCGTGATTTCAAGTCCAGATCAGGCAGCTGTGGCAGCGGGGCCCAACGGAGGATCGGCAGCGTTTGTTTCGATATTCAGTATCGTTCAGGATCTCTCTGCCCCTGACGCTGTGGTGGCTCCTACATATGCTTTTCAGTTTGGTTATCGTCACGATCCAGGTCTGTTACAGGTAGCTTCGGTAAATCCGGGGGTCGATCTATCTTTCCTGGATGGCGGTAATGGGCCCGGGTTCTTCGGCCAGATGATTTATTCAGACGGCTTTACCATCGGCTGTAACTACGATTTTCAACTGGTAGAAACGATCTCCTTGGCCAGTGCTGCTGAAGTGGTGGAGGTTTCCTATACCAGTGTTCCTGGAGCTCTCGATGGAGCGGTTGGCGCTGTATCGACAGCGGTGGCGGAAGCGAGTGACCTCGGTTCCAATCCGATCACGCCGCTTGTTGTGGTCAATGAAGGAGAAGGCATCGATGCCCAGGCCTCTCCCTTCAATGTGAGCCTTACGCCAGCGCCGGCGACCGTTTTTACCTTGAGTTGTGTCGATGTGAACGGAACCTTTTCGAGTGCGACAGGAGTCGGTTCTTTCACCAGTAGCGTCACTGTTACTGAAGATGCAGCAAACACTGGATTCCCTAATGACACTCAGGGGTTTTCGTTCGGAATCGGTCATGATTCGAATCTTCTGACACCTACATCCGTCAATCAGGGGGCCGTTTTACAGGCACTGGAAGGCGGCTCTGGTGCAGAGTTTTTCCAGGTCAGTATTCTTTCGACCGGTTACACCGTTGGCTGTGTTTACGATTTCCAGAATCTCGCAGTTGTCGCTTTTGCTAGCGAGACGGAACTGGTGAATGCTGATTATGACACCGTTGCTGGCGCGCTTGCGGGTACGCCGGCAGGCGATGCAGTGACCACTGACCTGACACCGGAAGAAGGTCTTGGTCCGAACGGAGTGACTCTCGTCATGGTGGTCGGTGGCCAATCCAATGCGATGGTCAGTGATTTCGGCGATGTGACCCTTGTTGCGACCGGCGGTTTTGACCGCGGCGACTGCAACGATGATGGACTTTTTGATATCGCTGACGGTATCACGCTGCTGGATAATTTGTTCCTTGGCGGTACGGTTTCCTGTGACGATGCTTGCGATGGAAATGATGACGAGTTGAAAGATATCGCTGATGCGATTTACATTCTTGCAGCATTATTTAACGGTGGGCCGCAGCCACCGGGATCAGGTTCTTGTGGTCCAGATACGACTGAGGGCCCTCTGGGTTGCGTCTCATTCGATTCTTGCCTTTAAACTGAAGTGACTTAACGAGAGTTAACAGGCGTTGGGCCGGGAAATCCGGCTCAACGCCTGCTTCATTATGGGGGCGACTATTCTTGAGATTCCTCTCCTTACCGTTTATCTGCGGTAAGGAGGTGTGGGCCTGCTCGCGATCTTCTGTGCTGCTTGCAGCGATATATGAACAATGGGAGATGTGGCTTCAGGTGCAGGGTAGAATCGCACCATATTTACTTTTTCGTCATATTGAGACGGGGGCTCTCGGTTGGGAGTCCTGCGCGAGAAGAGGATTCTTATGACCTTTTTTAGAGTTTTGTGGTCCTCCGTTATGATCTTACCACCGGCGGATCTGTAACTGTGGGTTATCCGTTAAGCTTTTTCACACGCGTGTATCTTTCATACAGTTTAGAGCAGGCGTTCGTCGGTGACATTAATCCATATTTTGAGTCGAACCCCGCGCT
>JBBWWC010000288.1:0-20508 GCA_050256555.1 Planctomycetota bacterium | reverse complement strand
AGCATTTTTGAACCATGCCAAGGCTTGCGAAAAAATCCTCATGTCGGTTGATCCTTATCGAGAATATGAACAGTACTTCAACGTGAATGCCGTACATCTCCAATCGAAAGACATGGGTGTTTCTCGTGAGCCTGGCGAGATCGTCAAGGACACTGCCCTGGGTTGCATGGTTCGGTATGACGTTTTGACCTCCAATGGTGGCAACGTGTTCGGGATTCTTGCCGGACTGGGAGAAGCAGGCCAGGATCGCCAGACCGTGGTGATCGCCAACGATGCTGCCGGAGTGGCGACCGGTGGAGGAGGGGTGGCAAGTTTGCCGAAAGGGGCGCTCGGACTGGTCAATCATGAAGTTGGCCATTCGCTGGGTGGCCTTCATGACGAATACGATTACGAGCCGGGACAAGACCCTGACAAACAACCGCCACCAACAAGAGATGCCATCGTGCCCACTCGGGCAGCGCCACCGAATTTGATGCACGGGAGTGATCGTGATGAAGTGGAATCACAACTGATCTGGCAGGAATGGATCGATGCCGAGGATCGCTGGTGGAATGGCAGCAAGGTGGGGATGTTCGAGGGTGGTGACCGCAAGCCCTTCCACGTTTGGCGGCCCCAGGTTTCTTGCATGATGCGAGACAACAGCGGTTTCTGTGTCGTGTGCATGGAGCACATGGTGAAGGTGATTTATCGACAGGTACGTCCCATCGATCGAGCCGAGCCTGAACCGGGAGACCTGGTCCTGAGCAAAGCGGAGAAGGAAGAAACCATCCTCAAGGTATGGACTCTGCAGCCGAGAACTCATGATCTGGAAGTGGTCTGGAGAGTCCTGTCGTTCGGTCTCCAGCGGCCTGGTGCCACCTCGAGTGGTCCCGGACGTGGTACGGCGGTTAAGGATCAGCGCCTCGGCGAGCAGTGGAGAAGATCCCAGAGTGGTGTGGATCCGACCGGAAAGATGGTTCAGGCCGCTCAGCTCCGTGCCAAGGATCTGGAACTGGGCTGGCACAGGGTTCGTTGCACCGTCAAGGATCCGACACGTTGGGTGCTACGAGACGATGCGGGACTATTGACCCAGGAACTCGAGTGGTGGGTGGAAGTTCGTCCTTGATTCGCACAGGATAAAAGCGCTGCGACGAAGTTAGATTTGAATTGTTACGAAGAAGCTCAGGTCGTGCTGTGTGTTTTGCCAGAGAACCGCGTTGAGAGAACAGAAGGAGAGGCTGACATGTCAGGTCTCAGAATGATCGCCATCACCAGCGGCAAGGGTGGTGTCGGAAAGACACATGTAGCTGTCAGTTCCGCCATCGAATGGGCGCGAATGGGAAAGCGCGTGATTCTGATCGATGCCGATCTTGGGCTGGCCAATGCCGATATTCTGCTTGGCGTCAAGGGACAGAGCACCATGAAGTCGGTCATCGATGGAAAGTGCAGTCTTGAATCTGCTCTCGTCGAAGTGGATCCGGCCGAATGGAAACGCCGTGAAGATTCCGATACGGGACGACTGTTTTTCTTGCCGGGCGATATTGGATCCTCTGATCTCGCAGTACTGGAGCCTGATCACCAGGAGCGTTTACTGGGAATGCTACAAGAGCTCTCTGGCCAGGCAGACATGGCGGTCTTTGATACCGGTGCTGGACTCGACTGGAATGTGATTCGTTTCTGCCAGTTCGCCGGAGAAACGGTGGTGGTGACCAACCGAGAGCCGCTGGCTCGAAGAGATGCAACAGTGATGCTCAAGGTTCTTGAAGTGGTTTCGCCCGCTCCTTATCGGTGGCTGGTTCCCAATCAGGTCGTGGATGAACTGGAGGGCAGACGGCTCTTCGATCATCTGGAAGGCTACTGCAAGGATCCTTTGATGTGGGGCGGGTGTGTCCTGCAGGATTCGGCGGTCCCGGAATCTGTCGAGTCGAGTCGACCGGTAGTTCTTCACGAACCACAATCCAATGCGGCTCGATCGATTCGTGAAGTCGCCCGTTACATTCTCGACCATCCTCCGGCCAGCACCGATGGAGATGGCGCCCTTCTCGATAGGGTCCGTGACATCCTCCAGCAATAGTGAAGCACTCATATTCAGCTGGAGATTTGCGGGAGTCTTACGGGATTATTTGCGCAGGGCCGGCTGGAATCGGGCCGGCTGGAATAGAGCCGGCTGGAATAGAGCCGGCTGGAATCGGGCCGGACGGATCTCACGAACGTTGGAAGCGTTTAGCCCCAAGCAGTCATGCGGGAACTGCCCCGACGACGGCGAGCATTGATTTGCTTACGGCCAGCTTTGGTGCGCATCCGGGCACGGAAGCCCTGCTTCTTGCGCTTGATGCCGCTCTTGCGAATCTTGACCTTCATTACGTCCTCCGTAGTGTGTGATCGAAGTCAGGAGTCTACCGGGGACGATTTCCCGGTGCAACGGCTTCCGGGGCCTCATCTTGTGTCTTTTTTGCAGTTTCCGCCCGGACCAGAGCATCGAAGCTCAGGATTCGTGATCGTTGGCCGCTGAGCACGATTCGACCATCCACAACCGGGCCCGGGCCCAACCAGCGTAAACGGGAGGATCCATCGCCCAATACCAGGGTGGTGGAGGTTTCATCGCCGCTGAAGACCTGGTATCGACCTTTGAATTCGGCACTTCCGCCGCCACCAGATGACTCGCCGGTCGGTTTGGACTCACCCTGGTAGGAGTAGCGGATTTTATCGTTGGTCAACTCGATCTGGTTTTGTTTCCAGTTGAACTGGACAGCTCCGTCATCATCGTTGCGGGAGAGATCGACCCGGAAGGTGCGGCAATCCTCGGGCAAATTTATTTGTGCGACTCCACCGCTTAGGGGCGGAAGGGTCATCGGGCTCCAGTGATGCGATCCGAGATCTCGGATGCGCAGTGCGCGCCAGCGAATCTCCAGTGGCTCCTTGCGGTTTCCAACACCGTGAACCTGAAGCCCGATGAAACCACTGAGGCGACGGGTGTCGAATACTTCTGCTGCGGCTACGCCGTTGAGCCAGGTTTGCATATGGGCGCCGACCGCCACCACTCGGACATGGTTCCAGTCGTGTGGTTTGTGAGCGGCGCGCGCTTCAGGGTTGTCCTTGAGGCCATCGATCCAGCCACGGTCTCCTTCTTCATAGAGTCCGGCACTCCAGAAGCGCTTTCGTTTGTCGTCGACATCGATTTCGACCTGGAATCCTCGAGCGCTGCCACCGTTGGCTTCACTGCGGATCTGGACTCCTGAGTTGAGAGAAGGGTTACAGCGGAACTCATATTCCAGTTCGAAATCGCCAAACTGGCGCTCAGTGATGAGCCAGGTGTTGGGACTGTTGGGGGTCGATTGCCCGATGATCATCGAGTCCTCGATGATGTATTTGGCGGTCCCACCGAGGATCTTCCAGCCCGACAGATCGGCTGGTGGTAGCAGGGATTCCCACTGTGGTTTCGATGTGTCGTTATCGTCGGACCTGGCAGAGATCGTTGAGTTGGTGGCAATCATCGCAAGGATGACGACGATCAGCAGTAGATACCTCATCGTGGATCTCCCTTCAGCGTTTCGACAGTCCACGGCAGGATCTGGTCGGCGGTCAAACGCCGCAGTTCAGTGACTGTTTTCGGATCGATGGGGTCGGCTCCGTGACCCCACTGGCGTCGTGCCCAGGTCAGTACGGCAGCAATCCCTTCATCATCGAGGAGTGGATTCTCACGATGCCCAGGCATCGTGATATCCCAGATTTCTCCGTCGACTTCGACGGGACCGGTGAGTCCATCGAGGACCAGCCGGATCGGGACACTTTCCTCGCCGAGTAACCACGGACTGTCGATCAGTGATGGGCCGAGGCCGGGTTGCCCGCTTCCCGCAGGACCATGACATAGTGCGCAGGAAGAGGCGAAGGCGGCGGCTCCGCGACTGGCCAGTCGCCGTTGCGCTTCGGTCCAGGGGGTCACCTCGGGTAACGACGATGGATCAAAGGTCAGGCGTGCGATGATGGATTGCGCATCCTTGGTCACTGAATCGGCCAGATCCTTACGCATAAGTACTGGTGGGATGACCGCCAGTACCGGTGCTTTCCAGCGCTTGTCTTCAGCGGTGATCTTGATTCCACCGAGGATCGCTGCCAGTCGTGGATCGGAAGAATTGAGATCATCGAGAGAATCGAGCAGTAGACCGAGTGAGGATGGGTGAGCACGGAGTGCTGATCGCGTGGTTTCTCGCAGCAGTGCTTCGCGACCGGCGAAGGGCGCGATGGAGTCACCAAAAAAGCGCCCGATCCTTTCGATCTGATAATCCTTCCAGCCGCTCAGGGCTGCCAGTCGGATGTGCGGATTGGTGCCATCCCGGCGGAGCATCTCGAGCACTGCGGCAAACGCCTCGGGATGATCAGGGAAAGCCCCGAGAGCCATCAGGCGATGAACTTTCTCGATCTCGGAAAGATCCGTCGTATTGTCAGCCAGTGCTGCGACTAGTGCAGCGACATCGGCCTCTGCGATCGGAGTCGGCTCCGCAATGATCCGACAGGCGGCGCGCCGAACCAGCTCTTCCGGATCCTGCAGTGCGCGGGAGAGGATTTCGCTATCCAGCGCTCCCAACCCACTCAAGGTCCACAGGGCATGAAGTCGACCAGTCGCTAATGAATTGATGGAACTGGCGAGTTGTTTCAACTCTTTGACCGGTGCCGAACTTCCCGCTTCGACCAGCAGCCGTTGCGCCGTGTCACGGACCCAGCCGACCGGATGGTGGATGGCCTGGACGCGTCCCGCTTCTCCGGCGAGAAGTCCTAGCGGTTCGATCTGGGATTCTTCTTCATCGGCGACGACGCGCCAGATGCGACCGAGTCCGATGGGCTGTTCCAGTTTTCGTTCTTCGACCTGCTTGCGTAGATAAGAGGTGACGAACTGGCGGTGCTGGACGACACCACGATAGATGTCGACAACGTAGAGGTTGCCGTCGGGACCGACCTCGACATCGACCGGTCGGAATCTCTCGTCGGTGGAGGCGAGGAAAGCCTGCTGACCATATTGATCATGGGAAAAAGTTAACTGTTCGCCGGTGAGACGAGAGCCTTGTTCTTGCATGCGGAACGCAGCGACCAGGTTGCCTGTCGTCTCGGCGACGAATGCGACTCCGTTCCAGTCGTCGCCCCAGCGGTGGCTACGGAAGATGGTCAAGCCGGCTGCCGATGTGTTGCGACGTAGTCGACCATCTTCTCTCAGCATCCCGGGCTGGTAGCCGCGATTGATACCGGTGTTCATCCGTACCGGCCAGGTTGATTCGTCACTGATCACCCGGTGACCGGAGCGACTCGGCTGTCCGACCGATTTTCCGCAGTGGGGATTTCGAAGCAGTAGTTCCGTCGGAAGTGGATCGGCGAGGATCCAGGTCGAGTTGTGGTTGAAGTAGAGCCTCCCTTGATCGTCCTGGGTAAGACCCCATTGGCCACGAAAGGCGGTCGAATCGAAAGTGGCTGTTGGTTTGCCGTCGACCACATCGAAACGAAAGCGGCGGCTGCTCTTGGAGTTGTAGAACCAGTTGTCGACGGTGCGCAGCAAGGAACTTTCGGTGTGCTCCACCACATCGGGGTTGGGGTCGCCGTAGCGTGCCACTTCCGTGCGTCGATCACTGCGAAGATCGCCGTCGAGATCCTGGCAGTACCAGAGGTGGGGAGGCTCGGCGACCAGCACTCCGCCTTCGACGATGGCGATGGCGCGCGGGCTCACGAGGCGATCGAGAAACACGGTGCTGTCTTCGTAGTATCCATCTCCATCTTTATCTTCCAGCACTACTACCTGGCCGAGAGGATCGGTTTCTCCTGCTCCTTCGACAGTGCGCATGTAAGCGCGTAGTTCGACGGCCCATAGCCGTCCTTTTTCGTCCCAAGCGATGGCGATGGGGTCGACCACCTGCGGTTCGCTGGCCACCAGCTCGACATGGAAACCGGGAGCGACCTGGAAGGATTGAAGCGCTTGTTCGGGTGTCAGTACCGGAGCCGGTGGAACATCCCATTGGCGCCAGTTTTCATTCTGGGTTTCGCCGGATCGATCTCCGTTCTGTGCCCAGAGAAGCGTCGGCGAACAGAGAAGAAGCGAGATGAGAAGCGAGATGATGGATGTTGGATGGATCAATCGCATTCTCAGTCCTTTTCGGAAGACGAGTGTTTCTTACCGGTGATCTTACGGAACCCCTCTTGGATGATGAAAAGAGGGCCGATGAGCAGGAAGCGAGGATCTTTCATGAATGAAGGTTTATTTCCTTCGATTCCGTGACCGACGAATTGCAGGATCCAGCCACCAACGAAGAGGCCGATTCCCCACTGCCAGTTGAAGAAGACCACCACCAGTGAAACGATGATGGCAGGGATCCCGATAAAGTGGGTGGCATGATTGAGTGGATGGGTGTGATCTGCCTGATATCTATCGATCCAGCGCTGGACTGCACCGTTACTCTGATCGGGCGAATTTTTCGGTGATTCCGGGGTCGACATGAAGGGCCTCCTGCCTCGTGTACATCAGTGGGTGGATTCTCCACTCAATTGGCGGCTGGTTCCATCATCAGTTCGGTCTCTTGAGGCTCGTCTTGCGTCCATCCTCATCGGGGGCGATGCTGGTTTCCGTTGAGAGCACGGATCTACCGGACAGCCTCACCGGACAGCTTCTTCAGGGAGGGCCATGACCGCACCACTTTTTGTAGGCCTCGATCTCGGTGGGACCGAGGTCAAGGTTGGGCTGTGCGAGAGTAGCGGAGAGGTCGTCTGGTCCCATCGTGGGCCCAGTAACGCTCATCTGGGCCAGGAGGCGATCCTCCAGGCGCTCGCAGAAGCGGTCGATGGAGCGATTTCAGAGGCCGATTCGCGCAACCAGCAGGTCCGGGCGATAGGACTCGGGACACCAGGAATCGTCGATCCAGCCAGTGGCGTGATTCGATTTCCGGTGGCCAATCTCGGTGGCTGGCATGGTACCGATATCGTCGGTTTTTTCCGGGATCGATACCAGGTTCCGGCAGTGGTCGAGAATGATGCCAATTCTGCGGCCTGGGGTGAATATGCCTCGGGCGCCGGTCAAGGTGCTCGGATCTTGCTCGCTGCGACTGTTGGGACCGGCATCGGAGGTGGCGCCATCATCGATGGAGAACTACTTCGTGGCTCCATCGGCGGCGCAATGGAGCTGGGACATACCCTCTATCAACCCGAAGGGAGGCCTTGTAACTGTGGCCTGATCGGATGTGTAGAGGCGTATGCCGGGGGCTGGGGAATGGCTGCCGAGTGGGGAAGACAGCAGGGCCTCAGCGAATCTCCTTCTGTTTCTGATCTGGTCAAAGCGGGACTTGCTGGAGATGAAAACGCCAATCAGGTTCTTGATGAAGGAGCGCGTTCACTCGGTGCAGGTATGATGAGTGCGCTGCACTTGCTGAATCCAGATGTCGTGGTGGTCGGCGGTGGCATCATCGATGCGCGTCCGCGCCATATCGAGCTTATTGAAGAGACATTACGTTCCAAAGTTCTCCCGAAGGCCAGTACCGAGTTGCGCGTGGTGCAAGCCCAACACGGAAACCGTGCCGGATTGATCGGGGCAGCGATGTGTGCTGAGAAGGTTTCACGGCAGGAGGATACGCGATGAGCAATCCCGAGGATTCGCTCCCGAAGGTGGTCTTGAGAGATGCGCAGGCGGTCCTTCCCGACCGAACCTTGCGTGCAGATATCGTCATGCAGGGGTCCGTGATCGCAGCCCTGGCGGCTCCCGGAACTGCTTCCGGCGATGAGATCTGGGATCTTGGTGGCCGTCGTGTCATGTCTGGCTTGATCGATGCCCACATCCATGGGGCCGGTGGAGTGGATTTCACGGCGGCAGATGCGGAGACGATCGCTGGCTGCGCCGAGCAGCTGGCAATGGCGGGAGTGACCACCATCTATCCGACCATTGTTCCCGGATCGGAACCGCAGATGATCTCTGCTTTGAAGGAATGCGCTCGAGCCAAGGAGCTGAGTTCATCGATCCTTGGTATTCATCTGGAGGGCCCCTTTGTTTCCGGCGGTCGACGTGGCGCACTTCCTGTCGCAGGAGTCCACTCCTGGGACGAGCAACTTTTTGATCGTCTTCACGATGCGGCGAATGGTCAACTTCGCATCATGACTTTTGCACCTGAGGAAATCCCCATTTCGGCACAGAAGCGTTTCAGTGCTGTTGGTGTTCTGGGATCGATCGGTCATACCTGTGCCAATGCTGAGCAGACGCGCGCCTCTATCGATGCCGGGGTGCGTCGTTGCACACACCTCTGTAATGCGATGCCCGCCATCCATCATCGAGATCCTGGCCCGGTGATGGAGCTCTTGCTCGATAAACGAGTTCGTTGCGAGGTGATTCTCGATGGCCATCACCTCGATGACGAGATGGTCAAGATGGCGATGAAGTTAAAAGGGGCGGATGGATTGATGGCGGTCAGCGATGCGATGCCGCTGGCAAATCTGGGCGTTTCAACGGGAGTCTTTTGCGGACAAGAAGTTTGCTCCGATGGCTCGCGGGCAACCCTGACCGATGGAACCCTGGCCGGGAGTGTGACTTTGCTTCCT
Organism: Planctomycetota bacterium; assembly: GCA_050256555.1. GTDB lineage: Bacteria > Planctomycetota > UBA8108 > UBA1146 > UBA1146 > UBA1146. The sequence continues at coordinate 11,970 of JBBWWC010000288.1, read as the reverse complement.
GAGGCGCTGAAGCGGACCGGTGAAAAACTTGGGCTGGCGCTGCCCGAACTGGCAGCGCTGGGCTCTGCCAATGCAGCGGCCGATCTTTGTCTACCAAGACGAGGTTTGATACGAAGCGATTACCGCGCGGATCTGATCATCGAGGGCGAAGATGGAATAGCGGCCGTATTGCGCGGTGGTGTTTCGGCACAGGATCCTACAGGTCCGCGATTACCAGCTGAGATGGAGAGGATCCAATGAACGATTCCCGGGGATTGGTGGCGAAGGAACTGGTCGGGCGTATTGCGCCGAGAGGGACCTGGTGTTCCTTGCGGATCGTCAAAACCTCTTCAGAATCCTACGCCGTCCGCGATGATGTGCTGCAACCTCCCAGTAGCTCCTTGAATTACGGAGCGATGGTGACGGTCGTCGATGGACCGGACATGGGGTTGGCAGCGACCAGCGATCTGTCCGAGGCAGGACTTTATCAGGCGGCACGTGTGGCCCAGGAATGGGCCCGAGCTTCTGCCGGTCGAGGGGTGCTCGATTTTTCTGCAGCGCCGAAACCACTCCAGTCCGGTCGTTGGTCTCATCCGGTCGAGGTGTCCTGGGAAAGCTCTTCCCGCAAAGAGATCATCGATCGACTTCGAAATGCCTGTCAGGGATTGAAAACTGACGAACGGATTGTTCGGCGGACTGCGACTCTCAAACGAGTTCTGACCGAGACCAACCTGGCCACCACCGATGGAATAGAGATCGAGCAGTTTCACGATCGTCTGATTCCGTGGCTGATGGCGGTGGCTGCCAACGATGAGGATGTACAAACCCGGACCAACGGAGGGCGAAGTGATGCCCAGCTTGGCGGAATGGAAGTTCTGGATCGGGTCAAGTTCGATCAGCTTCCGCAACAGGTTGGATCGGATGCCATCGAGACATTACTGGCTCCCATGTGTCCGACCGGAGTCATGGATGCAGTGATCGGGCCCGCCCAGATGGTTCTTCAGGTACATGAATCGATCGGTCACGCACTCGAACTGGATCGAATCCTCGGGGATGAGCGAAACTATGCTGGAACCAGTTTTGTGAAGCTGGACGATTTTGGTTCGTTGCGCTGGGGGCCGGAGATTCTCGATGTTGTCATCGATCCTACCGTCGAAGGTGAAGTCTGCAGTGCTGGTTTCGATGATGAAGGTTTACCGGCGAAAAAGGTGCACCTGATTGAAAATGGAATCCTCAAGCGTGGCATCGGAGGAGCGCTCAGCGCCCAACGACTTTCTCGATCAGAAGATGCCATCGCTGTATCACGGGCCTGTTCCTGGAATCGTCCGCCGATCGATCGGATGGCCAATCTCAACGTAGAACCTGGTGAGACTTCGATGGATGAGCTGATCGGTGGAGTTGAGAAGGGGGTCTGGCTCGATGTGAACTCGTCGTGGTCGATTGACGATCGACGTTGGAAGTTTCAGTTCGGTGTCGAGGATGCTCGCCTTATCGAGAACGGGCAGCTCGGGGGTCGGGTCAAGGATGCGGGCGACCGAAGTAGCACCATTCCGTTCTGGGGATCTCTCGATGCGGTTGGCGATCGCGAGACGTGGCAGGTCAGAGGGACACCCAACTGTGGTAAGGGCGAACCCAATCAAATGGTGTTTGTCGGACATGCGATGCCTGCCTGTCGATTCCGTGGTCTCGAAGTTTTCGGAAGGGAGGGGTAGATGCAGTCCTGGTTTCATGAAATCGCAGACTATGTCGAGACGCTCCTTTCTGAGGGGGAGCAGGTCCGGATCAGTTTTGCCGGTGAGATCACTGGATTTGCACGGATCTCATCGGGAGCAATTCGCCAGGGTGGATCGATCGAGCAAAGAAATCTGACCATTGCATTGCGTAAAGATGGACGTGAAGTCGAATCAAGCGTGATGTTGTCGGGGTCATTTGCTGAAGATCGAAATCCGCTGCGAGCCATCATCGATCGTCTGTCAGGGGCGGTTGGAGACCTCCCTGTCGATCCGCATCTTCCCGAGTTGCCAGATTCTGTCTGGGAAGAACAGCGGGGGCAGGGCCGGATTCCTGTTCCCGAAGAACTGATCGAGGCGATTGCCGGAGATTGTGGCGTCGCGCAGACCTGTGGAATTGCCATCACGGGAACGATGTACAGGGGAGTAGCCACTTCTACAGGAGTGAGACGTTGGTACGAGGCGCCTCGTACCGTCATCGATGGTTCGATGCATTTACCCGGCGATAAAAAAAGAGTTGCTGGTGGAGCGTCGAAGTGGGTCTGGGCCGGTGAAAGCTGGAATCCTGGGGCTGCTCGGGCCCGTCGCCAGCATGCTGAATCGATGCTGGAGATTCTTGCTCGCGATGTTCAGAGCCCTCCGGTGGGATCGTATCGGGCCTGGCTGGAACCGGCCGCGGTCAAAGATTTACTGGTCCCTGTGCTGTGGAACGGTGGTTTTTCCGCCGAGGCGGTCCTGGCCGGCTCGAGTCCACTGGCTCCGCTCTATGATGCGACCCGACTCGATCCACGAGTGTTTTTCCGCGATCACCCGGCTGCCATCGGTGCACCGACATTTGGCGATCATGGTCATCCGGTGACTGACGGAATGGATCTAGTTTCGGCCGGAGCTGGGCAGCAGAAACTGACCAGCCCGCGTACCGCAATGGAGCATGGATTGACTCACAACGGTGCCAGCGATAGCGAGTCTCCGATGGCGCTGGAAATGGATCCGGGTACTTTTGATCCTGACAATGCTTGCGCTCAAATCGGAGATGGTCTGTGGTTATCCCATGTTCATTACACAAATCTAGCAGCTCGTGAAGGAGCTCGTGTGACTGGTGTGACCCGTTGGATTGCCTTGAAGGTCAAAGATGGGGAGCCGGTAGCACCGATTGGAACCGTGCGGATCGATGACTCGGTGATTCGCTTGCTCGGCGAGGGACTTCTCGAGGTCGGATCAGATCCAGAATCGTTGGCCGAACTTCATACATACGGGCAACGGAAGCCAGGCGGAATGAAGTTGCCGGGAATCCTGGTCGATGGGTTGCGCGTAGTCGGTTAGCGCTGGTTCAGTGGGGACGGCGCATCAGATGCAGCGTACTCTCAGATGCGGCCTACTCAGATGCGGAAGGTCGCATTGACCTTCTCCAGCCTTCCGTTAGCGGGTCGCAGATCGCCTTGTTCCAGTGAAGAGAGCGGTTCTTGTGTCATATTCGCAGAGCCTGCCAGGGTCGGTTGCTCGACATCGATATGAATCAAGCCCGTCAGGATTTCACCCTTGTTACGAGTTTCCTGGATGCCCTGGAAAGCGGCGGAGCGATCGGCCGGATCGTAGTGCTGATCTAGTTTTCGAAGCATCAGTCGCGAGCCATCGTGGAGCGTGACTTCGTGAAGATCCCCCTCCTCGTATTCGATGTCGATCGGCTCCTGTGGTGCCACGTAATGGGGGTCATGGAAATTGACGCCCATTTCCTTCTGGTGCGTGTACGACTTGGTTGATCCTTCATGATTGTTGAAGGTCACGCAGGGTGAGATCACATCGATGAAGGCCAGGCCATCGAATGACAGAGCCGCTTTCAATAACGGGACCAGTTGCTTCTTGTCGCCACTGAAGGAACGCGCAACAAAGGTCGCTCCCAGTTCGAGTGCCAGTCCGCAAAGATCGATCGATTCTTCGCGCGGGAAAGCGCCGCGTTTGGAAGGGCTTTTTCGGTCGGCGGTGGCAGAAAATTGGCCCTTGGTGAGGCCGTATACGCCATTGTTTTCAACGATGTAAACCAGTTTGGGGTTGCGACGGATCAGATGTACGAACTGTCCCATTCCGATGCTGGCAGTGTCTCCATCGCCACTGACTCCGATCGGCATCATCGAGGTATTGGCAACATGAGCGCCAGTGGCAAAGCTCGGCATTCGACCATGAGTTGAGTTGAGGCCCATCGCCTGGGACAGAAAGTATGCAGGGGTTTTGGAGCTGCACCCGATGCCGCTCATCTTGAGAATGTTACGACCATCCAGTCCCATGTCGTAGGAGGTCTGGATGATGGCTTCCGAGATCCGGTCATGACCACAACCCTTGCACATGGTGGAGGCTCCACCTTTGTATTCGGCCTTGGTCAGTCCGAGAACATTGGTTACGGGGGTCTTTTCTTCGCTCATTTGGCCTCCACTCCCTGCTGTTGTTCGATCGAATCCTGGACGAATTTGGTCGAGAGTGGCAGTCCTCCGTAGTACGTCGCGGACAGAATCTTCGGCGCATTCTGGGGGTTATTGAGCCGTAGCAACTGTGCCATTTGGCCCTGTTGGTTCTGTTCGATGACGAGAACCTGGTCGTGATCAGAGATGAACGAATCAACCTCGGCATGGAAGGGATAGGAACGGATGCGAAGATAGGAGGGCGCTGATTTCAATCCAGCCAGCGCTTCTTGCATCGCCCAGTCAGTGGTGCCGAATGCGATGACGCCGAGTGACTTATCCCGATCTTCACGAATCGGTGCCGGTAGATCCGTTACCATTCCATCGATCTTGCGAGCCAGTCGGTCAAGATTTGCCGCATAGACTTCAGCTGATTCGCTGTAGTTTGCATCTTCGTCGTGGCCAGATCCGCGAGTCAGATGTGCGGCTGAAGGATGCAAGGTGATGCCGGGAATGGTCCGGTACGGGATTCCATCGCCATCCACGTCACGATACCGACCCCAGTTTTCTAGTTTCTCGATCACTTCATCGGTGGCGATTTTTCCTCGGTCGAAATCTGTCGAGGGTTCCTTCATCGGCTCGGTGACCCAGGTGTTCATTCCGAGATCGAGGTCGGACAGGAACACTACCGGAGTCTGGTATTTTTCTGCCAGGTCATAGGACTGGCAGGAAAATTCGAAAGCTTCTTCTGGCGAAGATGGAATCAGCATCGGAAAGCGACTGTCGCCGTGCGAATGGAATGCGATCTGGAGGAGGTCGCTTTGCTGGGTACGGGTCGGTAATCCGGTCGATGGGCCGACCCGTTGAATGTCATAAATCACGGTCGGGATTTCGGCGTAGTAGCCGAGCCCCATGTTCTCTGCCATCAGTGAGATTCCTGGCCCACTGGTGGAGGTCATCGACCGGGCTCCTGCCCAGCCAGCCCCCAGTACCATGCCCACTGCAGCCAGTTCATCTTCCGCCTGGATGACGACGAAACGTTGGTTGCCATCCGGATCATTTTCTCGTTGCTTGTGGATGTGTTTCTCGACCGATTCTGCCACCGAGGAGGCCGGGGTGATGGGGTACCAGGCGACCACGGAAACTCCACCCCAGATGGCACCCAGTGCGGTGGCTTCATTTCCATCGATGAGAATTTTGTCGCCGATCTGGTCAGCCGGTTCAAATTTCCACGGGTCTTGCTTCGATAGATTTTCGGCTGCGTATTCGAATCCGAGCATTGCTGCAGTCATGTTCAATTCGACAACTGCATCTTTTCCTGGGAATGACAATTCCAGGGCGTGCTTGACCGCCTCCATGGAAATCCCGAACAGCTGCGCAACCACTCCGACATAGATCAAGTTCTTCAGTCGCGGACGCAGTTTTGCGTTATCGATTTTTCGTGCCAGTTGATCGAATGGGATCGGATAGCGAATCAAACCTTCGAACTCGCTGTCAGCGGTCTTCCAGTCGCTGTTGTCGATGACGACGGTACCGGGAGCACTTTCACGGAGATCCTTACCGATGGTCGCCTGATTGAGTGGCAGCAGTACTTGCCACTGTCGGGTCATCGTTTGCCAGCCTCCGGGACTGACGCGGATCTGAAACCATGTTGGTAATCCGGCAATGTTCGATGGAAACAGATTCTTGGCATTGGCTGCCAGACCCATCCCGATCAGAGCACGGTGGATAACGATGTTGGAAGTTTGACTTCCTGTGCCATTGGGAGTGGCAATACGGATCGAAAAATCATTCACGACCGGATCCATCCAGCTGTCCTCCAGTTTCAAATGTGGGGAGCCCGGATGGCTCCGCTGGGTCTGCAAGGATCGTGGGATCGACCGATGGAATCAAGCCAACCTGACTGTATTGGTCGCCTCTTACGTGAGACAGTGGAGCTGAGGAAGGGGCCGAGGTGGATCTAGATTCTGTTCAAATGGCTCTCATCGCATTGGTCGGGGTGATTGCTGGAACAATCAACACCCTTGTCGGGGGCGGTACCCTGCTGGTTCTCCCGCTGCTGATCTTCCTCGGGATTGACCCGCTGGTCGCCAACGGGACCAATCGAGTCTGCGTAGCGCTCCAGGCTGCCGTGGCTGGTTGGACGATGAGCCGTGATCGGGGCTCCGCCAAAGCACCTGCTGGTGAGGCTACTGTGGATCCTGTGTCTGTCGGTGGGTGGCCCTTCTTGCTGGTTTTTATCGCTGCGATCCCGGGCGCATGGGGGGCGATTGAAATCGATACTCTCGACCAGAGTCTTTTCAAGCAATTGATGGGTGGTGTGCTGCTGCTGGCGGTGGCTGCTTTCTTGCTATTGAAGACTCCTGGTGAGGGACAAGGGAGTCGTAAGCGCATTTCGGGGTTGAGCTTTTCCATCGGCTGTCTTCTTTGTGGTTTATACGGCGGTTTCATGGGGGCTGGCATCGGTGCCTTCGTGATTCTGCTTTTGACCACGGCCTTGCGATTACCATTGGTCGATGCGGTGCGCTGGAAAGTGTGGCTGGTGATGGTGATTTCGGCTGCTGCTGGCGGTTGGTACCTGGCTCATGGTGTATTTTCTGTGGCGATCGCTGTCCCGCTGATTCCGTCCTATGCTCTGGGGGGAATGCTGGGTGGACGAATCGTTTTGAGAAGCGGGAATCGATTCCTGAAGCCATTGGTGGCGGTCTTGAGTGCTGTGCTGGCATTGGCAATTCTAGCCGGCTGGGGCTAATTTTCCGGAATGGCTGAAGTGCGCCGAGACTCAAGAGTCTATTTGGAGCTGTTTTACGAGGTTCTATCATGATTATAGGCACTTTGGAGCTTGTTACTTGAAGGGTATAATCGGTTCAGTGAAAGTTGTGCTTTTTGCTTTAGCTGGCTCGCTTTTCGTTTTCTCCAACAACGACTTTTCCTGGCGTTAGTTCCGAAAAGAAAGGGATGGGATTTGAAAATCCGCATTTCGATCGCTTTGTTATTGGTCCTTGGATCTTGTGCCACTTTGTTGGCACAGGATTTTCAGCGTGGGGACGCAAATGAAGACGGAAACTACAATATCGCTGATGGCGTGACGATGCTGAACCATATGTTCCTCGGCGATGTGGCTTACTGCCGCGACGCGATGGATATCAATGATGACGGCATCGCCAATATTGCGGATGCAGTGAGTACCTTCAATTACCTCTTTCTTGGTGGGCCAGAGCCGGAGCCTCCATTTGGTATTTGTGGTCCCGATCCGACCGACGATTCTCTGGGTTGTGATTCTTATTCCACCTGCAACATAGGCGATGCAATTCCCGGGCTCGATCTGGATACCTTTGAATCGTTTCTTCGCGGTCGAGAACTGATGAGCAAGGAGTTCACGCCGGAAGAGGGGCTGGGCCCCTTTTACAATGCGACCAGCTGTACAGCATGTCACAGCACGCCGGTTCCCGGTGGGTCTTCGCCCATCTATCGCAACTTCTTTTTTGCTGCAGTAGGTGTGCCCGGGAGCCAGGGTCCCATCTGGGATCCGCCACTGCCGAGTATCGTGATGCCGGCCTACGCCTTGCCGGGAAATCCTCGTCCCGCTTTCCCCGATCCTTCACAGGTCGGAGGTTCGCCGGTCACAGTTGTACAGCGAAATGCTCCTCCACAACTGGGAGTGGGTCTTTTCGAAAGAATCTCGAACAACGAGATTTTTTCAAATGCAGATCCTGAAGATATCGATGGAGATGGAATCAGCGGACGTTTCAATACTGATGGCGCTGGTAATTTGGGCCGATTTGGCTTCAAAGCACAGGCGAACTTCCTCGAGGCTTTTCTGCGAGGAGCCATCAATAACCAGATGGGGATCACCACTGATCCCTTCCTTGGTAGCGGGGGGATCGTCAGTGCGGCGATGTTGCAGGTCGGGGCCGGCCCAGACTCTCCGACTACCGATGATGACCTGATTCAAGATCCTGAGATTTCGGTAGAGGATTTCGGCGACATTGTGATCTTCAGCATGTTCGTGGCTCCACCTCCCAAGGGACCGATGGGCCCTGAAGAGCTGGATGGCGAGAATCTGTTTTCTCAGATGAGCTGCAACAAGTGCCACATTCCTGCGCTGGAATCGGACCTGGGACCGGTCGAGGCCTACACCGATCTCCTTTTGCATGACATGGGACCCGGCTTGGCAGATGGAATCTCGATGGGCATGCCCCAGTTCAGTCCGACTTCGTTGGATACGACCGGAAGTGAATTCAGAACGCAGCCTCTCTGGGGAGTTCGTCTTCATGGCCCCTGGTTACATGATGGCCGTGCTGACACCCTCAACGATGCGATTTTGATGCATGGTGGTGAAGCGCAAGCAGCCAGAGATGAATACGAAGCTTTGACACCGATACAGCAGCAAGCAGTCCTTCGATTTTTGGAGGCCCTATGATTCAGAAGCAACGTTTTCTCACTCTGAGTCTTTTTGCTTTCTTGTTCCTCTGTTGGGCTGTCACGGCGGTCAAAGCTGAGATCATTGATGATGATACGCCAGTACCTCCAGTCGGTGCGCTGGGTGGACCCGACCGGGTTCTGGACCCTGCCGAACTGGAGCAGTGGATTCGCGGTCGCAAGATTTTTGATAAAGACTGGCGTCAGTCCGAAGGACTCGGGACTCCTGATTTGAATGCAGATTCGTGCCGTTCCTGTCACCAGAAACCGGTCTTCGGTGCTGGTGGAGGGTTGGATGTAAACGTCACTCGATTTGGTTCTGACAACAATGGCAATGGCCCTTTCGAGGACCTCCCGGGCGGACAGGTGGCGAGTAAGCTTCGTCGCCCAGACACGCCTGGTCGTGAAGATGCCGATCCTCAGGCAGACATCTTCGAGCAGCGTCAGACTCCGAGTATTCTTGGTCTTGGCCTTGTTGATACGATTCCGGATTCCGAAATCTTTTCGCACGAGGATCCCAATGACGTCGATGGAAATGGCTGCCGCGGTGTGGCCCGTATGATCGACGTTGCTGGTGTTCTTGAAGTGGGTAAGTTTGGCTGGAAGGCGCAGATTCCGACACTCTCCGATTTCCTCCGAGATGCCACCAGCGGAGAAGTAGGACTGACCTTGGAAGACGATGGTCGTGGATTTGGTCTGTTGACGGATGCCGACGGCGTCGCGGATCCGGAGATCAGCTCCCAGGACTTCGCGGACATGTTATTTTTCAGTGCACACCTGGCATATCCGCCCCGAGGTGGAAATAACGATCCGCAGGTAGCGGTTGGCGAACAACTCTTCAACGATGTTGGTTGCGCGATCTGTCATGTCCCGGTGTTACAGGGCACAGCTGGGCCAGTGCCTCTTTACTCGGATCTTCTGCTCCATGACATCCACCCGGATGATTTTCGTGGAGTTGCCGAGGATGATGCTGGAGTAGGTGTGTACCGGACTCCACCACTGTGGGGAATTAGAGATACCGCCCCTTATCTTCATGATGGAAGTGCAACAACGCTGGAAGATGCGATTCTGGCTCACCAGGATGAGGCGGATCTGGTCATGCTGAACTACGTTGCGCTGACTGAGGCTCAAAAAGCAGCCTTGCTGCTGTTCCTTGCCGATCTGTAGCAGTTTTTTTAAGAGATCTGGACCGCCCGTTGATCTGCGCCCTTGTGCCGGATCAACGGGCGGTTTTTCATCCAGCGGCTTTCGATGTTCCTGATGACCAACGATGATGAGGTCCAGAAGATGAGATTCGCAGTAGAGAGGCCAGAATCGATGCGTCAGCCGCAGCAGGCAACGATCTTGATTTCAGGGAGGGGATTGTGAGTTCTTTTTGGAGTTCTTTTTGGAGTTCTTTTCACGCTAACCGTAGGCTTTTGATTCTGGGCCTTTCCGTCGGGGTACTTTTTTTCTCGGTCTCCTGCCAGATAGATCCTCCAGCTCGTGTTCCAACGGTTGGCTTTGATGATTTCTACGATGGTCCAGCATTTGTTTATCCTTTTTCTGTTCTTTCGCGAGTGGCTGGAGCAGACGGAATCCTGTGGCAACACGACCGCACGGACTGTCCGTTCGACGTAGACCGTGCCGAGCGCATTATCGAGAAGGCTTTAGCAGAATGGAATTTCCCGGGAATCTGTTCTTTTCGTCGAGCAGAAACCGATGAGGAGGCCACTTTAACCATCGGGTGGAGACAACCGGAGCATGGTAATTCCTGCTATCGATTTGGTCTTGGGGGAGCTCTGGTGGCCCATCGAGTCTCGAGTCCACGATCTGGAGATTCGACACCTCTCTCCATCCATCTGAACCTGGCAGTGCCGTGGGATCTGGTCGCCGAAACGAAAGAAGATGCGGAGATAAAAACGACCAGGAATAAGCCCCTGGGATTACGAACCAGAGAGACCCCCCGGCCTGTTCTTGAATCCGTTATCGTCCATGAATCGGGGCATGTTCTTGGGCTCGGGCATACGGTTCAGTCAGGTTCGGTGATGAAAGCGCTACAGGGAGAGGCTGCAGAGAGACCCGGTCTTTGCGATGTGCTCGGTATTCAGAGCCTCTATGGCGGAGGCGATGCTGTCGGTCCTGCTGATTTACAAATTCTTTGCGTGGCTCCCGATGGTGCGCTTCATCTAGCAGCACCTGTGATTCGTGGCCTCGCACCGATGGATCGAGTGCGTGTCCACGCCGCAGATCTCGACGGTGATGATCGATCCGAGTTGCTTTTACTGGGTAGAGGTCGTCCTGCGGATGGAACGGGATTATTGATTTTATCGTTCGGAAATGGCGCCTTGCTGGAGCAGACTCTGGGGCCCTTTCCTGGAGCACTCGATGGGAACCGCCCACTGGCCATCGGGCGCACATATTCTGGCGATGCGGTGCTGGCGCAGCCGGTCGGGCAGAAGGGTCGTTATCATGGAATACTACTGCCGGCCGGTCGGCCTCCGATGAAGTTATTGCCACGCGAGATGAGTTGGGCTTCTGTTGCTGGTGGAGGAGGTGATGAGAATGGCGATGGGATTATCGATACCGTGATCACGGGAATCGCCTCGGTTCGTGAAGCCGATCTTGATGGGGATGGATTGGTCGAAAGAATTTTACGTGGGGAATCTGGAGATTAGTCGAAGAGTGCTTCGACAAAGGTTTCAGGGTCAAAGGGTTGCAGGTCTTCAATCCCTTCTCCTACACCGATGTATTTTACCGGTAAGCCGATTTCCTGGAGGATCGGAAAGACCACTCCACCCCGAGCCGTGCCATCTAGCTTGGTCAGAACCAGGCCACTGATGGGCATCGCAGCATGGAAAGCTCTCGCTTGCAGGATGGCATTCTGGCCGGTGGTGGCATCGAGAACCTGGAGAACCTCGTGTGGAGCTCCTTCCAGTTTTTTCGCGATGACTCGACCGATCTTTCCGAGCTGGTCCATCAGGGGTTTTTCGGTGTGAAGACGCCCGGCCGTATCGATGAGGAGAACGTCAGCCTTTTTTTCCATGGCGATTTCTACTGCTTCGAAGACGACGGCAGCGGGATCTCCTCCTTCTTTTCCACGTACCATTTCGACACCCAGTCGCTCACTCCATATTCCTAGCTGGTCGATGGCGGCAGCCCGGAAGGTATCGCCTGCAGCCAGGACGACGCTCCGTCCTTCGGATCGCCACTGATGAGCTAGCTTTGCGATGGAGGTGGTTTTTCCGACGCCATTGACTCCGGCAACGACGATCACGGTAGTTCCTTCGTCGGCCCAATCGATGCTATGGCCTTCTCCGAGGCGTTGGCTGAGACGTCCCTTGAGAAAAGGTATCGCCTCTTCCGGTGCGAACTCCCGGTCCTTATAGGCATCACGAAGATCATCGCAGAGATCCATGGCCACTGTTGGGCCAAAGTCTGCCTGGATCAGAATCGTCTCTACCTCT
>JBBWWC010000287.1:0-26321 GCA_050256555.1 Planctomycetota bacterium | reverse complement strand
GCGATTCTCTGGGCAAGTCCTTCAACGATGGCCGTTTTTCCGACGCCTGGTTCACCCATCACGACGGGATTGTTTTTGGTCTTCCGTGAGAGGATCTGGATGACTCGTTGAATTTCTTTTTTACGCCCGATGACGGGATCGAGTCGATTTTGTGCTGCCAATGCAGTCAGATCGACACCATTGGAATCAAGCGTTGGTGTTGCGATTCCTGTGCGCTTTACAGCACTTCCTTGCGACTGGTCCACATCGCCTCCCAGCATTCTCTGAATTACATTTTGAAGTCGGTCTTTCCCAAGGTCTCGTTCGGCGAGGATTCGAGAGGCTTCTCCCTCTTCCTCTTTACTGAGACCGATCAGTAGGTGCTCGGTCCCGATGTAGTACTGGTCCAGTTGGACCGCCTGCTCACGTGCGAGTTCTAGACTTCGCTTGGCGTGAGGGGTGTAAGGTGTTTCTGGATCTGTTGGTGCCGAACTACAGGGAATACGACCGAGGCTTTCGCGGAGCGAACTCAGCAGTTCCTCAACGGTACGATCGCATCGCAAGACCGCTTGTACGGCTACCGAATCTGGTTGGTGGAGAAGAGCCCACAGAATGTGCTCTGTGCCGACGTACCCGTGGCCGAGACGCTTCGCGTCATTCTGAGCCAATAGCAGTACTTTTTCAGCTTTCTCAGTGAACTTAACGGCCAATGCTTGCTCCCTCCTGGAATCTTTCCTGGACGACCGAAGCCGTCACATGAGTCTAGGATGGTCAGGGCGATGACGACAAATCAGGGAATGCTTGGCTTTGATCGAGGAAACACTAAAGAGGGCATAATGATCCTGAGGGGTCTCTCGTGTAGGATAAGACAGGTCGAGACACGAAGGTTCATTGATGCGGTTCTCAAGTTTCCATGCGGCCATTCCTAGTTCTCGACGTGCCGCTACGCGCTTCTCGTGAAGCGGGAGATCTGCATGATAAAAACCAGGAGATTGCCACCGATGTTTCACCGCCGGATTACCTCCTCGCTGTTACTGGCTGTTCTGTTTTCACTGTTGGTTCCGAATTCTACGGAGATCAGAGCACAGCAACTGGATGATCGAGAAGAGCTTCGGATCCTCATCGAGACGGGCGAGTACCAGGAGGCGATCGATTGGGTCGAAGAAGAAGCGGGTGTTTACCCGCTCCTGGCGGCGCAAGTTTACAGGGAGACTGGACGTCTCTCTGAGGCCCTCGAAGTTTTGAAGAAGCATCCGAGATTTTCCGAAGGAGATGCGGATCTTCTTTTTGCAGCTGCAGGTTTGGAGCTGGAATTCGGTCGAGATGCGGTGGCCGCAGAAAAGCTAGAGAATGTCCTCAAGAAATTTCCGCAGCACTTCGAAGCCGTCTCTCGATTGGGCTTGCTGAAAATCGATCAGGGGAAAAGAGCTGAGGGTGAGACTCTGTTAAGGAAGTCTCTCGATATTTACAAAAAAATGTCGAGAGAAGAAGCTAAGAAGCTGAGCCCTGAACAATTTGTTTGGTTCGGGAAAGCCTGTGAAGGTCTCAATAGATTCAGAGATGCTTACGAGGTGATGTATGACAGTGCCCTTTATCAAGATAAGACATCGGTAGCGGCACATGTCGCCAGTGGCGAGGCACTTTTTGGAAAGTACAACTACCCGGATGCGCGGAGCCACTTCCGTGATGCGCTGGCGCGAAATCCGCGCAGTGTAGAGGCCCTTGTCGGACTGGCTCGGGCGACCTGGGCTGATTTCCGTTTTCCGGGAGATCGTGGCGAGGAAGTCCAGGATCTGATCAGTAAGGCGCGATTCATCTGGGAGAAGAACCCGGAGCTATTACTGCTTCAGGGGGATCTGGCATTCTCAGCGGAGGACTGGAGCCGTGCTGAGAAGCTCTACAGAGAAGTACTCGAGCAAGATTCTGGTCATCAGGTAGCGCAGGGCTTACTGGCGGCTGTTTTGTGGTCGACCGCCCGAGAAGTCGAGTTCGACAAATTGGTCGAGTCGGTCGAGGCCAACCATCGAAGTCCTGCGGTTTTTCATGTGACGCTTGCCGAAAGACTGGTCGATCGTTTTTTCTATCGCGAATCAGCAGAGCATTCCCTGAAGGCGATAGAGCTGGATGAAGGACTGGCCAAGTCGTATGCCATCTTTGCGATCAATGCTCTTCGCAGTGGTTGGGAGAAGAAGGGGCGTGAGGTCCTGGACGAGGCGTGGGCTCGCGACAAGTACAATGTGTGGGTCAAGAATACGCGAACCCTGATGGACCATATCGATGACAAGTTCATCACCTCGGAAGGAGATGGTCTTGTCATCCGGATGCGTGAGGATGAAGAACCCTGGTTGATGCCGTATTTGCGGCCGCTATTGATCGAAACCAGGGCGATGCTGGAACGTGATTACCAGCTACAGATGCTACGACCTCTTACCGTCGAAGATTTCTCTGAACATTCTTACTTCTCAGCACGCTCCATCGGTTTGCCCGGACTGGCTGCCAGTGGGGTTTGTTTTGGACACCTGGTGACGCTCACTACACCCCGTGCGATTCCTGGTAACTGGGGAGCGGTTGCGGTTCACGAGTTTGCCCATGTCGCGACATTACAGAAGGCTGAGCATCGGATTCCTCGTTGGTTCGGAGAAGGGCTTTCGGTTCTGGAAGAAGGACGAACCCAGCAGCGCTGGAAACGTTCAGAGCCGCTAATGATGTCATCCGAGCTATATGGAGGAGCGCTCCGTGGCATCGAAGATCTCCAGGGAGCCTTTACCAACCCAAGCTGGCGCGGCGAGATCATGGTTGGTTATGTCCAGTCTGGACTTCTGTGTGAGATGATTGTCGAGAAATACGGCATCGAGGCGATCCGTAAGATGCTCACGGCTTACTCGAAAGGAGTGCCCACGGCACAGGTTATTCGTCAGGTTCTGGGTCAGAGTGCCCAGCAATTTGATGCCGATTCTCAGCAGTGGCTCAAGAAACGGGTTGTCGCCAGCGGGATCGGACCGACTTTTCAAAAACGACATATCGATTACCTACGTGAAGAAACTCAAGAACGTCCTGACGATGCTCGTGCCTGGGCCTGGCTTGCTTCTGCTTATCTCGGGTCCGGTCGGAAGGCCGATGCTGAGCTCGCCATAGGTAAGGCACAGAAACTGGATAGCCAGCAGCCTGATCTACTCGCCGTAGTTGCGCTGATGCAGCTGGCGGATGGTCTGACTGATTCGGCCAAGATTTCTCTTCGAGCTGCGATTGACGGCGAGAGTGTCTGGGGATGGAGATGCCGATTACTACTGGCCAAGGCCTTACGCGATCAAGGCAAGAGCCAGGAGGCGATGGAACTTTATGCAGAGGCAACCCAGATGGCTCCGACTGGAATCTCATCTCCGGCGGGAGGGAAGAGTCCATGGATTGAACTGGCGACCATTCAGAAGGATCTCGGGTTCGCTGATGAAGCGCTCGAATCGTTGCGTTCTCAGGCACTTCATAATCGTGATGATGCGCCGACTCGTTTGCTGATCGCTGAGAGTCTTGCGAGCAAGGGAGACTGGGAAGGCGTCGTCGATATCGCCTGGGATGTGCCATTTATCGATCCATACAATGAGAAGGCTCACGAATTGTTGTCGCAGGGTTATATTTCCATCGAAGCCTGGGGGAAAGCGAAGATTGAACTCAAGGCGCGGTTGGAATCTGCTTCACCGCAGCTGGGAGAGATTTACCCCGATTTATCCTGGGTTTTGTGGAAACTGGGTGAAAATACCGAGGCGAGAAAAATCGCTCGTCGAGCTTTGCGGCTCGATCCGGCCGCTGTGCGGCCTCGCCAGGTGCTCGATAGCCTCGGCGAGGAAGAGGTCGAGGATGCCGGAGTTGGGGAAGAGGGCTAGGAAGAGGCCGACGGAGACGATGGTGATTTCCAGCCTCCTGCGAGAACTTGCTTCGCAGCGGCCCCTGTTTTTATCGTAAATGACCTTCCTGCTGCGATTTTCTGGTCTTCAGAACCATTCCGATTTCCTTGACCTCTTGCGAGGCCGTTGCTACTTTTCCCATCTTGCTGAGAGATCGATCACTGCTTTCCAGTACCTTTTTGAGATCCGGTCGGGAGTGACGTGATGAGTGGAGCCAGTTCCGGTTCCGGTCGCGATTCGGACCCTGCCAAGGCGGCGGCGTATATTCGCCTGTCGACTTTGGGGTTTCAGGTCGTCATCACTTTCGTTTTCCTCGCACTCGGAGGGTACTGGCTTGATGGGAAGATCGGAAGTTCGCCCTGGGGAACCCTGGGTGGCATCGGATTGGCGCTCATCGCAATGGTAAAGATTTTGTTGCAAGAAGGTGGTGGGAATCGAACCTCGACAGCGATCGCGAGGCCAGAGACCGACGACCGTGAAGAAGATTCAGGAGAGGGAAACCGATGAGTCTCTTTCGACTCTTCCTTTTCAGATGTTGTGGAGTTGTACTGATCGCTAGTGGCATTGCGATGTTGTTCGTTCGCGAACAATGGGGTCAAGAAGACTTCCTTTGTCTGGCCTGGAGTGGGCTCTGGGCTGTTGGACTGGGAGTCCTTGGTTTTCGCAGTTTGCGAAATACGCTGACTTGCGAGCCGCATCGGATGGCTGGTGAGTTACTCAAAGGTGTGGTGCAACGAGCGCTGGTTCTTTTTGCGAGCGTTGGTTTGGTTCACGCCATTGTCGGGGCGCCGTGGAGTCAGCGAGCTTTGCTGATGACCACAGTTCTCTATCTGCTGGTGCTCGGTGTGGAAGTCCTGACACTTAGTCAGGCATTGAACAGAGGTGAACTGAAGCCGTCCGCCCAGGGTGTCCAGCTTCAAGAAACTTCAAAAACTGAGTCGAACAAAAAAACTGAGTCGATGGATCGAGAGAGCCCCGAAGGGGCGAAGGAAGAGGCGAGTAGATGACGGGGATTCTGGTAGCTCTGGCGGGCAGTGATCCATTGGGTCACGTCTTGGACCACGACTTGCATTGGTTGACCGAGAATCTTGAGGTGACCAAGCACGTTGTATTCCTGTGCCTTTCTGCCGTGATCTGCATGATTATCTTCCCGATGCTGGCCAAGAAGATGGCCGGAGGGGTCCCCGAAGGTCGATTTGTAGGCCTGTTTGAGGTGATTCTTCTCTACGTCCGAGATGAAATGGTCAAGCCTTTCCTCGGCGACGATTCCGATAGATTTCTACCGCTGATCTGGACCTTCTTCTTCTTCGTCCTCTTTTGTAATCTTCTCGGGTTGGTCCCCGGTGCTGCGACAGCGACCGGAAACATCAGTGTCACTGCCGGTCTGGCGGTGATCTCTCTGGTCACCTATCACTTTGTCGGCATTCAGCGCAATGGATTTCTTCCGTACATGAAGGCTAACTTGCTGGTCGGTCCGGCTTACCTGTGGCCGTTGATGATTCCGATCGAAATTGGCGGACACATCATCAAGCCGTGCGCTCTGGCGATTCGACTGTTTGCCAACATGGTTGGTGGACACATCATGCTTGCCGTGATCCTCGGATTTGCCGGGATCATCTCTGCTGAAAATTTGCTTACGGGATCGGTGGTTACCGTCGTTTCCGTACTGAGTTGTGTGATGTTGACATTTTTGGAAATACTGGTGGCCTTCATTCAGGCCTACATTTTTGCTTTCCTGACGACGGTCTTTCTGTCGTTGGCGTTGCATCCAGAACATTAAGCCCTTCATGGGCAAGAAAAAGGGAGCTCGCTTGAGGGCGGGCGCGTGAAAGGGATAACGATGGAAATGCTTATGGGACTTCTGAGCTTGGCCGCCGCTGATGGCAGCATGCTGGCGAACGGAATTCTTGGCGCTGGAATCGGTGCTGGCCTGGCTGCTGTTGGAGCCGGACTCGGAATCGGTCGATTGGCTGGTTCTGCATGTGAGGCGATCGCACGTCAACCGGAAGCTTCTGGTGATGTTCGTGGAGCGATGCTCTTGACCGCTGCTTTGGTTGAGGGAGTTGCGCTCTTTGCTGTGGTGATCTGTTTCATGATTTACAATTCGATCATTGGAATGGCTGCCGGTGCGTAATCGAGGCGCTGTTTCACGATGGGCTGTGGTCCTGGTCGTCCCGTTCCTCCTGTTTTTTGTCACAGGGGAACTAATTGCTGCCGATGAGGCAGGGGCGCCCAAAAAGGGATTGCTGACACCGGATATGGAAACCTTCATCTACACGGTGGTGGTCTTCCTGTTGGCTTTCCTGGTTCTGAAGAAGAAGGCCTGGGGGCCGATCTCTGCTGCTCTCGATGAACGAGAGCAGAAGATCCGGGAGTCTCTTGAGGCTGCAGATCGTATGCGTGAAGAACAGCAGGCTTTCCAGGCAGAGCAAGACAAAGTTCTCGCTGAAGCCCGAGCCGAGGCTAGCGCCATTGTTGCTGAGGGGAAACGAGATGCTGAGGTCGTTCGCGACCAGGTGGTCTCGGATGCCCGGACGCAGGCAGAGGAAATCAAGACGAGAGCGTTGTCGGAGATTGATCAAGCCAAGGAAAAAGCCGTCGATGAGATTCATACCCGTGCGGTTGATCTCTCGCTTGCGATTTCCGAGAAGCTGATCGGGCATGCGGTGACCAGCGATGATCATGTACGAATCGCTCGGGATACCATTTCCGACTACGAGAAGATTAGCTAGGAGTTCGCGATGGCAGTTGGCATCAAACAACGACATCCGGTGGCACAAGCTTATGCTCGTGCGTTGATGGAGGTTGGTTCCGCCACTAATGAGGTGGATCTTTTCGGCATGCAGCTGGACGCCTTGGCCAGTGCTGTTGAATCGGATGCCCAGTTCAAGGTGTTTCTTGAGAGTCCCAAGATTCGTCGAGAAGAGAAGAAGAAGACCCTTGAAAAAGCCCTTCAGGGAAAGGTTGCAGATCCGGTGTTGAACCTGGTCCGTATCCTGATCGACCGGGACCGTCAGGATCTGGTTGAGGATATCTCCGAGGCTTATCGTGAGCAGAGCGACGAGGCTGCTGGAAGAATCAATGCGACCATCACTTCTGCCGCAGAATTGCCGGCCGATGTTCGCAATACCCTGATTGCAGCGATCACGAAGAAAACGAACAAGGAGGTAGTTTCGACCGAACAGGTCGATGCAGGCCTTCTGTCTGGATTGACGATTCAGATTGGCGACTTGGTTGTCGACGGTAGCCTTCGCACCCAATTGCGGAAGGTCCGTCAAGAAGTGTCACTAACTCGATTCGGGAAAGACCTGATCGATGAAAATTAATGCTGACGAGATCTCCTCTGTACTCAAGAAGGAGATCGAAAACTATCAGTCGGACCTCGCAGTGGATGAGGTCGGAACGATCCTCGAGGTGGGAGACGGTATCGCCAGGATCTACGGCATCTCTAACTGCATGGCAGGTGAGATGTTGGAGTTTTCTAATGGTGCTAATGGTCTCGCATTTAACTTGGAGGAAAACTCCATCGGAGCCGTGATTCTCGGAGAGTTCGCAACCCTCAAGGAGGGGGATGAAGTCAAGAGAACCGGAACCGTCATGCAGGTTCCCTGCGGAGAGGCGATGCTTGGCCGGGTTGTAGACCCGCTCGGAAATCCTCTCGACGGAAAAGGGCCGATCAAAACCGAGCACTACCGTGCGATGGAATCACCAGCGCCTGGTATCGCGGACAGGAAGTCGGTTCACGAACCGCTCCAGACCGGGATCAAGGCGATCGACTCGACGATTCCCATCGGGCGTGGCCAGCGCGAGTTGATTATTGGTGACCGGGGGATTGGTAAAACTGCCATCGCCATCGACACCATCATCAATCAGCGTGGCAGTGGTGTGATCTGTGTTTACGTAGCGGTTGGCCAGAAGGGGTCGACGATTGCCGGTGTGGTGGATCGCCTCGAGCGAGAAGGCGCGATGGATTACACCATCGTTGTCAGTGCTCCGGCGTCCTGCCCAGCTCCGTTGCAATACATCGCACCATATTCTGGTGCCGCAATGGCGGAATACTTCATGTACAACGGTGGGCACACCCTGTGTGTTTACGACGACCTGTCCAAGCAGGCTGCGGCCTACCGACAGCTGTCGTTGTTGCTGCGTCGTCCTCCAGGACGTGAGGCATACCCGGGAGACGTTTTCTACCTCCACTCTCGTTTGCTCGAACGTTCCGCAAAGCTCTCGGACGACCTGGGTGGTGGTTCGATGACGGCGTTACCGGTGATCGAGACCCAGGAGGGTGAGGTTTCTGCGTACATCCCGACCAACGTGATTTCGATCACTGACGGGCAGATCTATCTCGAGCCCAACTTGTTCTTTGCCGGTCAGCGTCCGGCTGTGAATGTAGGTATTTCAGTTTCTCGAGTGGGAGGTAACGCACAGATCAAGGCGATGAAAAAGATTGCCGGTTCGTTGCGTCTGGATCTCTCGGCATTCCGGGAGCTGGAAGCCTTTGCGCAGCTGGGAACCGATCTTGATAAAGCGACACAAGCTCAGCTCGATCGTGGTTTCCGGATGGTCGAGATTCTCAAACAGCCTCAGTACAAACCGATGCCTATCTCCGAGCAGGTAGTCATCATCTGGTGCGGTGCCAAGGGACATCTCGATAATCTACCGGTCAATTCTCTGGCTGATTTCGAGGTGAAGTTGCTCAATCACATCCGTGATGAGTTCCCGGAGATTCTCCAGGGGATCATGGATTCGGGCGAAATGAGTACCGAGGAAGAAGAGAAGCTCGCTTCGGTAGTTTCAGATTTTAACAAGGATTTCAGTGCCAAGCTGGCCTAAGGCCAGGCAAGGCGAGGAGTAAGTGTGGCAACCTCGAGAGAGCTGAAAAACAAGATCCGATCGGTGAATAACACCAAAAAGATCACCCGGACGATGGAGATGATCTCCACCGCCAAGGCTGTGGTCTGCCAGAGACGGATCGAAGCAACGCAACCATATGGCAACAAGCTCGCGGAAATCTTGCGAGATCTTGGATCCAGTGGTGATGGGCTTTCTGGAAGTTTTCCGTTGTTGCGAGAAGTCGAAAAGCCGAGTCGGGAGGCGTTGTTTGTGGTTTCTGCGAATCGTGGGTTGTGTGGTGGTTACAACACCAACACGCTCAAGATGGCAGAGAAATACATCGACCAGCGTGCTGCTGAAGGAGTTTCCGTTGACGTTTACATGCTAGGTAAGAAAGGCATTAGCCGATTCAAGTACCTGGAGCGTGCGATCGTCGAAGGGTTAACCCATTTTGAGGACCGCCCGACTTTTGAAGAAGCCGAGGCTGTCATCGAGCCCGTGATGGCGAGTTTTGAAAAAGGCGAGATCGATGGTGTTTCGATGGTGTTTACTCATTACATCAATGCGGCTCGACAAGAGCCTGTAATGCGCAAACTACTGCCGATCTCCGTCGACGAAGCTGATGACAACAGTTCCAAGTCCGGGGGCGAGTTTATTCTTGAACCCAGTCCGGAATTGATCTTGGGACGGCTGTTGCCGCTCTCATTAAAAATGCAATTTTTCCAGGCGTTGGTGGAAGCTGCGGCCAGTGAGCAGATTGCTCGCAGGATCGCGATGAAGAATGCGACCGACAATGCTGAGGAAATGGCCACGAAATACACTCAGCTCTACAACCGCACGCGTCAGGCTGCGATCACTCAGGAGATCCTGGAAGTGATCGGTGGCGCCGAAGTGTTGAACTGATTCAAATTGGATATTCCGGCGCGCAGATGCCGTCGGGTAAGAGACTGGAGCCAAACCCGTGAGCGATACCGCAGTCAACGGCAAGGTTGTGCAGGTGATCGGTGCGACCATCGATGCCGAATACCCGGAGGGCCACCTTCCTCCGATTTATAACGCCCTCAAAATCGATGAGGGTGACGTCCAGCTGACTCTTGAGGTGCAGCAGCACTTGGGAGGTAACAGGGTGCGTGCCATAGCCATGGCGTCTACCGATGGAGTGGTGCGGAACATGCCGATCTCCGATACCGGAGCTCCCATCATGGTGCCTGTCGGTGAGGAAGTTCTCGGCCGTGTTTTCAATCTGCTCGGCGAGCCCGTCGATAAGTTGCCGCCGGCCGAGGTGTCTGAATATCGTGCGATCCATGCCGATGCGGTGGCTTTCGAGGACCTTGAAGCCTCGACTCAGGTCTTCGAGACCGGCATCAAGGTGGTTGACCTGCTGACCCCTTACTCAAAGGGGGGTAAGACCGGCCTCTTCGGAGGTGCGGGTCTGGGCAAGACGGTGCTGATTCAGGAACTGATCAACAACGTAGCTACCAAGCATGGTGGATCCTCCTGTTTCGCAGGAGTGGGCGAACGAACCCGTGAAGGAAACGATCTCTGGAACGAGATGAAAGAAGCCGTGATCAAGGGAGATGACGGCAAGGAGTTCAGTGTTCTGGATCGTACAGTGCTGGTCTTCGGCCAGATGAATGAGCCGCCCGGAGCGAGACTCCGAGTAGCTTTGTCAGCCTTGACGATGGCGGAGCACTTCCGCGACACCTCTGGTTCTGACGTACTGGTCTTTGTCGATAACATCTTCCGCTTTTCCCAGGCGGGATCGGAAGTGTCGGCGTTGCTGGGACGGATGCCGAGCGCGGTGGGTTACCAGCCGACGCTGGCGACCGAGATGGGGCAGCTCCAGGAGCGTATTACATCGACTAAAACCGGATCGATCACCTCGGTGCAGGCGATTTACGTGCCTGCTGACGATCTGACGGACCCGGCTCCAGCGACAGCATTCGCACACCTCGATGCAACCACTGTGCTCGATCGTGGTATTTCGGGTAAAGGAATTTACCCTGCCATCGATCCCCTCGCTTCGACCTCGCGGATTCTTGATCCGCAGATTGTTGGCGAAGAACATTATGCTGTGGCTCGTGAAGTGCAGCGAATCCTGCAGCGGTACCGCGATCTTCAGGACATCATCGCGATTCTTGGAATGGATGAACTTTCCGAGGACGACAAGATCCTGGTCGGTCGTGCCCGTAGAATTGAACGTTTCTTCTCACAGCCTTTCAGTGTGGCCGAGGTATTCACCGGTTTCCCCGGAAAGTACGTCGAAGTGTCAGAGACGGTTCGTTCTTGTAAGGAAATGGTCGAGGGCAAGTGGGATCACCTCCCGAGCAGGCCTTCATGTATGTTGGAACCATCGAAGAAGCGGTGGAGAAAGCAGACAAGATGAAGGCAGAGGAGTAGGCCAATGGCCGGCACGTTACACTGCTCGGTTCTGTCGCCAGATGGATCCATCTTTGAGGGAGAGATCGCCTTCATTGAGGCACATGCTCTCGATGGACGTCTCGGTATTTTGCCGGGGCACGCTCCCCTCATCACTGCGCTGGGAGATGGACCACTGCGGATTCGTTTGGAAGGTCAGGATGATCGCAAATGGCAGGTCAGTGGCGGATTTCTGGAAGTTCTTGATAATCACGTCTCTGTTTTGGCCGAGGGTTTAGAACAAGTATAAGTTCTGAACTCCTTTATTGATAATGACTTGGGGCAAACCTTTGCAGAGGTTTGCCCTTTTTCTATGACGGATTCGAGTGGTCAAGACAAAGATAAGGGCTATCGGTGAAGGCCATCATCCGGGAAGATTAGAAGGCTTGTTTAGGCTCAAATAAGATTTTATACACAGGAGGAGGAAGAATAATGAAACGTGTAATTTTCGGCGTCCTTATGACGTTTACGCTCGTATCGGCATTGATCATCTCTAACGACAGTTCGGCACAGATTCCGTCAAAGCAAGGCTTTGTGGCGACTGAGCAGTTGGTAGTCGGCGGAGTTCTCGGACAAGATCCGACCATTGCCGCAGGTCTGAATTCCCTACTGGCCGACAATCTGGTCAATTTCCCCTTCTTGCTGGAAGTGGCCGACCTGGATGACTCGACCTACACCAACGATGACAACATCACATTGAATGCTTTCGGCGGTATCGATGCCGATGGAGATAGCACCAACAATGGCTCCGGGAGCAATCTATTTTTACTGGATCCCTATGATTTCGATCCCACCACGGGTTTACCGATCTCCAGTTTCCCGAATGGTGATATCGTCGATGGCTTTCTTACTGCTGGTCCGGGAACCATCTTCATTTCCGGAATTCCTCTCAACGATTTGACGGTTGCGGCCGATTTCTTTGCAGGAACCACGGCAGGAACCTACGAGTTTCAGAGCACCGAGACCTCAGCCTTCTTGACTGAGTCTTTCCTGGCCACGCAGCCGGCCCCTGCTCCCTTCGCAGGAACCCTTGTCGATCTCCTGACTGCATTCTCGATTTTCCCGGATGTTGATGCGGATAGCGATGGAACCATGGATTCCTACTCAGCGGTTTTCACTTTCGCCGGGATTTCTTGCAACATTAACTACTCATACCTTCCTGCGGTCGATGGATTCGTTGCGACTTCCCAGGAGGTCGTGGGTGGAATCCTCGGACAAGATCCGACCATTGCGGCTGGTTTGAATTCGTTGCTGGCCGACAACCTGGTCAATTTCCCCTTCTTGCTGGAAGTGGCTGATCTGGATGATTCGACCTACACCAATGACGACAACATCACTTTGAATGCCTATGGTGGTTATGATCTGGATCAAGATTCGACCAATAACGCTTCAGGAAGTAATGAGTTTATTCTGGATCCAGCCGATTATGATGCGGCAACCGGTTTGCCGATCTCCAGTTTCCCGAATGGTGATATCGTCAATGGTTTTCTCACCGCAGGTCCGGGAACCATCTTCATTTCTGGAATTCCGCTCAACGATTTGACCGTTCAGGCCGATTTCTTTCCGGGATCGGTGGCAGGAACCTACGAGTTCGAGAGCACCGAAACCTCAGCCTTCTTGACTGAGTCTTTCCTGTCCACGCAGCCGGCCCCTGCTCCCTTCGCAGGAACCCTTGTCGATCTCCTGACTGCATTTGGAATCTTGCCGGATATCGATGGGGATAATGATGGAACCAATGATTCCTACTCTGCCGTCTTTACCTTCTCCGGGATCTCTTGTGTTCTTTACCCCACTTCGAACCCAGGGTCCGGTGGCCCTGTAGAAGATTGTTCGAATGGTGTAGACGATGATGGCGATAACGATGTCGATTGCGATGATTCGGATTGTGCTGGTGATCTGACATGTAATACCGGCGGTATTCTGTTCCAGCGTGGCGACGTCAATAGTGATGGGGCTCGCAACATTGCCGATGCGATTTCCTTACTTGGTTTCCTCTTCACCGGTGGAGCAGCGCCGTCTTGTGCCGACTCTTCAGATGTGAATGACGATGGCGGCCAGAACATTGCCGATGCGATCTATCTGCTTGGTTTCCTTTTCACCGGCGGCCCCGATGCCCCGGCTCCAGGTGGATCTTGCGGATTGGATCCGACCGATACCGATCCGCTTGATTGTGCGACTCCGACGGGAGGCTGCTAGTTCCTGTGTGAACCGGCAGTAAAGTTTGACTTTGGCTCCCTGCCAGGAACTTTGGTTCCTGGCAGGGATTTTTTCATCCCGAGAATTCCCTGCTCAGGCTTGCTGTTGAGGGAGACGGCGCAGAAGATGCGGTTCACCCCCCTGCTGGGCGAGAGGAATTTGATTTGGGCCGCACCGAAGGAATCAACACCGCTGAACTGCTGG
This sequence comes from Planctomycetota bacterium, assembly GCA_050256555.1. Taxonomy (GTDB): domain Bacteria; phylum Planctomycetota; class UBA8108; order UBA1146; family UBA1146; genus UBA1146. The sequence goes on along the minus strand of JBBWWC010000287.1, from coordinate 12,792 downwards.
GCCCAGGGGTACGAGAACATATCGCCGGCGAGATCGACAAGGCCGGCCAGAACGAGGTGTTCTTCCTCGGTCGTATCGATGATGAGGGACTCCTCTATGAGGTTCTGGTGGTCGCTCGTGGTTCAGCATCTGCAGTGCCGGTCTTTCTTTCGCGGGCCGAGGAGGGCTATCAGGTCCTCATTCATAACCACCCGGGGGGTGATCTGACCCCCAGTCCTGCAGATCTCTCCATCGCCTCTGAGGCGGGAGCTCGTCGGGTTGGGTTTTTTATCGTCAACAACGATGCGAGTCGGATTCATCGGGTGGTGGAACCCTTTCCTACAGTCGAAGAGGTTGTTGTCGAAGCCAGCGAGATGGAACAAATCTTCGGTCCGGATGGTGTGTTCAAAAAATCTTTTCCCGATTACGAGGAGCGATCAGGGCAAGTCGAGATGTCGAAGTCGGTAGCTCGCGCACTCAATGATGGCGATGTCGCTGCGCTGGAAGCCGGAACTGGTGTCGGGAAATCGTATGCTTATCTGGTTCCTGCAATTCTCTGGGCAGTTAGAAATCACGGACGTGTGGTCGTTTCGACCGCCACGATCCCACTGGGAGAGCAACTGGTCCATCGCGATCTTCCGGCACTACAAAGAGTTCTCGGGATTGATTTCAGATACGCCCTGATTCAGGGTCGCGGCAATTATGCCTGTCGGAGAAAAACCCAGCAGGTCGTCACAGAGCCAGAGATTTTTGGCGAAGACGATGAACGAGATCGAATGGTTGCTGATGTTGTCGAGCGATTACAAGAAGCAAAACATGGAACACGACAGGAGATGCCTGGCGAGGTCCCTGACGAGGTATGGGCAGATTTTCAATCTACTTCTGATCAATCCCTCAAGGCACGTTGTCCCCATTACCGCAGCTGTTTCTATTACGAGGCACGTCGGAAATCGTTTGGCGCTCACGTTGTAGTGGTGAACCACCATCTGTTATTTGCGGATCTCAAATTGCGTCGTTCTAGCGGTGATTTTGACAGTGATCTGGTGATTCCTGGATATCAGAGAATCATTTTCGATGAAGCCCACCATCTGGAAGAGGTTGCGTGTCATCACCTGGGTGCTGAAGTTTCACGACGAGGACTTCTACAGGTACTGGGACGACTGGTTTCGCCACCACAAAAGAAGAAGAAGGAGAAGGGCCGAATCCCCTGGCTGAAAGGGCATCTGGCACGTCATCGTCAGGGCGAAGCGCATGAGTTACTCGCAATGGAGGTGACTCCTCGTATCAAATCTGTTCGTTTAGAAATCGAATCAGCCCTCGAGAGACTTGAAGGTCGTATTCGAGATGCGGCTCATCTTGTCGGCGAAGGGCAGAATCGAGATAGCGGCTTGATGGCTCGGATCGGAGAGAGTGATGGATTACTGCCACTGACGGTTGTTTCTCCACCACTCAACGATGCCAGGGATAGTCTCGATGATCTCCGTGGATTACTTCAGAGGTGTGCGGAATTACTTGAAGACGAGCCGTTCGAGCCGGAAGTCGATTTCCAGGTTGCCGTGGCGGAAATCAAATCGGCGGTTCGGTCGATAGTGGAACAGATTTCTTCGATTGATTTTGTTCTAGGCGCTGGGGGAGGGATCCAGCCCTGGGTTGAGTTGTCTGGACCGCCGCACAAGCAAGTGATTGTTCGAGCGGCTCCACTACGAGTCGATGAGCTTCTTTCCGAGCATCTTTACCGACCTGTTGCTTCAGTGATCCAGACCAGTGCTACGTTAAGAGTTGGTGAATCCTGGAGTTTTCTTTCTGATCGTCTCGGCTGGGAACAAGTCGAAAGAGGTCGGTTACGTCAGGAAAGTTTCTCATCTCCATTTAATTGGCAAGAACAGGTTTTGCTCGGGCTTCCTACAGATATTCCGGAGCCTGACCGATCCGGTTACGAGGAGCGTATTGCCGAGACGATTGTCGAAGCGGCACGGGTTGCGAATGGCAGAACTTTTGCCCTGTTTACATCGCACAGGTTCCTACGTCGAATCGCGGACCGAATTCGAGATCGCTTACAGGCTCTCGGGATGCCCATGATGGTTCAGGGGGAAGCTCCGAGGAGTGAGCTTCTGCGGCGATTCGTTGATTCTGGGCGTGCAGTGTTACTCGGGAACCAGTCCTACTGGGAGGGGATCGATGTTCCAGGGGCAGCCTTGTCCTGTGTTGTGATTACCCGGCTGCCGTTCAGGATTCCTCATCATCCACTTGAACAAGGACGGGCTGAAGAGCTGGAATCCCGTGGCAAGAGTCCGTTTGCACATCTGGCATTGCCTCGAGCGGTCCTTGGTTTGAGGCAGGGGTTCGGGCGTTTGATACGGACAATTGATGATCGTGGTGTGGTCGTGATTGCAGATACTAGAATCGTCCGCCGTCCTTACGGTAAAAGATTCATCTCAAGTCTACCTGACTGTCGTCGTGTTGAAGGCACATGGTCAGAAGTGCGTACGGCCCTGGAAGCATTTTTTGTCGAGGTGGATTTAGAGGAGCCGATCCAGTGAAGGTCCGTGGCGTCATCATTGCTGCTGGGGAATCGAGCCGCTTTGGTGCCGCAAAGGCACTCCTGGAGGTTGAAGGTGGGACAGTTCTTTCTCGTGTTGCCGGGGCTCTTTCGTTGGGTGGCTGCGATGACCTATTGATCGTATGTGGTGGAACTTATCAGAAATCCATCGAAGAGGAATCGGAGAGAATCTCTGTACGTTCGGTCGTCAATGTAGATCCAGCGGACGGCCCGATCAGTAGCATCCGTGTTGCGATGGAATCTCCGGGAGAATGGGATGCGATCTTGATTCATCCCGTGGATGTTGTTGGTGTGAAATCGACCGATGTTTCTGGATTGATTGAATCGTTTCGGAAAGAGGTGGGAGCTTTTGATGTCTGGGTGGTTTCACATCAGATGAGGAGAGGGCACCCGTTGCTGGTGGTTCGGGAGAAGGTTGTTCGATTATTGGAAAAAGATGGACCACCACATCTGAGAGCCTTGCTGGCACAAGATGACGTCAGAATCCAGCATGTCGTCACTGATAATTCCCTGGTTCTGGAAGATGTGGATGATCGAGAAGATTGGGACAGGATCTATCCCCTTCTTACCGACTGATCAAGATCTCGGGACGTTTGTTTTTACCCAGTTGAGCAGTTCGATCCAGGTGTCTGGCCGGGTACCTTTATCTGCAACGATCCGGAAACTTTCTGCAGCCACATCTTCTAGTCTTCTGTAGATGGATAGAACTCCGATGGGGATCAGGTAATCGGGGCTGGTACGGCCGTGTCGATCCGCCACCTGATCAAACAGGAATGAATCGGTAACCTCACTGATTCGCATCGGAACCACGGCTCTTTCTGCAGAGAGACGGAGCCAGATGCTTTCTTCGTCAATTCGATCGACGATTCCTTTATCTTTGCGATTACGAGTGCTTTCACCGAGGGGGATCCGTTCGATGGTAACTTCTTTGCCGTCTTCCCCCTTTTCTCGCAACTCTTGAAGAGCATCCTTGATGAACTTGTCGAGCAGCTGGAAAGCCTGAAGATCGATTTCGATGCGTTTCTTCACGTCTTCGACGATCAGTTCTGCATCGAGGCTTAGAGAGGTGCTGATCATCCCCTTGAAATCTCGGCTCATCGCCTGGGTCTTGTAGAGAGGCCAGATCTTCATGTATTTGGCAAGCTCTTCGCTATTGCGACGTTCGGCTTCGACCCGGGCAAGTTCTGTCCTGGCTTCGATGACTTGCTCTCGTAGCCCTTTCAGCTCCGCAATACTGTCGGGATCGGCGTAGAGCTCGATTTCGTCGATGACTGCAAGCGCATCGGTGTATTTCCGATCGCCGCGAAGGAAATCGATTTTTTGACGGTCTTGAAGGAAGCGAGAGTCAATTTCTTCTTCCCAGACAGAGAGCAACTTTTCGATGTCATTGTTGAGATCCTGGTCTTGTCGAGCAGATCGAGGTCTTTCGTCGAGAAGCTTGATGGCAGCCCACAATTTGCCAGACGATGCTAGTGTTCGGGATTCTTCCAAGATGGTGCGGGCATCTGCTTGGCGTGATTCGATCAGATTCCCCTGTATTTGATCGAGCGCTGCTGTCATCTGTTCCGAAGCTTTTGTACCACCGAATGTACGAAGCGCTTTTCGAATGGCGCGGATCTGTAGGTCCTGGTCCTGTGCCTTGATCGAGTTGAGGAGAGTCTGCGCCGATTCCTCCTGGCGATCCCAGTCCTTTTTCGATTCCGCCATACGCTTCTCAATTTTTAGTTTTCCGATATTCGATTTGTGGGCTGACAGTTCAGTCTCGAAATCAGGTGATCCATTATTTGCCTTGGACATTGCGGAGAGGATCAAAAAGACAGAGATGACGAGTCCGACCCCGGTTCCGATCTTTGTCATCATGGTTTTTCGGCTATGTAATGCAGCCCTTGAAGCACCTCCCACGATGCGTTTTCTGGGGCTCGCCGCCTTTAGATGGGGTTTCGATTTGGTCCGACGAGGAGCCCCGATGGTTTCATTACTGCTGCTGGAATCCAGAACCTGTCCGATGGCTTCCAGGAGTTCTTCAGCAGTGGCATATCTTTGGTTCGGTGATTTGGAGAGTAGCTTTTCGATAATCGGGTCGAGAGCGGTTTTCTTGCCGGCAACGGTACTGATAGGTACCACTTCTTCCTGCGTGTGTTTTTTCAGGATCTCCTGATTTGTTTTTCCCTGGAAAGGAGGTCGCCCAGTGAGGCAATGATAGAGAGTGGCACCCAGTGAATACAAATCGCTTCGTACATCGAGAGAATCACCGCGCACCTGCTCCGGAGAGATGTAATGGGGTGTACCTTTTCTCTTTTCGGCACTATCCAGTTCAGTGGCTTCAGCTTCTGCAAGGGCGAGCCCGAGGTCCGTGATCTTGGGAACACCTTCTTCAGAGATCAGGATATTTCCTCGCTTGAGATCTCGATGCAGAAGACCAGCCTTGTGTGCATGTGCCAGACCCTGGGTCAGGCAGATGGCCAGATCTCCTGCTTCGCGCTCGGACAGGGGGCCTCTCCTGGTAAGTTTTTTCTGGAGAGTTTCACCCTCTACCAGTTCCATTGCGAACCAGCAGTTACCATTCGAGACCCCTGCATCCAGGGCGTGAACGATGTGTGGATGATTGAGCAGAGCGACATTACGGGCCTCTGCGATCAGTTGCTCCGGTTCGGCAGATTTGTTGTGGGCGGTGGAGAAGACTTTCAGAGCAACGGTCTTTCCAAGAGATTCCTGACGCGCTTTCCAAACCGTGCTAGTGGCTCCTCGACCGATGGCGGCAATGATCTCGAAACCCGGAATCCCAACTGGCGGTATAGAAGCTTCAATGCTCGCAAGAAGTCTTTTCGACTGCTCCTCCGTCATCAAACCGATGGAGACAGCAGCAGTGGCAGCATTTTCACCCTTTTCAATGCGGTCGGCGATTTGTTTCACGCCGCCATCATCGAGCAGGCCCTTCTTCAGGGCTGCTTTCAGGAACAACTGATCCATCTTCTTCATTGAAGTTCTCCTGCTTGGGGCTGCTGGTTTCCGGAGCGGTCCCCTGGATGAGAAGGTTTTCTGCAGCAAGAGTCAACATGGACCGAACCGAGTTCAGCAGATAAGATCCACTGCGAACCCAAGAAAGAGTATTGAATGTACCTTACCTTGATATTGAGCAGCTTGCTGTGTGTCGTTCCTGCCGAGGATTCGTCCGGATATGAGCTTCATATGGATGCTGAGGTCCTTCTCAATCCAGCCACCGGAGAGATTTCCTGGCGTGCCACTCTTGCGGGGGGCGAGTTGTTCCAGACACATTTTGATTTCCCCCTCCATGCTGGTTTGACCCCTCAGCTCGAATCGTCCGGATCCTTGTCACAGATTCGGGACACATTCGCCGATGGATCCGGAGCGACACTGGATCCTCAGCGGCCGGTGTTGCGTCGTTGGTGGAGAGTTGAGTTCCAGGATCAAGATTCTGTTACTGACCCGGTGATTCTTAGCGCATCAGGGGTCATCCAGGAACAGCTGACACAAGTTGGTTCAGGTGCAGGAAGATCTTTTTCAGCGACTCCTGGAACCATCGAAGAAAAGGGTGTGTTTCTGGGGGGAGCAACATCTTGGTTACCCCTTCCGGAAGAGACCAGGTTTACTTTCTCGCTGGAAGTCAATCTTCCGGCTGGTTGGACAGCTGTGAGTCAGGGAACGAGAGAAGTCGTGTCGAGCGAAGCGGAGCGGAGCATCGTTCGCTGGAGAAGTGAGAAGGGTAAGCCTCAGGAAGAGGTTTTTCTCATCGCGGCTCGTTTTCATGAGTACAGAAAAGTGACCGCACAAGTCGAGGCTCAGGTATTTTTACGAGAGGCTGAGCCAAATCTGGCCGCGAAGTACCTGGAAGCGACGGTTCAATACGTCGAGATGTACTCGAAACTGATCGGTCCTTATCCCTACTCGAAGTTCGCACTGGTCGAGAATTTTTGGGAGAGCGGTTACGGCATGCCGTCTTTCACATTGCTTGGGTCACAAGTAATCCGGTTGCCCTTTATTCTCCGGTCTTCTTACCCTCATGAAGTTCTTCACAACTGGTGGGGGAATTCTGTGTACGTCGATTATTCGGCCGGCAACTGGTGCGAAGGTCTTACCGCTTATCTTGCCGATCACCTGATGAAAGAAGGAGAGGGACGGGGCGCAGAGTACCGCCGAGATGTTTTGAAGAAGTTCGGATCCTACGTACAGGAAGGTCTCGATTTCCCCTTACGTGAGTTTCGTAGTCGTCACTCGGGAGCTACGGAAGCGGTCGGCTACGGAAAATGCCTGATGCTGTGGCATATGATCCGTTTGAAAGTAGGGGATGAAGCGTTCAAGAAAGGTCTTCAAGAGTTCTACTCATCTTTTTCTTTTCAGAGTGCGGCCTTCAAGGACATTGCCGATTCCATCGGAGAGGTCGCGGGGACTGATCTGGTGAACTGGATGAAATCCTGGACCGAACGGACTGGAGCACCGGAGTTTAGGCTGAGCGTGGAAGCGGGCGATGAATCGTCGCGGATCGTTATCGAGCAGATTCAGGAGCAGAACCCCTATCGGGTTCGGGTTCCGGTCCATTACCAGCTGGCGACTTCCTCCTGGTGGTCGCAGGAGGTATTCGAGTTCTCCGCTGGGGATGATGGCAGTATTCCCCGACAGCAATCGTTCGAGGTAAAAGGTTTGCTGACTGCCGTGAGGGTCGATCCGTTTTTTGATGTGTTTCGAAAGCTCGATCGATCAGAAACCCCTCCTACGATTGGGGACATCTTTGGTGCTCCCTCACAATTAATCATCTTGCCATCACAGAGTCCTCGATTGGATGCCTGGCGTGCGCTGGCGGAATCGTGGGCTTCTGAGGGTGACGTTCGTATCGTCCTTGACGCTGAACTGACAGAAATCCCGCAAGATCGGGCGGTGTGGATTCTTGGAGAATCGACAAAGGGTGTGGCGGGTGAGCGACTATGGAAAACGATTCTTCGTAAGGGATCGTCCCTCAGAAATTTCGAGCTCTCTTTTGAAACCTGGAAACTTCCGACGATGAAGCCTCCCTACCAGGAGCCGAATTTGTCTCAATCGGATCATTCGGGGATTCAAGTGGAGGGGCATCCAGATGATGAAAATTTGACGATAGGATTGATCCGTTGTTATCGAGAAGCAGCGATTCCAGGTCTGGCGCGAAAGCTTCCTCACTATGGAAAGTATTCCTATCTGTTATTTGAAGGAGATGAGCCGACCAATGTAGCCAAGGGCGAATGGCCGACCGATACGTCGCCACTTTCCTGGACCGCCGAGGGTGTCTCGGTTGAGGCGATCGAAGATGCGCGGGAGCCTCTCACACGACCAGGGCCGGTCCTGGATGGCGATCGAATGATTTCTGACGTGCATTGGCTTGCCGATCCACAACTGGAGGGGCGAGGGAATGGTTCGGTGGGTCTGGAACAAGCGACCCAGTGGCTAGCAGATCGCTTTGAAGAGATCGGTTTGCAGCCGGCGGCCCCGGATGGAACCTATTTCGATTCCTGGAGCGAACCAGCCGAGATCGTTGGTGAGAAAAGAACCGTCCCCTTGCGCAATGTCATCGGCATGATTCCCGGTACAGATGATACGTTGTCGGGACAATCGGTGGTGGTGTTGGCTCATGTCGATCATCTCGGGCGTGGTTGGCCCGATGTACGGGCTGGAAATGAAGGTGTGATTCATCCAGGGGCCGATGACAACGCCTCCGGTGTTGCGGTGATGCTGGAAACCGCCCGGATTATTTCCGGTACGCATCGTCCGGCAAGAACCATCATCTTTGTTGCCACCAGTGGCGAAGAGTGGGGATTGCGTGGAGCCCGACGTTACATCGAAGCGATGCAGCAATGGCCAGCGAAACGGGTCCTTTCCGTAATCAGTATCGATGCGGTAGGTCGATTATCTGAAGGAGAGTTACTGGCACTGGGTACCGGAACTGCAACGGAATGGATTCATATCGCTCGCGGGATCGGATTTACCACCGGAATAGCATCGACTGCTGTCAAAGAAGACCCGGGTGGATCGGATCAGGTTCCGTTTCATGAAATCGGTGTTCCCGGCATCCAGCTGACGACCGGGGCTCATGCTGATTACCATCGCCCCAGTGATACCGCTGGAAAGATTGATATTCCTGGATTGGTCTCGGTAGCAACGTGGCTCCGGGAGGCACTGCTTTATCTGTCGGAACGTCCAGATCCGTTAACTTCAACCCTTGGATCGGTGAGCGAAGCTGATGGTTCTACACCAGCCAGGCCGCAGGAGGGTCGTCGTGTGTTGCTCGGAACCGTGCCAGATTTTTCATACCCAGGACCAGGGGTTCGAATTGATGACGTGGTTGCAAGTTCCCCTGCGGAAATTGCGGGACTTCGGGCAGGCGACAAGATTTTGGCTCTCGATGATGATGAAATCAGCGATCTTCGTAGTTATTCAAATCTATTACGACAGTTGCAACCCGGCACCGAGATTCTGGTCAAGATTGATCGTGGTGGAGAAGTGTTGCGGATTTCTGTGAAGCTGGTGGCTCGCTGAAGACGTTGGGTTAGTTCTGGGGTTTCTTACTCTTCGGTGCTGCCGACCCCGAAATAACTAGCATCTGGATGATGGAAAACCAGAGCCGAGACGCTGGCTTCTGGGTCCATCATGAAGCCCTCGGTGAGTTCGACTCCCAGATGCTCTTGTGGTTGAAGAAGCCGCCAGATGACTTCCTGGCAAGAGAGGTCAGGGCAAGCGGGGTAGCCGAAGGAGTATCGCTTACCGCGATACTGGGCACGAAATAGATCCATCTTTGTCATTGAATCTGGATCCGGATATCCCCATCCCTTACGAATATTTCGATGGACTCTCTCAGCAAGACCTTCAGCTGTTTCTACAGCCAGTGCCTGAATGGCGTGAGATTTCAAGTACTCTCCTTCACGCATCCAGGCCTGAGATTGTTCGCGAACCTTGGAGCCTGCCGTGGTGACGAGTATGGCAATATTGTCCTGCGGTTTCCCATCGGAGTCTGCTGCCAGAACGTAATCGCAAAGGGACCGATGCGGTGGCTTCTTTTGCCGAGGGAGCCGGACTTTCTCGAGTGGTTCTAACGTTTCAGAATCATGAATGATGATCTGATCGGATGTTGAACTGGCAGGGAAGTGTTTCCACATTGCTTTTGGCAGCAGTAGATCTCTGTCGCTCACTTCTTCCATCAGTTTGATCATCATACTCTGGAGATTTAGCGCTTTTTCATCTCCGCTGGCAATCTTCTTTTCGAAGTTTCCGCGCAGACCCATGTGACGGCCATAGAGCATTTGTGGATTGATGAGGGGGAAGATGTCTTGAACAGGGATCTGCGTTTCCATGTGCAACTCAAGATCAGGTGATCTTGGAATCGTGGAGAGAATCGGAATTGCCGGAGAGCGTTCTGGCAATGTGATTTGCGCCACGGCAGATCTACTACTGTTTGATCCACCCATGCTAATTCGTTCCTGCGAGCGACGGTTGTTTTCCAGAAATTCTTGTCGTTGCTCCGGATTGAGCAAATCATTGACGATGCTCAGTCCATTCATCGCATCCTTGGCATAGATCACCGGAGATTTAGTTACTTTTTGAATCTTCAGGGCGGTGAACTTTTCCGATAGTGCTGCGCCGCCGACCAGGATGGGTAATTCGATGGCGGCGGATTGAAGATCCACGGCGGTCACAACCATCTGCTGGGCTGATTTTACCAGTAGACCGGAAAGCCCTATGGCATCTGGTTGGTGTTCCTTGACGGCGTCAATCAATTGGGCGGGGGTGACCTTGATTCCAAGGTCGACAATCTCGAAGCCATTATTTGAGAGAATGATCTGAACAAGATTTTTACCGATGTCATGAACATCGCCCTTGACCGTCGCCAGGACTACTTTCCCTCGTGAAGTGGAGTCACTTTTTTCCATGTGTGGCTCAAGAAAGGAGACAGCCGCCTTCATTGCTTCGGCGCTTTGTAATACTTCTGCCACGATGAGTTCATTGTTGTTGAATAGTCGTCCGACCTCCGCCATTCCTGTCATCAATGGACCATTGATGATTTTCAGCGGCGTCTCGAACATCTGAAGCGCTTGCGCGAGGGCTTCTTCAAGGCCTTCCTTGGTTCCCTCGATGATGTTTCGTGCCAGTCGCTCTGGGATTGGAAGTTCAAGTAGTGGAGACTTTCCTTCTGAGGCGATTTTTCGCCCTCGGAAGTGCTCTGTGAACTCTGCGATCGGATCCGCAGTCCGTTGCCAGATCAAATCCTCACACAGTTTCCGTTCAATCTCTGGAATGCTTGCGTAGCGTTCCATTCGCTCCGAATTGATGATGGCCATCGAAAGTCCGGCCTGGACACAGTGGTAAAGAAAAACCGAGTTCAGAACTTCACGGCCAGCTCCTGGTAGTCCGAAGGAAACGTTACTGATTCCGAGGGTAGTGCTGCAGTGAGGGAAGGCCTCCGCGATGCTACGAACTCCGTCGATGGTGGCTGAGGCAGATGCCGAGTATTTCTGATCACCGGTTCCGACCGGGAAAACGAGAGGATCGAAGATGATATCGGATTCCGGTATCGAGTATTTTTCGGTCAGGAGTTTGTGCGATCGCTTGGCGATTTCCAGTTTTCGTTCAACGGTGACAGCCATGCCGTCTTCCGGGTCTTCATCGATACAGCCAACAACAAGAGCTGCACCGTATTTCTTTGCCAGCGGGACAACAGCCTCGAACCGCTCTTCACCGTCTTCCAGGTTGATGGAGTTGATGATTGATTTTCCCTGACAGAGTTTCAGGGATTCTTCGATCACCATCGCATCCGTGGAGTCGATCATCAGGGGGTTTTTTACCATACGTGTCAGCAACGGCAGGAACTTGAGTATGTCATCCAGTTCTTCCCGATCGGGATCGGCCATACAGACATCGATGATGTGTGCGCCCCCACGAGATTGCTTTCGCCCGATTTCCGCAGCCTTCTCGAACTCTTCTTTTGCGATGAGCTTTTTAAATCGACGACTGCCAATGACGTTGGTTCTTTCTCCGACGATCAGTGGTGTGGTGTCTTCGTTGATTTCTACCGTTTCGATCCCGGAGACAAGAGCTCTTGTTTTGGCAGGCCAGGCTCTGGGAGAGAACTGACTCGCAAGTTGAACCATTGTCCGGATGTGATCGGGAGTGGTTCCGCAGCATCCGCCGATGATGTTGACCCAGTTGTTTTCGAGGAACGGACGGATGTGCTGTCCCAAAATTTCGGCGGTTTCTTCGTAGTTGCCATCGGAATCAGGAAGCCCTGCGTTGGGATAGACGGAAACCGGAAAGGCAGAGATCGCAGAGAGGCTTCGGAGGTGGTCAGTCATGAACCTCGGCCCGGTGGCACAGTTCATCCCGATGAAGAGCGGCTCGAAATGCTCGATGCTGGTGTAGAAGGACTCGATAGTTTGTCCAGCGAGCATCGTTCCCATCGGTTCGATGGTACAGGAGATGGCCACTGGTCGTGCGAAACCAACATCTGCGGAGGCCTCTTCGATGCCATGCATCGCAGCTTTCAGATTCAACGTATCCTGAACTGTTTCCAGTAGCAGGATATCACTTCCACCTCGTAACAAACCGCGCGCTTGGATACGGAAGTGCTCACGTAGTTCATCAAAATTGATTCCGCCGGTAACTGACAGAGTCTTGGTCGTTGGACCCATCGATCCCAATATCCACCGGGGATGATCCTTCGAATCGAATCGGTCTATTTCTGCTCTGGCCAGCTGTGAGGCGACGATGTTAATTTCTTCAGCCTTGGATCCCAGGTCGTATTCATCGAGGACCAGAGGTGTTGCACCAAAGGTATTGGTTTCAATGCAGTCCGAGCCTGCCTGAAGATAGTCTTGATGAACTGAGCGAATCACCTCGGGTCGGGTCAAGACAAGATTTTCATTGCAGCCCGCAAGATCTTCGCCGCCAAAATCTTCAGCCGTGAGATCGCGTTCTTGTAAGGCCGTTCCTGTAGCCCCATCGATGACGAGAATCCGCTCTCTCAGCTGAGCGAGAAAGCGATCTCTGATCTCTTCTGAAGTGAAGTCTGAAGGGGTCATGATTTGAGCAATTCTTCCGGTTCATTCGGTGGTTGAATGAGACGAGTATATTTCGAGTTCAGGGTCGGGGATACCGTAACGAGGGGGGATACCGCTACTTTCGGGTTTCTGGCTGCTGGGCCTCGTTGTCCTTTTCAGTGCTATTTTTGATGGTCTCCAGTGCCTTTTGTAAAAAGAGCTGGGTTTCGGCCAGATTCT
>JBBWWC010000286.1:0-8380 GCA_050256555.1 Planctomycetota bacterium | reverse complement strand
CACCGGCCTTGAGAACCGGGCCCCAGGTTTGCCACAGTTGACGTCCTGATTCCAGCGCTCCGAGATGACGATGAGCCTTGTGCGTGAAATAGATCAGATGCGGGAGAAAAGGACTGCGAGGATCGTTCGTCAGATATTCGTTTCCGAAAGTGAGCATCTCTTGAAAACGTTCAGCGATTCCCAGAGCTTCCAGATGTTTGATCTTGAGTTCCGGAAGGTCGATTTCACTGGTGTCCAGTTTTAATGCGCCCGCAAAAGCGTCCGCTGCTCGTGAAGATTCTCGCAACTTCAACATACAGTCTCCGAGAATCGTCTGTGCTCGACATTTTAGTTTTGATGAGATCTCTTGAGATAGCGCTGTATTAGCGAGGTTGACGACTTCCGATAGGTAGGTAAACGTCTCACTCAGTCTTTGTTCGCTGGTCAATGCTTCGCCAAAAATCTTCGCCTCTTCATTGAGCTCTCCGAGATGGCGGTCGACGTTGAGAATCAGCATGCGACTCAGGTCGCAACAGACCAGGGGCAGATCATTTCCGGCCGGATACTCGGAGACGTACTGGCGTCCCAACGCCAAACCCTGGTCGATGATCTTGAAGACTCGAGGGAGATCATCTCTGGAGAGAGTTCGAGGGTCTGGAATCTCCTTGAGCTTCTTCGAAACTTCGCTGGCGAGCTGAGCAGCTTTTTGGGCCTTTTCGTCATTCTCGTCAGCGGCCGGGACGGACTGTGATTCCGAACTTTTTTCGGCAGGATCCTGGCTCGAGCCGAAAACGTATTCTGAGTGGAAGAGTCCAACCAAGAACATCAGCAACAGGATCTGGCTGCGACGAGGCTGCTGGAACTTCAGGGAACTGGAATCGCTCGGTTGGAAATGGGCAAACAACATCTCAGAGGCCTTCTTTCGCACAGGTCCGGGTTCTGATCGGATTTGACCGCTCATAGACACCTATTTGTAGGCTTCGGAGCGATTTTTGGCGATCGAATTCACCGGAATAGTACCACTTCAGAGGGCATTATCGGAAGCCATGACTTGTTAGCGTCGATTTTGTTTTGCTGAAGATGGTAATATTTAGCGGATTAGAAGGCCTACCGGAGGCCGCTTTACAGCAATTCTGAATCCGTAATGTAGTTTGCCGTGTTCTTTCGGCCGAATGTTGGAGGATGTCCATCATGTTGCAGTTAGTGCCCGTATTCCTTCTGGTCTTGAACCTCTGTGTTTTCTCTCTAGGTCAGGATTCTGCCACAGGAACTACTGCTGAGACTTCCGATAAAACGACTCCGGAGACGGAGAAGGAAATTTCCCCAATAGCCGATCCCTTGGCTCTTCTGGGGCAAGCGGCTCCACCTTTGGTGCTCAAAGGTATCGATGGGGAATCCTATGATCTCTCCGATCATTCCGACGAGATCATTGTGCTGGAATGGATCCTTCCGGAATGTCGCTTTGCTCGACGTCTTTATGGCCAACATCGAATTCATCCGATGATTCGTCGTTGGGGCAAACAGAAGGTCCAGTGGATCTCTATCGATTCGGCTTTCTTTGCTCATCCGGAGAAGATTCGGCCATGGGCGGAAAAGCAATCGATCAAACACCCTTTTCTCATCGATCAGGATGGTCGTTGTGCTGAAGCCTTCGGGGTCAAGGTGAGCCCGACCTATATAGTCGTGAATCGTGGTCAGATCGTTTATCACGGCAGTCTCGATGATGACGTATGGGGGCGTAAACTGGATCGAAAGCTATACCTCGATGATGCGATTCGTGAGGCGGTTGACGGCAATCCGGTAACGAACTCTTTGACTCGGCCTTATGGAATGAAGATCAGAACGCGCCGAGTAGAAGATGATCGCAGGGCGAAGCTCGCAGAGGCGCAAGAAAAAGCTAGCGTTGATGACCCTGGAAAAGAACCGAAAAAATCGGTGATTAACAGCGGAGACGGTCGCTAGAGCGTTTTCGTACTTCCGCTTCTCTTTTCTTGCGAGTGTCTTTTCTTCGGACCTTTCTTGGTGTGATTACGGCGGCTATCCTCCGGCTAGTTCCTCTACTGAGGAAGAATCGGGGGGGGTGGAGTCGTGCTTTACTGGTTAGGTCAGCAGTTCCAGGATCTCTGGGGCCCGCTCCGGCTGTTGAACTCTCACCTCATCCTGGCGGCCATCGGTGCGGTGCTTGCTGCTGTTGGATCCGGTTGGGCCCTCAAACGTTGGTACAAGGTTCTTCCGACCGATCGGGGTCGTGACCATGCCATCGATGCTCAGGCCTCCATCGGAAAACCGACCGGTGCTGGTGCTCTTTTCATCCCCGTGACCATTCTTGTGACTTTGCTTGTCACGCCCTGGGATCCATTCCGAGGTGTCATCCTGGTGGCGGTTCTTCTGGCGATGGGAGCAGGTTTTCTTGATGATCGTAGCCCCAATGCCTGGGGCCGTGTTCTCAAGGGCTGTATCGATCTGGTTCTTTCGATGGTGGTGGCCTGGGCGATGGTCGGGGGCGAATTCTCGGTCGAGATCTGGCTGCCCTTCTACGCACCGAAAATGGGGGCCGAAGCTGCCTTCGAAGGAACCGCCGGAATGCTGGCTCCCATCCTGGTCAACTCGTGGATCTATGGGATCGTAGCGACAGGGCTTCTCTGGCTCTCCATCAATTCGACCAATTGCTCCGATGGTGTCGATGGCCTGTCGGGAAGCTTGCTGGCGTTGGCTTTTCTCGGCCTTGGTGGAGTGCTCTACGGTGTCGTGGGGCATGTCGAGACAGCGCGCTACCTGCTCGTCCCCTTCTATGAAGATGGAGCGACCTGGGCGATTGTCGTTGCGACGACCCTGGGAACTCTTGCGGCCTATCTTTGGTTCAATGCCGAGCCTTCTCAGTTAATGATGGGAGATGCAGGATCTCGGGCACTCGGATTGCTGCTGGGAGTCTTCGTGCTGGCGACCGGCAATCCTTCTTTGCTACTGGTCGTGGCTTTACTCATTCTGGCCAATGGGGGCACCGGACTGCTCAAAATACTGTTATTGAAATTCTTCAAGATCAGCATTTTGAGCCGGATTCGCTGTCCTCTTCATGATCACTGTCGGCTGAACCTGAAGTGGTCGAAAACCCAGGTCCTGGTCCGATTTGTAATTGCTCAGGCGGTTCTCGCTCCCTTGCTCATCATCTTGTTACTCAAGGTTCGCTGAGAAGCCAGGTTCGCTGAGAAACCAGGTTCGCTGAGAAGCCAGGGGGGGGAGAGTCCTCGTCTTCATGCCATGGGCCCATCAAAGATATGATTTCTGCAACGGGCATGGCAGTCCTTGACCATGATGTAGATGCCGGATCGACGCCAACGTCGTCAGAGATTCCTCGATGCGTCCCGTGTGTGACAAGATCGATGTTGTCGTTTTGCTGGGAGGCTTTCTTTTCACCACGACCGGAGCGTCCAGCCAACGCCGATTCGTGGGATTCGTTTTTCGGTGATCAGATCCAGTAGATCAACGGTGTCATGATCTTCACATCCGCACCCGAACACCGCCGTTCTTTTCAGAGCCGGATCTTTCTGCGGCTTTCAGTGGCCGCTGCGAAACAAAAAAAGGCCCCGGACGCTTGAACGTCCGGGGCCTTTTTGATCTTTGTCGATTCGCTTCTAGTAGTCGACCTGACGGAAGGTTCCGCCATTCATGGCAGCGAGGTTGATGTAGAACGCCTCTTCACCGGTGTAGAAGGAACTGGTGAAGTAAATGGTGTGGATCGGCAGGTTCTCAAAGTTAGCTGCCGTGATCGACTCCATGCAGATGTCTGCGTAGTTACCACCACCGGAACCGTTGCAGTAAGGCTCGCGGGCGCCACAAATAATCACCTGCTTGTGACCACCAGCGGCTTGCTGGGCAAGACCCAGTCCTGCCAGCGCTGCATCAAGGAGGCAGTGGTTTTCAATCGGAGCGAGCGTGCCCAGCCATGCTTGTGCACCAGCCTTGTGAGCCGGAGAAGCGTGGCAGCAATCAGGACGCCAGATGTATGTCGTGGAGTTGTAACCGACGATGGCGAAGTCTACTGCAGCGGAGAGCTGGTTGAGAGTCTGCGAGACTTCTTGACGGATCATGTCGAAGATATCGGTCTCGCCGCAGAAACCATAAGCAGGAACGACGAAGACAAAACAGTCTCCTTCGAATTCACTACCGTAGAAGTTGATGGCCTCAGGGGCGTCTTCTTCCTCTTCGTCAGATCCAGCTCCACCGGCCGGGAGATCGAGAGGTTTACGCAAGCCAGAGTCGTCAGCAGAAAAAAGAGATCCGACAGTCACCGGCGTAAAGATCATCAGAAGCGCCAGCAGCAATGGGACATGAACTTGTCTCAACATTTTGTTTCCTCCTCTTGGAGAGGTTTGATTGGAAGGACGTCCAGAGTGTAACCGAACATCCTGACACCATGAAAGACGCCACTCGCACCCGAATCCCTCGTGAAATCCCCGGGGCGAGACAGAAATCATCTCACAGATAGATCTAGTGTAGTGGAGACGGATCTCAGATACCAGTACTCAATCGGGCCCCTTGCCTCCGATTCGAGGGCAGATTACCGTCTATGACCGTGGCTCCGGGTTTTTTCGCATGGAACGAAAATCTGGACAGTTTGGTCTAGTTTGTCTTATCGGAGGAGAATCAGTGATGCGTTCATGTCCCTGGACGGTGAGAACTCTCTGTAAGTCCATTCCAGCGCTTCTTTTTATGGTGTCAGTTTCGGCCAATTGTTTGGCGAACCTGGAACCGATGTTGACGGAGGAAGTGCCGTCGGCCAAGGCGGTCTGGAAAGTCGAGCGCGTTCGTGGTGAGGAGACGGTCCACTACGAGGTGACCATCTATCAGGTTCCGGCTCCGGGAGGGCATCGCTGGGTCTGGCGAGCGACGGCCACCGATGGTTCTTATCCGGGTGGTTTTCCCATCGGCTCGATGCTGGTGCAGGGGAGCGCAAAGCCACGGCCAGAACTGTTCGATCCGCTTTCGCCTGGCGTCATGGAGATGTTGCTTTCGGTTCATGGCGCCGTCGGCAAGGAGAACGGCATCGGTTGGGCCGACGGAACAGCAGTCGGGTTGCGCCGTCAGATCAGTGTCGAGCGAAAAGAAGTGGCGGAAGCCGATGGCTCGTTCACTCAGATCGGCGAACTGGCTGGTGGTGAGATCGAAATCCGTGGCGGGTCTCGAGCCTTGCGATTGACCGAATTTCAGGAAACTCTCCACATGTCTGCCGGGGGAGCGCTCAAGGCCGCCAATTGGGTTACGACTCTGGTTCGTGGTGAAGATGAAAAAGCTCGCACCGAAAAGCGTCAGCTCAAAGTCGAACGTCTTGAGGCCGGGCTGATCGAGGAAGAAGAGTCGAAGGAAGTACTCAGTGGCTACGAGTTTCTGGCACCGGTCGTGAGGGTTTTGCGCAAAGGAATGTCGCTGGCAGCTGTCGAGCTAGCCGAGACGATGTTTGAGAAAGAGCGTAAAGATCACGAGAAGGGGCCGCTGGGGGAAGTGGTGATGGAGGTCGCCGGCTTACTCAAATCGAGCAAGCGGATCGCCTCTCAGCCTCTCGATCCGGATGTTCGGGCTCGAAAGATGATTGGTAAGCCTGCGCCCGCTTTCACTCTGGATGATATGGAGGGCAATCCGGTGACTCTGGAGGACTACAAGGGCCAGACGCTTTTGCTAGCCTTCTGGGGTTATTCGTGAGGTGCCTGCCGTGCGGAGTCTCCGCACCTCAGCAAGATTCAGAAAGAGTACCGGAGCCGGAATGTATCGGTGGTGGCAATTAATGCCGACAATGACGGTAAGGGGCGTATTCGCGAGTTTGTCGAGGAAAATGATCTTCAACAACGGATGCTACTGCGGGGCGATGGAGTGGGCTTTCAGCAGTATCATCTAAAGAGACTTCCTACGGTCTATTTCATCGACCGAAAGGGAAATGTGGTGTCTCGGGAACCGGGCTACCAGAGCTACGAACAACTGGAAAAATCGTTAAAGAAAGCACTCGGACGGTAACCCGTGAAGGGTTTCGTAAATGCGAATCCGAGGCGCGATCGGAGTGAGACATGAGTTTGAGTTTTATTCTGCGAGTTCCCGTCGCTGTTATTTTGTTTGGTTTTCTCGGTGTGTCGATGACGGTCGAGGGGCAAGGCCCTCCTTGTTTCGAGACACATTTCCTGACCGTCTCTGATCAGGACGACATCGTTCGTGAAGTCGATCCAGATACCCTTGAGGTGATTTCGGAAACTGCCATGTCGATTGCTGGTGCCGTGGAGGTCGATGCGCTGCGGGGGATCACCATTCATCCGACCACCGGTAACTGGTTTATGCTGGGAATGTTGTCGCTGCCACCTTCGCCGGCACCTTCACCCTGGCTACTCGAATACGATCCCATCAATCTGACCTTGAACCTGGTCGGTTTTACTGTTCTTGATTTTAACGATCTGGAGTTTACCGAAGCGGGGGAATTGCGTGCGATTACCAATACCCTGACGACCGGAGATTCCAACTTCTGTGAACTGAGTACCATCACTGGTGGTCCGCTGGATCTGTGCCAGTACGCTGGCAGCACCGGAGGAGATTCCATCGCTCTCGGTGCCGGCGAAGAGGTGTTCCGCGCTTCTGGTGGTTACGTCACTGGTGGTTCCGCTTCGCTCCCGCAATTTGAACGTCCTCTGGCGGCTGGTCCGAACAACTGTGATTCGATCTCCATCGTTCTTCCCACAGCGCTTGCTGCCGAGCCAGTCCGCAGTCTCAGTTACTGGGATGAGGAAGATCTGTTCATCTGGGTTCAGGGAGATGCAGCCAACACCGCTTATCTGGTCGATGAAGATGGCCAGGAAGAACTTCTGGGCCAGTTTGACCACCCTGTAAACGGGGTCGCGCTGATTCCGGTAGTGGTGACCTGCCCCACAGGAGACAACTTTATCCGGGGCGATTGCAATCTTGATCTGGGCGTGAATGTTGCGGATGCGGTTTTCATGCTTTCGAGTTTGTTTGTTCCTGGTGCGACTCCGTTGGCCTGCCGCGATGCGGGAGATGTCAACGATGACGGTGGCGTGAATGTTGCGGATGCGGTGTTTTTGCTCTCTAGCTTGTTTGTACCTGGATCTACTCCGGTACCGGAGCCAAACATCCAGGGCGGCTGTGGGCCGGATCCTACCGATACGGATTCCCTCCAGTGTGATCAGACCGGCTGTCCGTGATCAGCGATTCTTGATCCGGGTGTCACCGGCCTTGGGATCGGATATCCTCCCAGCAACTTGGCTGACTTCGAGTCAACCATCTTGCTGGGAGGATTTTTTTGATGAGTGATGCGGGACACGGTTTCGAGTTTCCTGAGCCGCCCCATTCCCCTGATTTCCCCGAGCTCGAAGCTCGGATACGGAACTTCTGGGATGAGAACTCCATCGAACAGAAGACCCTGGCCGCACGTGCAAACGCCGAGCGTTATGTCTTCTTTGAGGGTCCACCCACGGCCAATGGAATGCCGCACCCTGGTCATGCTCTGACGCGTGCGATGAAGGATCTGTTCCCCCGTTATCAGACGATGCGTGGCCGCCTTTGCGAGCGAAAAGCGGGCTGGGATACGCCTGGATTGCCGGTCGAGACGGAAGTGTGCAAGGAGATCGGAATCCACTCGAAGGAGCAGATCGAGGAGTATGGCATCGAGCCGTTTGTCCGGCGCTGTCAGCAATCGGTATTTCGCTATGTCAAAGAGTGGGAGTCACTGACTCGCAACATCGGTTTCTGGGTTGATCTTGATGAGGCTTATGCCACCTACCACAAGAGCTATGTCGAAAGCGTCTGGTGGGCTCTCAAGCGTTTGTTCGAGCAGGGGCTTCTTTACCAGGGAGAAAAAATCGTCTGGTGGTGGGCTCAGGGCGGTACCGGGCTTTCGGCCGGCGAGGTAGGCGAGGGGTATCGCGAGGTCGATGACCCGAGCGTGTTCGTCCGAATGCCACGGTTGAATGACGATGGTTCTACTGAAGGTTCATCCTTTGTTGCCTGGACGACGACTCCATGGACGTTACCGTCGAATCAATTCATCGCAGTTCATCCGGAAGTGCAATATTGCATCGCAGTGGATGGAGAAACGGGCGAACGGTTGATCTTGGCCGAGGAGCTGGTCGAGACACTGGCGGGCAAATTGAAGCGAGATCTGGCGGTCGAGAAGACCTTCCCTGGCACCGACCTGATCGGTGCCCGCTACCAACCCCCCTTTGATACATACTATCAGGAACATCGAGATTCCCGGGTTTCTACTGCTGCAGGCCAAGAAATTCCTGCCATGTGGCGAGTGGTTGGAGCCGATTTCGTTACCACCGCTAGCGGTACCGGAGTGGTGCATCAAGCACCGGCTTTTGGTGAGGTCGATCATGATGTTTTGCTGACGGAGCGCAAGGCGTTG
>JBBWWC010000285.1:0-12679 GCA_050256555.1 Planctomycetota bacterium | reverse complement strand
GTTGTGATTTACCCAAACTCCGGTGAGTGGTCACGTATCGGTTTAGCAGTGAGCCGCAAGGTTGGAAATGCGGTGGTGCGTAATCGATTAAAAAGAAGGTTACGCGAGATTTTTCGAACCCATAGAGATCAGTCTCCGGAGCCACGAGATTTTGTCTTCATACCGCGTCCGGGGTGCGCAAACCTCTCTTTCGAAGATCTCTCTCATGAGGTGGTGCCGTTGATTTCTCTTGCGATTCAAGAGCGGCGTTTTTGATGAGGAGAGTGAGGTTTTTATGACCTCCAGATCGGGAGTTGTCGCACGAGGCCTGATGGGCTGCGTTCGGTTTTATCAGAGAGCGATTTCTCGGTGGCTACCGCCGCTGTGCCGTTTTGAGCCCAGCTGCAGTCAGTATTCACTGGAAGCCATCGAGCGGCACGGCCCCTGGCGCGGGGTACTCCTCGGGATTCGTCGGCTGCTGCGTTGCCAGCCCTTCAGCCAGGGCGGATATGATCCGGTTCCGCCTCACACTTCTTCAGAGAGACCCCGTTCTTCAAATGCTCCCGGCAGTTCCTCAGAGCCGCCGAATTTTTAGCGTGCTGGAGTGGGATGCTGATTTTGGTCGTCCGGACTGAGAGTTCTATTGCAGGATGATTTATAAAGTGTAAAGTACAAACCTCGGGGGGGCGGGTCGTCACCCGTGTCGGATGGAAATTGAACGAGGGGGGGGTGTTCCACGGTGCCGGATCGGTTGGTGGGGAAGGTCCCACTCAAATTATTCAAGATCGGCGAAGTGATGGCCGCCACGGGAATCTCCCGTCAGACCATTCACGATTACACCGTGGGCGGATTTATTGAGGAAGAGGAACGTACTCCAGCCGGGCATCGACTGTATGCCGAGTGGGTTTTTGAGCGACTGGCACGAATTCGGTCCTTACAGGACCAGGATTTTTCTTTGAAGCAAATCAAGCAGATGATCGATGAGGAGAAAATATAGATGGCATGGACTGAGCCTCCCTTTCTTACGGCAGCGCTAGCACTGGCTCTTGCGATTCAATTGGTTCCGATTCGTAGTGGAGCACGCCTGATTCCGTTACGCTGGGTTTCTCGAATTGGAAGGTTCCGTCAGAAAAACCGGTGAAATATGACTTCTATAGACACAAATGAGACCCAGGCCGGACAGTTATTGAAGGCTTTTCAGGATCAAGCTCTTATCTATGAACAGCTCCTGGCTAGCTGTGATGTCTCCGGCGTGGATCTGGTGGCTCAGGCGACAGAAGCCGCTCAAGCGCAGCAAAAGATTCGCGAAATCCATAACTCGGTAGCTGGAGTTCTGGAGTGCTGGGGTGAAATCTCTTCGACCATCGATCCGGAATTGTGTCGTGAAGTCTCGCTCGCCCGGAAAAGAATCCAGGAGGCGATCATGGCGGTTCTTTCGCGTCATGAAGCTCTGCTGGGCGATTTGGGGACGAGCCACTCGAATCAAGGCGAGTTGGCCACAGGAGTGCCTTTAGTGGTCGAGGAGACTGAGGACTCTGAGGAATTTGAGGAGACTACTGAGGAAGCTGAGGCCCCTGGCGAGACCGGGAAGCTTGAGGATCTCGCCTGATCGAGGCTGATTCGTTCATTTCGGATCCAAATGCCAGCAGTCGGCCTCTATGGTACGATTTCTACCGAATTTAAATTTGTGGCTTGAATGGGTAAGGCTTTCCGATGGCAAGGTCGAATACCGTTTCACAACCATTTTTCCGCTCGTTTGTTCGGAGAGGATAGATCCTTTGAATGAGACGAATGACGATTCTCTTTGGGATTCGATGGGCAAGGTTGGATTCAGAAGTGGCCCTTCCTCTGCTGCTGAGGGCGAAGACCTTTCGCAGATTCCCGACGAAGGTGATCTGAAGAATCATCCTTATGCCTCATTTCTTCACCGACTCGAAAAGCCAGGGCGTTATACCGGCGGTGAACTTCATTCGGTTCGCAAGAAGGAGTCCGAGCTCAGCTTTCTGCTAGCCTTCCCCGATGTTTACGAGATCGGCATGAGCCATCTTGGATTCAAGATCCTCTATTCTCATCTCAATGGTCTTGATGGAGTTCGGGCAGAACGGGTCTATGCACCATGGGTCGATTGCGAGCAAGAACTGCGTGATCGAGAGCTTCCTCTGGTGAGCCTTGAGTCATGGGATCCGATGAGTTCCTTTGACGTGGTCGGTTTCTCACTGCAGTACGAACTCACTTTCACGAACATCCTGACGATGCTCGACCTGGGCGGGATTCCGATCCGGTCGGTAGATCGTGATGATGAATGCCCCCTGGTCATGGCCGGTGGGCCGGTCGCTTTCCAGCCGGAGCCGATGAGTGCCTTTATCGACGCGTTCTTGATCGGGGATGGTGAGGGATTCTTCCACGCTGTCGTCAAGCGCTGGCGTGAACTGAAAGATCAGGGCATTGGGCGTCGTGAGCGACTCATCCACATCAGTCAGATGGATGGAGTTTACGTTCCGTCTCTTTACAGCACCAAGATAGAACCCGCGACCGGGGTGACGGTAGTCGATGCACCCCTCGATGAACGTGTACCAGAAAAAATTTCTCGATCTCATGTCCCGGATCTGGGCGAGTTCCCTTTTCCTTCCTGCTCTCCGGTGCCCAATACAGAAGTTGTATTTGACCGGGTCAGTATTGAGGTGGCGCGTGGTTGTACCGAGGGATGTCGTTTCTGTCAGGCGGGGATGATCTATCGACCGGTCAGGGAAAGATCGCCGGAAGAGATTCATGATACTGTCCGCGATGCAGTTCGCTGCGGGGGCTTCGATGAAGTTTCCCTGACCAGCCTTTCCACCGCGGATTACACCGCCATCGAGCCACTGGTCAAGAAAGTGATGCCCGAGTTACGAGAAAAGAACATCTCTCTTTCGGTCTCATCTCTGCGAGCCTACGGCCTCACAGATGGGATGCTCGATGAAATGGCCAGCGTTCGGAATACTTCCCTGACATTTGCTCCTGAAGCAGGAACCCAGCGGATGCGCGATGTCGTGAATAAGAATATCACCGAGGAAGACATCGCCAAGAGTGCGCACAGGATCTTCTCTCGTGGTTGGCGGAAGATGAAGTTGTACTTCATGATCGGGTTGCCGTCCGAGGAAGAGGAAGATGTTCGTGGTATTGCCGAGACCGGTAAGCGTATGCTTGGTATTGCGCGCGAGTATCTTCCCAAGGGACGGGCGAACATTACCGTTTCCGTTTCCAGTCACGTGCCAAAGCCATTCACACCATTTCAGTGGGCGCCGATGGATGACATCCCGGAGATCGAAAAGAAGCACCAGGCTTTGCGGAAGTGGACCCGGGTTCCTGGGCTGACCTTCCGCTGGCACGATCCAACCACCAGTCACATCGAGGGGATTCTCAGTCGCGGGGATCGTGTTCTCTGCGACGTGATCGAAACCGCTTGGCGTAACGGAGCACGTTTTGACGGTTGGTCTGACCGGCTCCGTTTTGATCTCTGGATGGAGGCGATCGAAGAGCATGAAATTGATCGGTATCGTTATTTGCAAACGATTCCTGTCGATGCCAGGTTGCCATGGGATCACATCGACTGCGGTGTGGAACATAAGTTCCTTGTCAGAGAATATCAGCGAGCTCTGAAGGACAGGACTTCTCACCCTTGTGGGAAGCCGGGCCGGAAGTTGACTCATTATAACAACCTGGAAGATGCCACAGCGGACAAGAGGCGTCTTGTTTGTTACGACTGCGGAATCGCCTGCGATCTTTCCCGGATGAAGGAAGAGCGTATCGAGCATCTTGAATATCTCGATGCCCATCGCGATGAAACCCAGGACGCTTCTCAGACCGATGCCGGTGTGGAGTTGGTCCGTGAGCAATCTCGCGAACGTTTCCTGGCCCGGGAAAATCGCAATTTACCTCCTGTTAGACCGGAACTGGATCGACCCAGCTTTGCTTATCGGGTTCGTTATGCGAAGGTCGGGACGGCTCGCTTCATGGGACACCTGGATCTGAACAGGATGTTCCCACGAGCGATCCGTCGAGCTGGATTTTCTCCTTCTTACTCGCAAGGGTTCCATCCAATTCCTCAGCTGTCTTTTGGTCCGCCATTACGATTAGGTATGGCTGGGCTCTCCGAAGTGATGGATTTACGACTTCAACAGGATGTCGGGGAAGAAGAGTTGCTCTCGATTCTTTCGGCGCAGGTCCCTGAAGGTCTCAAGCTCAGATCGATTCATGCCCTGGGTCAAGAAGCACCGAAGTTGTCCGCTGTGACTGGCTGGGCCGATGTTTTTGTCCTGGTGCCACGTGAATCTGCAGAAGGTGTTCGCCCCGATGCGATCGAGGAGCTGCTTGCGGAGTCGGAAATTCTGGTCGAAAGAACGACCAAGAAGGGCAAGCTCAAGACTTCCGATATCAGACCGGGCATTGCCGCCGTGTCGTGGGTCGAGGAAATTCCTGCTGATGCGACGAGCTTGATGTCGATTCGTGACGATGAGCGAATGTTGCAGATGCGAATCTGTTTGAATGGAGACCATCGAGCCAAGCCAGAAGAGGTTCTGTTGAGGATTTTTGATGGAGTGGTGCCGTCCGGAACGCAGGTGATTCGAAGAAGACTGCTTCCGAGTCCGACTCCTAACATGGCGATTTCGGTCTGATTAGGAGAAGTGACCTTGGATTCTGCAGCTCGAAAGAAAACTATCGAGCTGGAGATGCTTCTGGAGGTCGCACTTCATGCGGTTCAAGCAGCCGGGGAAATTTCCAGGCGGTACTTTCTGGATCGCAGTCTCGTCATCGATGCGAAGAAGGATGGAACTCCTGTCACACGGGCAGACCAGGAGTCCGAAGAGGTGATGAGAGAAATCCTCCGTCGCGGAGCTCCCGAACTGGGCATTTTTGGTGAAGAGCATGGCCATGAGGGGGATTCTCGTGATCGATGGGTCATCGACCCTATCGACGGCACCCAGAATTTTATCGATGGAGTGCCGCACTTTGCAGTTCTCGTGGGTCTTCAACTCGATGGCTTACCAGCGCTCGGTTTAGTTCATTCTCCGGTACTGGGGGCGCAGGAAGGTTCCGTAGACCAACGAGGGCAGTGCTGGTGGGGTGGGCCAGATGTTGGAGCCTGGAAAGGTCCGGGAACTACTTTGCCATCGGTGCGTGCTCGAAAATTGCAGAGTCGTCATTGCGCTCGAATCGATGACGCTTTCATTGCGCATGGTGGATTGAAGCATATTCAAAATGCCGGGATGTGGGATTCTTTTACAGGGGTGATTTCATCCTCACGAAGAAACCGTGGATACGGCGACTGGATGGGGCACATGCTGGTGGCGGAGGGGGCTTGTGACGCAATGATCGATCCACGAGTGGCTCTTTATGATCTGGCGGCCATCGAGCCGATCTTGCTGGCTAGTGGTGCAATCCTTGTCGGTAGTGAACCATTGCCGTTAGCCGATGAGTTTCTTGGACAGGCAATTTCAGGAACCGCACCCATCGTCGCAGAGCTGGCACGTCGGTTTCAGTTCTGAGTTGATTGAATTGTTTGGCGTTCAGCTCGGCTGGACGTTGAGCGATCAGTCGCCGTCTTCGCCGATCGCTTCGACCGGACATTCTTCCTTGGCCTGCTCGCAGAGTTCTGCTTCTTCTGGAGATCCCGGCTGTTTGAAGACGTAGGAATACCCCTCGTCTTCATTGGCGCGGAAGTTGTCTGGAGCGGTGGTTCGGCAAAGGTCGCAATCGATACATTCTTCGTCAACGAACCACTTGCCGGTGACATTGCTCTCGACTTTGTTTGCTGGATCTGCCATGGCTTATTCTCCCGTTTTGTCATCTTCAGTAGCCCCAGGAACAAAGTTCAGTTCTGGCCTAGAGCCCAATACGCCCACTGATGATAGATTTTAGTCCCGGTTACCGCAAGTAAACCGGAAACGACTTGTGACCGCAGGTCTGGTAGCTGCAAGCCCTTGAAGCGGCTATTCTCAGCCTCTAAAGTCATCTTTTGCAGTTTTTGTGTTGGATCCGCTGTAGCTGGACTGGTCGGTGAATCTGTCCGAAAAAATGGCGAAAGGAGCCTCTTTGAAGGTCGTCATTGCACATAGCCCCGATTCCGATGATGCATTTATGCATTTTGCGATCGGTGAAGGAAAAGTAGACACCGGAGATTATGAGTTTGATCACATGATGGCAGATATTGAGACCCTCAATCGTCATGCTGTTGAAGGCCGCCATGAAGTGACCGCAATCTCCATTCATGCCTATGCTCATCTTTCTGAGCAATACTCGTTGCTCAATCACGGTGCGAGTATGGGGGAAGGCTATGGCCCGGTCCTCATTACCAAGGAACCGAGAAGCAGAGAGAGCCTCGAATCTTGCACCATCGCTGTTCCTGGTGAATGGACCAGTGCAGCGTTAGCGCTCAAATTGTGGATGCCTGAGGCCAAGACTGAAGTGGTTCCCTTCGATGAAATCATGCAACGCATCGACTCGGGTGAGTTTGAGGCGGGTGTCATCATCCATGAAGGACAAGTGACCTATTCAGATGAGGGGTACCATCCGGTGGTTGATCTCGGTGAATGGTGGGCCAAGACTCAAGATGGCTTGCCCCTTCCCTTGGGTGGTAATGCGATTCGTCGTGATCTTGGTGAGAAACATATACGTGAGATTTCCAGGATTTTACGCGAGAGTATCGCCTATGCGCTGGAGCATCGTGAGGAAGCGCTTCGCTATGCAGAGCAATACAATCGTGGTTTGACTCGCGAGCAGACCGATCGCTTTGTTGGGATGTATGTCAATCAACGAACCCTGGATTACGGCGATGACGGTCGCGAGGCGGTCTGTCGTTTTCTTCGGCTGGGTGCCGGTACCGGTACTGTTCCGGAGGTCTCCGAGCCGGAGTTTATCGTTTGATCGATTGCGGTTCGCCGATTCGTTCCTGGTGATCTGGAGGAGGAGGCCAATCTGGCAGCCAGTGAAGAGGAACCGATCCTGCCATGGAGTTCCATCACCGGCTGGGCCGGTACTTGTCAGGCCCGTTCGCGGCTGATTCGTTGCGCTGATTTCAACGAAGCACAAAAGCGATCCGGGGAAGCATACCCATGGTTGCCGCGAGGGGCTGGTTGCTCTTATGGCGACGCTGCGATTCTCGATGAAGGTCGCCTGCTGCTTCTCGATCTTCCGCCAGGTTCTGATTCTTACTCTGGTGATTCCCATTCCATCGTTGTGTCCTCGGCGCAAACGTTACGTGGCTTACTTTCAGCACTGGCACGTGAAGGGCTCACCTTGCCGGTGGTTCCTGGCGTTCTTGATGCGACGGTGGGAGGAGTTCTCGCCGCAGATGCCCACGGCAAGAATCACAGACTCCGGGGTTCTTTTCGGGACGTGACTCATTCGCTTTTACTTCTGTTGCCAACAGGAGAAATCATCGAATGCGATCGGGATCAGAATGCCGATCTGTTTGCGGCGACCATCGGGGGGATGGGGCTGACCGGTATGATTCTTGAGGCGCAACTGGAAGTGATACCACTGACTGCTCCCCGGGCAGACGTTGTGGTGAAGAAGACTCGTGATCTCCAATCCTCCATAGATCAGCTTCGTACGCTGGGGGACAGCCACGAACACGTTGCCGCCTGGATCGATCCGACGGTCAGTGGAAAATCTTTCGGCCGTGGAATCGTGGTGGGTGGGAATCCGGTGATTGGCCCAGCACCACAGCGACATTCGTGGAATCTCTCCAGTGGGATTTCATTCCCGCGTGGATTGAGTGGCTTGCTGAGGCCGCAAGTGCTTCGGTGGCATAACCAGCTCCGCTATCGTTTTACAACAGCAACCGGTGACACGCAGTCCTGGAAACTGGAACAACTACTCTTCCCCCTGGAGAGGTTTCCTCACTGGAAACGAATCTACGGCGCAGATGGGTTTCACCAGCACCAATCCTTGATTCCTTACAGCGCCGGCATTCAGGCAATCGATCAACTGATCACTTCCGCAAGCTCCGGAACGCTTGCGCCACCATTGGTGGTCTTGAAGTGCTTTCGACGTGGTGGGGGTTGGTTGTCTTTTCCCGATGAGGGTTGGACTTTGACCATGGATTTAAGAGCCGACGAAAAATCAAAGGTGTTGATGAAACGTCTCAATGAAGAAGTCGCCGATCTTGGAGGGCGCGTTTACCTGGCCAAGGATTCGACTCTTACACCGGAGCTGTTGTCCCGGATGTATCCCGATTTGCCACGTTTCCTGGAGCTGAGGCAACAGGTAGATCCTGGCCAGAAAGTAGCATCGGAGTTGTCGCGCCGATTGGGTTTATGATCGGCTCAAGGATTCAGAGACTTCAGAATTTATTTCACTACAGAGGAGAGGGAGCTGGATCTGGAACTTACTACCGATCCCTTCTGTGCTCTCGACGGTGACGTCTCCTCCATGGTTCTGGCAGATATGCTTGACGATGGCGAGGCCAAGACCGGTTCCTCCCACTTCTCGTGAGCGTGCTTTATCGACTCGATAGAATCGTTCAAAGATCCTTTCGAGATGTTCTGTTCCGATGCCGAGTCCAGAATCGACCACTTCGATCAGGGCTGTATTTTCGTGAACCTTTGCAGTGACATGAATCTCTCCATCGGATTCGGTATATTTGAGTGCGTTGTCGATGAGATTTCCAACCACCTGGCGAAGTTCTTCTTCTTCCCCCAATACCATCAGTGGTGTCGAACCAACATCCGAAATTATCCTGGTCTGAATATGAGGCGATTCAAGATGAGAGAAAGATCTGATGCGCTCCTGGATGATGCCCCGGAGGTCTAACGGAACGTATTTAGATGGTGCGGTAACCTCTTCCAGTCGGGCCAGGACCAGGAGGTCAGAGACGAGTAGAGAGAGTCGATGTGATTGTTTCGTGATCTTGGAAATGAAACGACGCCTGGTTTTTTCGGGCGTCGCTGGATCATCTTCGAGTGTTTCGGCAAACCCACGTATGGCAGTGATCGGTGTTTTTAGTTCATGCGAGACATTTGCGACGAAATCTTGTCGCACGATTTCTAGCCGCTCGATTTCTGTGACATCGTGAAAAACAACGAGAGCCCCGCTGGTTTTTTGCGCCGCATCCATTAGCGGGCTTGTGTAGGCAATGATGGATCTTTCGCCGATGGGGGCGATGATCTGGAGTTTTGTTTCTGCTGGTTTTTGTGTTCGCAGGGTCTGGATCAGTAAATCGTGGACTGTGCGATTGTGCGTGACCTCGATAATCTTTCGATTTCTGCTGGTTCGTTGTTCAATGTCGAGCAAGCGGGCTGCCACTGGGTTTACGAGGACAATCTTCTCTTCGTTATCGATGGCGATGATTCCATCTTTCATTCCGCCGAGAATCACCCGGAGGCGATTGTGTTCTTGTCGTACTGAATCGATCTGCTGCTGCAACATGTCTGCTAGTGCATTGAGAGCATGTCCTAATTTGTTGATATTTGGGTCGAGTAGTAATGGAGATTTTTTAGTGAAATCGCCTGTAGAGTAGGCCTTTGCAACATTGGTCAATGTTCTTAACTGACCGAAAACGAGCCGGTCGAGAAAAAATCCTAGAACTGAAGCTGTCATCATTGCAGTGAGCAGGGAGAGGAAGAGGCTTCGCCTGAGATCCGAAGCTCTGTGGCCGATTTCTGTGGCCGATTGGTTGATCTGGATAACCAATAAAGGATCTCCAGTACTTTTATTGATGAGCCGGGAGTAGCTCAGAGGTTTTTCAGGAAAAGACGCTATCTCAAAACCTCTATGGTGTTGGCCTTTCCCCAGTACCTGAGCGAGCTCTTCGGTATCGATGCTCAACTGGAGATCAGGATTCAGATTGGAGCTTGCGATGAGGTCGCCGCTTGTTGCCGAGAATAGTCGGATCTGGATGTCATGATCGAGAGACCCCACACTTTTTTGAAGGGTTTGATCGAAGGAAGATTCTGGTTTGATGAGAATCAGCTCACCCACAGAGATGGCGATGGATCGCATCTGGTCTTTGAAATCAGAATAGGTGTCTTCGATGAATTGTTGATAGAAGAGATAGCTGAAAGCTGAACCCGCAACGAGAATGAGTATGGCGTATGTTGCATAGAGTCGGAAGATGAAGCGGAATGACTTCTTAGTTTTTGAACTTGTAGCCGACACCACGCACCGTTTCGATCAGGTCCCGCGATTCCCCGAGCTTTTTGCGAATGGAACGAACGTGGACATCAATATTTCGATGGATGATCACAGCGTCATCGCTGATGACGCGACTCAGAAGATGATCTCTACTGAATACCCGTCCTGGGTGAGATGCGAAGAAGTGTAAAAGCCGGAATTCTGTTGCTGTAAAAGTTTTCAATACGCCGTCAACGGTTACCTCATGACTCGAGGTGTCGATCACGAAGGCGTCTTTGGTGATCCTGGATTTTTCTTCAACGAGTTCTTTGAGCGGTGCTCTTCGTAGGACGGATTTGACCCTGGCGATCACTTCTTTCGGGCTGAAAGGTTTTTCGACATAGTCATCGGCTCCGACACCAAGCCCCAGTATCACATCACTCTCCTCGGTTTTTGCAGTGATCATGATGATAGGGATGTCTCGAGTGAGTCGATCTTCCTTCAGTTTCCGGCAGATTTCCAGGCCGTCGATCCCTGGCAGCATCAGGTCGAGCAGGACAAGGCCTGGTGTTTCTGTGCGGATCGCCTCGAGGCCAGCTTCGCCATGGTCAAAAGATTGGGTCAGGTAGCCTTCACGGTTGAGATTGTATTCAATCACATCGCAGATATCTTTTTCGTCCTCGACGATCAGTACCGTTGTCTTTTTGCTGACCATGCTCTGCTCCTGGCGAGCTCTGTTAAGGGGCTCACATCATTTGGAATATTTTAATTCGTATTCAACAGTCGTTGATTCATGCATCAGAATCTGTGGGAAATGCCGATTTCTATCAGTTTTAGCTGAAGATCAATTTCAGTTGGATTTCCTGCCTGCAGACCGTCCAGTTCCAGCGAGTGATTTCTCGCTCCGATGAAGGCTTCCCATTGTGAAGAAGGACTCCAGAGGAGTCGAAGCGAATTGTCGACACATTGTGCGTCGTATTCGGTGATTTCAGAGAGGGGTAATATTGTAAATGTTCCTTCAAGATTCCATGCCGTAGCAATAGAGAGATTGGATTCGAAGCCGATGACGGGAATGGGAGCCAGTTCATCGAGCTCGGAGAAGGTGGTAGGGGTAGCGATGGATTGAAGGGCTACTCTGATTTCGGCCAAATTAAATCCGGCAAGGAGTCGAAGATCTAGCGGCAGTGATTTTTCCGGTGAAGGGCTCAGTAAGGGAAATGCCATCAGTAGCCGAGTCGAGGCCAGTTCTGTTTCCAGGCGATACTGGTCCGGTGGAAGATTGGCTCCTCCGAAAAAGCCATCGTAGAAATCAGTGCCGGAGTTGGATGATTCAACACGGTCGATGATGAATCTCAAGGGACCGTGGTCGAGCTGCACTCTGGCTCCGAGGGTCAAGTTCGAATCCGATGCTCCGAACTGATCGAAATCCATTTTCGAGGCGAGCCCTGCGGCGGAGGTGGTGACGGAGCCATCGACAGATGCTCTGGAGCCGGCCAACGATACCTTGGTGTTCAATTGCTGCTGAACATCTGAGGAGATGGAGCAACCCGCCAAGCAGAGCGAAATGGTCAACAGCGATATTGGAAATCCGGTGGTTAGCCAGCGAGTTGCCCGAGAATTTTGCTCGGTTTTCAGAATCGATCTAAAACAACCAAAAGTGATTCCCATGGCTGACTCCTGTGGATTGCTGTGGACTCTTGTAGGGTTTCGTGCACCCCTGCGACCACGATCAACCGATGCCCGCTGCTGTGGTGCGTTTGCGCCACTTTAGCAGCTTGCTGGCACTAGATTGTGCCTGTTCCACGGGGCTCTGCAACAGTTGCTCCCTTGGTAGTTCCGAGAGCCTGAAACGGCTAGGATGGAGTCTGAATCGAGCGACATGAACGGGGAGGGATCGCCGGATGCCACGTTGGCTTTCCAGATCACGAAAATCTATCTTCTGTAAATGGTCCGGGGCCGTACCCGTCTCATTATTGGCAGCTTTATTGCTGGTGGGCTCGTTAGGGGCCACCGACGCCGAAGAAGAGCTGACGCCCGCCTCGCTGGAGCATTTCGAACGTGAAGTCCGGCCGCTACTGGTGCAGCGCTGTTATTCGTGCCATAGCAGCCGTTCAGAGAAGATCGAGAGCGGTCTGCGATTGGACCACAAAATGGGAGTGCTGGAGGGGGGCACGCGTGGGCCCGCCCTGGTTCCCGGGGATCCTGGAGCCAGCCTTTTGCTACGAGCGGTGACTGGAACCGAACCAGGGCTCTCGATGCCACCGGGAGAGAATCTTTCAACCCTGGAGGTCCAATCGCTGGTCCGCTGGATCCGTGAAGGTGCTCCCGATCCCCGCGAAAAACCGGACGATTCACCAGTTCCCGAGATGGAATCCGTCTCTCAATATGATTTTGAAGGCCCAAGACAATACTGGAGCTTTCAGCCACTCTCGAAGCCGGAGGTTCCGCAGCTACCAACGCACGATCGGGTGCGAGATCCGATCGATGCTTTTGTCATCGAAACCCTGACGAAGAATCGACTGACTCTGGCACCAGAAGCGGATTTGCGTACTCTTGCACGCCGCGCCCATCAGATACTGATTGGGCTACCTCTCGCATGGGAGCGTCA